>CAYVVB010000125.1:0-13325 GCA_964454955.1 uncultured Bradyrhizobium sp. | reverse complement strand
CAACTTCAACGTCGCGCCGGCAAGCTTCACAGCGCTGCGCGGGCTGAACGGCGCGGGCAAGAGCACGCTGATCTCGCTGGTAACACGCTTGGTCGGAATCCAGGCCGGCAGCATCGCCATTTTCGGCCATGACATCGGCCGCGAGCCCAGTCAGGCCTTGCGGCTGATGGGTGTGGTGTTTCAGCCGCGCACGCTCGATCTCGATCTTTCCGTCAAACAGAACCTGCTTTATCACGCTGCCCTGCACGGGATCGGGCGGCGCGACGCGAGCCAACGCAGCGTCGAAATTCTCACGCGCATCGGTCTTGCCGACCGCGCCGGCAGCAAGGTGCGCGACCTCTCCGGCGGCCAGATGCGAAGGCTTGAAATTGCCCGCGCTCTTCTGCACCGGCCGCGCCTGCTGCTGCTTGACGAACCGACGGTCGGACTCGACGTCAAGGCGCGCGCAGACATCCTCGGCCACGTCCGGCAACTCGTCACCGAACAGGGGATCGGCGTGCTGTGGGCCACTCATTTGTTCGACGAGATCATCGCAAGCGACGATCTCGTCGTCCTGCATCTGGGCCGAATGCTGGCACACGGGCGCGTCGCCGATGTGATCAGCGACGTGGGCGGTCATGATGTCCATTCCGCGTTCATGCGCCTGACTCAAGCTGCAGCGCCCGGAGGGATCGAGCCGTGACGGCAACGACAGTCACCGACGGCCCAAGGGGATTCACCCTCGCGGAATATGCCACTTGTCTCACCGGCATCGTGTGGCGCGAGGGCCTGCGCTTCCTGCATCAGCGCGAGCGATTCATCTCCGCTCTGGTCCGGCCCCTGGTGTGGCTGTTCATCTTCGCCGCCGGCTTCCGGCAGGTGCTCGGGATATCTATCATCCCGCCCTACGAAACCTATATCCTTTACGAGGTCTACATTACGCCGGGGCTGATCGCGATGATCCAGCTGTTCAACGGCATGCAATCCTCGCTCTCGATGGTCTATGACCGCGAGATGGGTAACATGCGCACGCTGCTGGTGAGCCCGCTGCCGCGCTGGTACCTGCTGTTCTGCAAGCTGCTGGCCGGGACTGCCGTTTCGCTGCTGCAGGTCTATGCCTTCCTGCTGATTGCATGGTTCTGGGACATCGTGCCGCCGCCGACCGGCTATCTTACGGTCCTTCCGGCGCTGATCCTCTCGGGGCTGATGTTGGGCGCGCTCGGCATGCTGATTTCCTCCGGAATCAAGCAGCTCGAGAATTTCGCCGGCGTGATGAACTTCGTGATCTTCCCGATGTTCTTCGCCTCATCCGCGCTTTATCCTCTGTGGCGCGTGCAGGAAGGCAGCCCGATGCTCTATTATGTGTGCCAGGCGAACCCGTTCACCCATGCGGTCGAACTGATCCGCTTTGCGCTTTACGGAAAGATCAACTGGGTTTCGCTCGCGGTTGTCGCCGGCTGCACGGCAGCGTTCATGATCGGCGCAATCCTGGCCTATGATCCCTCGCGCGGCTTCAGTCGGCGTGGGCCTGCTGGAGGCGAGACATGAATGGACACACTGTCATAGCCGCACTGCTTGCACTTGCAGCGTCAACCGAACTCTGTTTCGCGGCCGATCCCCGCTACCCGGATTGGCCGTGCGCCCAGGCTAAGGTGCCGGAGATATCGCTGCCTGCGGTGTGGGCCGGACCATCGCTGGACGACGTCCAGAACAAATGGAAAGACGACGCCAAGGTCAGCGCGCTCGTGACGAGGCTGGCCGCGAGGCGCACTCCCGTCGATGAAGCCGAAAAGGAAATCAAAGAATTCCTTGCGGGCGCGGCCTCCGATAAGGTCACCGCCGGCAAGCTTCTCTTTGCCGGACTATTCGACAACCTCAATGCCGAGCGCTCATCGGTCATGAGCGGACTCGAGCGGGTGACCCGCAGGCAGCGCGAAGCAGCCGAGAAGATCCGCGACGATACCATTGCGCTGCAGGGGTTGCAGGGCGCGTCGCCCCCTGATCAACAGAAGATCGACGAGCTCAGCAATCAGTTGCTCTGGGAAACGCGGATATTCGAGGATCGGCGGCGCGTGGTAAAGTATGTCTGCGAGGTGCCCACTGCGATCGACCAGCGGCTATTCGCGCTTGGCCGCGCAATCCAGCAAGAGATGGAATAGCACCCGCGGTTCCGCGGGAACAAATCGATTTCTCCTCTCTTGTGCCACGAGCGCAAAATCGGAGGCCTCGATGAGAATAGCAAGGACCGTCCTGGCGAATGCCTTGGCCATCAACATCCTGATGTGTCCGGCCCTGGCTCAAGACACAACGGGGATGATCACCATGATCGACAGGCTGAATGGCACGATTGCCATCCAACAGGTCCAGGACACCACCGTCGGAGCAAGCACCAAAGCTCCGGCCGAGCAGTACAAAGGTCCGATCGAGCAATATAAGGTGCAGGACGGCAAGCTGCTCGACGCGGTCCATGCCGGCGACAGGGTTGCCTTCTCAAGCACCGGAGACGGCGTGAAGACGATCACCAAGCTGCAAAAACGGTGACGCAATTGCGGCTAAAGCGCGATGGGCTCAGGTTCGACCGTCATCGCGCTTTTGGCTCTTGTTGATTATGCCCCCGAGCCGAGCCCGGGCATACCTTTCGGAGAGCTGATACGCGTTTTCCCAGATGATGCTCTATCGCGCAGGTGGCGTCTCCTCATCCGGTCGCGGCTCGGGTTGCGCTGCCGCGACCGGCAGGTTGGCGCGCTCCCAGCCGTCCGTTCCTTGCGGATACCAGGCCACGTTGGAATATCCGTACGACAGGGTCCGCTTCGCAGCATTCCAAGACATCCAGCAATCGGCTTGGCAATAGATCACGAGGAGCGCAGCCCTGTTGCCATCAGAAGCGCGCGCAAGGCCGCGCCGCAAGTAATCTTCGGTCGCCGACGCCAGTCTTCCGTAACCCGTGTCGGGCAGCCAAACGCTGCCGGGGATATTGAAGCGCGGCTTGTCGCGCCAGACCGTGCCTGCGGGCAGGTTTTTCGGCTTCGGTGGGCGCGGCAGCACGTCGATGAAGACGCCCGTCTTCCCACGCCAGATTGCCTCCGCCTCTGCGGTCGTCAGCACGCGTGCCCCCGCCAGCGTCGCAGGCACCGGCGCTCGGTAATCGGCCATTCGGTAATCGTCGGGCTCAGGAACGACCTGTTGCGCGAACGCGGCGAACGCAAAGGAGATGGCGGCCATCGAGACCAGCGCTCCTCTCATGGCGACTTTGTCGCTGCCTCCGCACTGATCGGCTGATCGTTCTCGTCGAGTAAGGGGACGCCGAAGTCGAGCAGGATCTTATTGATTGCCCCCTGGTTTTCCTGGATCAGGCGGTTGAGCTGCCGCTTCCAATTCTGGTCAGCGGGCCTGACGCCCATGCCGACGCGATAGACGAGCTTGGGTCCCGTCTTTTCCTTGACCAGAGGCGTGACATGAAGCGCAGGATTGGCCTTCCTGGCGTAGAAACCTGCCATCGGCCCCCACAGAACGCCTGCATCGATGGTGCCGGAGGTAAGATCATTGACCATCGCTTCCGCCGATGAATCGACCCGCGTATCGATCATCAACGGGTAAGGCTTTGCATTTGCCATCAAGCCGTCCACCGCCATGTCGGTCGCGGGCGGGGTGCCGGCAACGATCCCGATATGCTTGTCCTTCAAACGTGGATCATCCAGCGCTGTTACGTCTTCCAGACCGCTGCCCTGCTTGGTGATGATGGCGTAGGCCGTGCGGTAGTAGGGATTGGTGCCCTGCGCGAGATCATCTCCTTGTGGAAACCCTAAGATGACGTCGCAGCGATGGGCTCCAAGCGTATTCCGGACGAAACCGGTCGCCCCGGGATAGTACGTGTAGTCGAGCTTCTTCTGCAGTTTTTCGGCAAACAGCTCGGCGATCTTGTTTTCGAATCCCTCGCCCTTCTCGTTCGAAAACGGCATGTTGCGCGGATCAGCGCACACTCTCAGGACCTTCGGATCGACCAATTCGATAGACAGATCGCCGCTTTCATTCATCTGGGCGCGCGAGACGTCCAGACTGCCAAGCAGACCAAGCGTCGCGAACAACGAAATGCGCAGCCAGCCCTGCAGCGCCTCAGCCGAAGATTGTTGCAGTCCTGGCCCGCGCATCGGTGCAAACCTCCAGATGATATCGGCGAACGTTGCGAATTGGTGCAAAATGCTATGCTGCCGCACTGGAGCGTGCAACGGGATAATCCGCGTGATCGATTGTTCTGCGTGCTGCGATGCAACTACTGTCGCGACGGATCACGAAGCGTCGACATTGTTTCGTGGCGAAACGGAGACGGAACCATGATCTGGCGTCTTTTGGTCCTTGCTTCGCTTGCCCTGCTCTGTGCATCGACATCGCCGCGGGCGCAGCAACAAGAGCTGCCCGTCGAAGAAATTGCTCCCGGCGTTTATGTCCACGAAGGAGCGATCGCGTTGATGACGAAGGAGAACGCAGGCGACATCGCCAATATTGGATTCGTCATTGGTACCACCGCGGTTGCGGTGATCGATACGGGTGGCAGCATGCGGGAGGCACGGCAGCTGCTTGCGTCCATTCGCAGCCGCACTGACAAGCCCATCAAATACGTCATCAACACTCATGGTCACCCCGACCATGTCTTCGGAAACGCGGCTTTCGCCGGCGATGGCACTATCTTTGTCGGTCACAAGAATCTGCCAAGGACGCTGGCAACCCACGGGCCTTTCTATCTCGAGGCCTTTCGCCGGATCATGGGTGACGAACTGATCGACGAAGTGCAGCTAATCCCGCCGACGCTGCTTGTCGAAGACACGCTAGAACTCGATCTGGGTTCACGGACCCTCACGCTGCGAGCGTGGCCGCCAGCACATACCGACAGCGACCTCACCGTTTTCGACAAGCAAAGCGGAACGCTGTTCGCGGGAGATCTGGTATTTCTCACGCATGTTCCGGTCCTTGACGGGAATTTGCGCGGCTTTCTGGCAACGATTGACAAGCTCCGCGGCCTGCCGGCGCAGCGCGTTGTTCCCGGCCACGGGCCCGTCAGCGCGTGGCCGGCGGCACTGGCCGATGAGCGCCGCTATTTCGAGACGCTGGCCTCGGACGTTCGTACGCTCGTTACCCGCGGCGATCCTATCGCGGCTGCCGCCAGCAAAGCTGCGGCCTCCGAACGATCCCACTGGTCATTGTTCGACGATTACAATGCACGTAACGCGACCGCAGCATTTTCGGAAATTGAATGGGAATAGGGTCCGCAATGGCGTATATTGTTCTTCCAGCATTGCGAGGGTCCAGTCATGCTCGGACATCATTTGCGTCTGCTTGGCATCGCCGGCGTCATGGGCGGCTTGATCGGCGCCTACGCCGCCCCGGCAGGGAGCACGGAGGGCTATGATCCATGGCCCGGTCTGGTGCAGGACATTTTCAGCAATCGCCCGATGAACGACGGCAGCGATGTCATCACAATCGAGATGCCTTACCGCGCCGAGGATGCGGCGATCGTCCCCGTAACCTTGCGGACCAAGCTCGCGCCCAACGACAGCCGGCGCGTGGTGACGATTACCCTGGTCATCGACCAGAACCCCGCTCCCATGGCCGCTAAATTCGAATTGGGGCCTGATGCGCATGTCTCCGAGATCTCGACGCGAGTTCGCGTCAACAACTATACCGACGTGCACGCCGTGGCCGAGCTGAGCGACGGCAAGCTCTACATGACCAAGACCTTCGTCAAAGCCTCCGGGGGCTGCTCGGCCCCCGCCTCCAAGAATGCCGACGAGGCCCAAAACCACCTTGGCCAAATGAAGTACCGGCAGTTCGCCAGGCCGGAGCAAGGGTCTGGGGACGGCAGGCGCGAGGCGCAGATCATGATCGGCCACCCCAACAATTCCGGCCTGCAGATGGATCAGCTGACGCAGCTCTACATTCCGGCCTTTTTCGTAAACGAGTTGCGGCTGTGGCAGGACGACAGCCCCGTTCTGGCGATGGAGGGCGGAATTTCCATTTCCGAGGACCCGAATATTCGCTTCACCTACGTCTCAAACGGCGCGAAGCATTTCCGTGCGGAGGCGAAGGATACGGCAGGCCACGTTTTCCGGAAGGAATGGAAGCTCGACGATTCCGGAACTTGATCTCTTCACCTTTCGGGAGGTGAGGCGGAGCGTATCGGCCGCCGGACTTATCTCAATCGAAAGTACTACACTCTTAGAAGCACCTGACTTCCGCCTCTGCCTGAGCGCGCCGTAGATCGTTCACCGCACCTGCCGCCTGCTCGGACGAGCGAAACTCTCCGCCCAGGTTTCCCCGCACCTGCGACATGCTCAAGACGGTCTCGGCCGTGACATACCTGTCATACGGCAACAGCGAGGCGATGATGTCGATCGAGCAGGAGCATTGTTCGATAGCCTGCCGCGTCTCGCCATTGGCCTTCAAACAGCCGAACACATACTCGGACCGCGCGGACGTCGGATAATCGTTGATCCCTTCCGCATATGCGACCGCCATGGTCGCCGCAAGCATGGCCATTGCCGCGACAATAAGCCGTACCCGTGAGCTATGCGTCATTAGCCTTCCTCCGCTCAAATTTGAAGTTATGCTATCACTGTCGCATTGAAAAGAAGACCTTCGAGGAAACGGCTCGCCTGGCAATGACAGGATTGATTCGCACGCTCATCATCGCTGCCGCCCTTGCTGCCGCCCAGGCCAGTGCATGCTGGGGCGCGCAGACCAT
Source organism: uncultured Bradyrhizobium sp. (assembly GCA_964454955.1). GTDB lineage: Bacteria > Pseudomonadota > Alphaproteobacteria > Rhizobiales > Xanthobacteraceae > Bradyrhizobium. Next base: position 6,610 of record CAYVVB010000125.1, on the reverse strand, counting down.
TCGCATTGCAGTGCAGAAAACCGGCACATTTGCATGGGAACTTGCCATCATCCGCGCACATGGTCTCGACAAGCAAGCCGATCTCTCGCTTCAGGTTCAAGAACTCGCAAGCCCGGAAGCCGGCAAGATCGCGCTTCGCTCCGGCAGTGCCGATATCATGATCTCCGACTGGCTGTGGGTTTCGCGCGAGCGCGCCCTCGGCGCCAATCTGACCTTCTATCCCTATTCCAGCGCGCTCGGCGCCATCATGGTACCGAACTCCTCCTCGATCCGGACGCTGGCCGATCTGAAGGGCCGCAAGCTCGCAATCGCCGGCGGCCCGCTCGACAAGAACTGGCTGCTTCTGCAAGCGTCCCTGCAACAACTCGGCATCGATCTGAAATCCCAGTCGACAATCGTTTACGGAGCAGCTCCGCTGATCGCGGCGCAGATGCTCAGCGGCGATATGGACGCAACCGTCAATTATTGGAATTTCTGTGCGGCGCTGGAGGAGAAAGGGTTTCGCCGCATCGCAACGACCCAGGATCTGGTGACGAAGTTTGGAGCAAAGGGGCCCGTCGCGATGCTGGGCTATGTATTCGATGAAGCATGGGGCAACGCCAATCGGGATGCGCTCGCACGCTTTATAGGCATGACGCGCAAGGCAAAGGAGATCCTGGCAGCCTCGGACCCCGAATGGGAAGGCATCGCGCGCTTGACGGGTGCGGCCGATGGCGCAACGCTGCACGCCTATCGTGATCGCTATCGGGAAGGAATTCCACGCCGTCCGGTCGACGATGAAGAAAAGGATGCGCGTATTCTCTATCGCGTGCTGGCCAAAATTGGCGGTCCCGATCTCGTCGGGCCTGCGCCAGAACTCGACCCAGGTACCTTTTATCGCCTGAGCGCCGGAGAGTAAGGTGCTGCGTCTGCTGTCATTTGCCGTCTTTCTCACCACGTGGTGGATCGCGGCTCTGCTCGCCGACAGCTCGAAGCTCCCTGCGCCTCCTGCTGTCATGAAAGCGATGATGATCGAGGCCCACTCCGGCGCCTTGTTCCTCAACCTCGGAGCAACATTGGCGCGAGTTGCGCTCTCCTTCACGCTGGCGATGACGCTCGGCGTTGCCATCGGCTACCTGATGGGCCGGGTTCGCCTCGCCAACCGCCTCGGCGATCCCTGGCTGATCCTGCTCCTCAACCTGCCGGCGCTGGTCGTGATCGTCCTGGCGTATATCTGGGCCGGACTGACGGAGGTCGCCGCCATTGCGGCAATTGCGATCAACAAGCTTCCCGCAGCCGTCGTTACCTTGCGCGAGGGCACGCGCGCTCTCGATGCATCGCTCGACGAAATGGCGAAAGTGTTTGCCATCCCGCGCTGGAAAGCCTTTCGGCACATTATCCTGCCGCAGCTTGCGCCCTACATCGCAGCCGCCGCGCGATCGGGACTCTCGCTGGTCTGGAAGATCGTGCTGGTCGCGGAATTGCTTGGGCGTCCCAATGGCGTGGGTTTCGAAATCGGCGTGGCGTTCCAGTTGTTCGACACCCCCCGCCTGCTCGCCTACGCACTGAGCTTTGCGGCCGTCGTGCTCCTCATAGAAACAGCCTTGGTGCAGCCCTTCGAATCGAGGGTAACTCGGTGGCGGCTCCGTGCGGCTTGAAGTCGATATCACAGCCAAGGCGTTCAAGAGCGCATCGGGCAAGCGGCACGAGGTGCTGGACGGGATCAGGTTTTCGCTTCAATCCGGTGAGGTCGCTGTTTTGGTCGGCCCATCCGGTTGCGGCAAGAGCACCCTGCTTCGGATCCTCACCGGCCTCGACCACAGCTTCGAGGGGACCGTTTTGCGCCCGCAAGACGCGCGGATCGGCATGGTGTTTCAGGAGCCGCGGCTCCTGCCCTGGCGGTCGGTCGACGACAATGTACGACTTGCCGCACCGCTGGCCGACGAAGCGAAGCTCGCGGCGTTGTTTGCAGTTCTGGAACTGAGCGCACATCGCAGCCATTTCCCAGGCGAGCTGTCACTTGGGCTCGCGCGGCGGGTCGCCCTTGCCCGCGCCTTCGCCGTCGAGCCGGATTTCCTGATCCTTGACGAGCCATTTGCCTCGCTCGACGATACCCTCGCGGCTCGTCTGCGCGAGGAGATCGCAACGTTGGTGGCAAGCCGCTCGATCATGACAATATTGGTCACCCACAATCTGGATGATGCTGTTCGTCTCGGCGATCGCCTGTTCCTGTTGTCGTCCCGGCCGGCAAGGATCATCGCCGAGCTGTCGGTACCCACGCCGCGCAGCGCGCGTGGTGAAGCCGAAATCGCCGCGATCAAGGCAGAGATCGTGAGGCGGACCAATGGCGCTCGTACCTGATAGGCGATGACGCACGCGCGTGTTAGAGAGACAAAAAATGACGCGAGCATCTCGTCAGGGAATGATGGAAGCGTTTGCCTTGGGAGGGTCCGGCCGTGAGATTTGTTGTGGTTTCGACCGCGCTGTTGTTGGCGAGCACCGATGTACTGCTCGCACAGGGGAAAGGCATCCGGTTATGGAATCTGACCACCTCGACCATTTCCGGCTTTCAGCTGTCTCCGGCCGGCAAGAACGAGTGGGGTGCCAACCAGACCCTGAACGACAAGGACAAGGAAGTCGACCACGATGAACGCCTGCGCATCACCAACGTCGAGCCCGGACGTTACGACGCCAAGGTCACCTATCCGGATTCCAGGCAGTGCATCGTCCGGGACATCGAGATCAAAGCGGATGCGGTATTTTCAATTGCGGACAAGGATCTGAAAGATTGCACCAAGTGACGTGGCTGGCACCGCACAGCGCTCAGCCGGCCGACCTCGCCCCGCCCTCTTCTGCCCTGTCATGCGAATGCGGATATTCGCAGCGCCATTTGACAGCCGTCCACTTCGGATGCTCTCCCACCCATTGAGCGATATAAGGCGGCGCAGCCATGGCGCATTGCGCCAGCGAACCGTTCCAGGAGAGGGGTAAACTCGTTTCTTCACAGCTCGTGGGCGACAACACGGCACATACCGTGAGGACCAGGTTGATCGTATCCATGCCTAATGTTCCAGCATTGGTTTCATTGAAGCAGTAACACCTTCAACTACGCGAATTGACCGGCCCCGGTTTCAAGTGCACCGCGGAAATTCCTGATGGCCAATCGTGATGCCTAAAAATTTACGCCGAAAACCAGCCGAGCCTGGTGACGCTCGAAATTGACGAGATCGACAGCAGCATTCGTTCCGGCCGCGTGACCCCACGCCTGAACGCTCCACGTCGCAGTCACTCGGGAACTATCCGAGAGCTGAATATACGCTACGGGCCCGACAAAGAGGGCCTGACCCGCAAATTCCTGCAGGCCGATCCCCTCATAATTCCGCAAGTAGCGCACCTCGCCGCCAAGAAACAAGCCGGATCGCACTTGCACCATGGTTCCGAAGGCCGCGCCGACAGTCGATTCCTGGGCTGCGGTTCCCGTGGCAACGATGCGGGTCCAATCCGGCTGATAGATCAGGTTGACCGCCGCGACTGCAATGCTGGGAATGACTTCTCGCTCGAGCGCCAGAATGACATCCGTTCCGTAGTTGCGGACAGTCGCGCCAGTGACCTCATCGACCCGTCCAGCGTGCCCCTCCACGGCCAGCGTGAGGCCAAACGGAGACGTCTCTCGATCCAGAAATCGGAAGCGGAAGTCGGCGGAAATGCCCTGCCAGCCCAATTGGTCGCGATCAGCGAAACCCGGAACGCCCGCAATGTGATGGAACGAAAACGTACTTCCCAGTTCGACCCGAAAATTCGGCACCGGCACGGACTCGATTTCAAGCTGCTGGTCGACTGCTTGATAGTGACCGGCATTCTTGACAAATCGCCCGGTTGTTTCGCTCTGAAGTTCGCGATCACCGACCTCGCCAACGTCAGAGCCGATCATGAAGCCAAACAGATGTTCGGTGTCGATGCTTTCAGCGGAGGCGCCATTCGCCAGCGCGCAAAGACACGCGACCGTTCCGGTTAGTCTTGTGAAAATGGGGTTCCACACAAAAATCTTCAAAGGAAATGACAGCATCGCTGTCCGATAGCAAAGGAGTCTGCGGCAAATGATCTCCGGCAGCTTGTCGGTCGCAACGCAAGAGCGCGGATTTCTTGATGTGCAGGAATATTCGTGGAGTTGAGCCTCATGATCACGCCCAGCGGCCTGGGACTTGATGATTGGTGCTGAGGGTCCTCCGAGGCGTCTGCCACGGCTCGGTGTCGAGCCGGGCAGATCGCTGTAAACGGTCTATTTACGAGCTGCGCAGGCGTACATGTTGATTTCCATGCCCACCGGCACTTCGACAATCTTCGGAGTCTTCCAGGTCATTCGCGGGTCCTCCCAAGTACGTTGGTCCATATCTCGGCGCAATTGCGCCGAACTCAAAGGTAGAACCGCCTCGAACCTAAAGCAAGTGCAGCCTTGACGTCGCAGATTCGACGCAAGATTACCGGTGGCCGCAGGCCCATGGGAGCTTCAGCTCCGCATAGCACCAACTGCGCATGCGAATTCAATTCCTTACGGTCCGGCGTTCCTCCTCGTTCGGATTCGCGAGCGGCGGGTTTCGGGTGGCAAAGCGAAGCCAGATTTTGTTCGCTGGTCGCCGGCGTTCGTATCCTTCGAGGAAACAGCTCTAACGGAGCCGCCAATGGATTCCTTCGGCCGGAGACTGCTCACGTCCCTTATCGCCATCGCCATCGCCACCTCTGCATCTGCACAAGACAGGCAGCTCAATCTACCGACGCGGACAACCTCATCCCCTGAGGAGCCGGCGACGCTGACCGGAAAGGAGCGTCTGGGGCGGAAGTGGACGGACGAGCAACGGATCGACAATTGCAACGTGCCGATCAACAAGCGCGGGGCCAAGCCGCGGCCAAGCGCCTGCGCTCAAACTGGCTCCTAGAACGGAATGATACAATCGAAACGTCCGGCCGATCACACGGGCTCAGTTCCGGGCAGAGCCGCCGGGCTGCGCCTTGTGGATTGATGACGGGACAACGCCAAAATACTTTCGGAAGACGCGGCTGAAATGCGAGGAGCTCGAGAAGCCCCAGGAAAATGCGACGTCTGTGATCGTCTTTCCGCAGTGCGTCTCCAGTTCCTGCCTGCAATTCTGCAACCTCGCCCGCCAGATATAGTCGCTGACGGTCATGCCTCTCTCGCTGAACAGCATGTGGAGATAGCGCTTGGTGCAACCTAGCGCAGCGGAGATCTGGTCAATGCAGAGGTCAGGATCGCGCAAATGTTCGCGGATGAAAGCCTGAGCCCGGATATACATCGCTTCCGGACCGACCCGATCGAACATCGTATCCACCTCGCGAAGCGGCAACAGCAGGAGATCGATCAGGGAGTCGGCGACGCCGGCCGCGCTGTTCGGCGACAGCCTTGTCGCCTCATCGAACGCGGCATGCACAAACTCGTGCGCGATCCGGCCGGTGCCGGCCCGCGAAGAAAGCTTGCACGCCGCCATCTTGTCCGAGTGGAAGCCGCGTTCCCGCAGCAACTCCTTGGGCACGATGACGACCTCGTGCCGGGTCAAGGCCGGGCTGGTGATCGTATGCGGGCACGAAACGTCGTAGGCGAGGCAGTCTCCGGGCGTGATCTCCATGCGGCGGCCGTCCTGCTCGAAATAGGAAACCCCGACCGTCTGAAACAGGATCTTGATATACGGATGTTCCGTCGACCTGATCCGCCAATCGGTATGAGCAATCCGGTGCTGGCTCGCCTCGATCTGGCAGAGCTTCAGGCGCGATACGGTCGTATAGTTGATCCGCGCCTCCAGCGAAGATGCCTTCAGCGGATCGATGTCAAATCGACCGCAGAGATCGGTCAACGCATCTGACCAACATTGGACCTGCTGCTTCGGCCCCAATCCGGAAGTGCTGAGTGAGCGGACTGCACAGGACATTTCCAGCCACCGGCTTGAATCAACGTGACTCTTGCGGCGAGACGACTCGATCAGGGTTTAGTCGTCTCAGCTTGAGGCGATCAATAAAGTTTAAAGTGCATTCCTTATGACATCCCCTTGTCAATCCTCCGACTTAGTTGCTGCGTCGTCAAGGAAAACATCAAAGTGTCGAGGCGCGGAACGTCCCGCCAATTGATGCTCCGCAGCATTGAATGCAATGCGGCGAACCGCCCGCGAAAATTTTCGTCGGGTTTCACTCTTGAGCAAACCGGTTTCGCTCTTGGACAAGTTTCCGCCCTTTCGAGCCGCTAGGGAAGATGGCAGCCAACCAAAAAGCGAGTGGGCCGTCACGGCGGACCCGAACGCACCTCAGGAGGAAACATTCGTGGCAGCATCGTTCTTGGTCCCCATATAGGCAGGCCACCGACGCCCAGATCGGAGGCAAGCCGCCTCCGTGTGGATGTCGATGCGGGGCCTTCGCTCATGTCTTCTCCAGATCAGATCCAGAATCCGGAAAACGCTTCGAACGCCCCACTGCACGAACAGGCACTGGACGCATCAAGCCCAGTGGCAGCACACGTTCATTGCAATAGATGAAACTAGGGAGGATTCGATATGCGCAAGGAGCTGCTAGCAACCTTTCTTGGCTCCGTCGCGGCGCTGACCACCGGCGGCGCCTGGGCGAATGACGA
>CAYVVB010000124.1:0-14538 GCA_964454955.1 uncultured Bradyrhizobium sp. | reverse complement strand
ATCGTGGCCGGCGACGTGGTCGGCAATACCCACGCCGCCAAAAAAAACGTCTACTGCCCGCACAACTAGTTGGGCGGGGTGGGCTGGGTGGGGCTGTCCCACGAGGGCGAAGATCTGACGGATTTCATCGGCTACATGACGGAGATGCGCCGGAGCTTTCCGCAAATCCGCGACCGGCGCTGGCTCGACGGCCGGCGCTCCGACGGCTCCTATGGCGTGCTGTGGCTGCGGCCTGACGCCGAAGAAATGACGGAGGCGGACTGGAAGTTTCCGGAAAGCCGCTTTCTCGCCTACGTCCTCGGCCCTCTGGAACAAGGGCAGCCGCCGATCTTTGTCGTGCTCAATGCCGCCCCGGAAGAGATTGCGTTCAAGCTGCCGAAAATGGCCGAATACAAGAGCTGGCGACAGGTCCTCAATACGACCGAGGGCAAACAGACCGCAGCCGATTTCGTTTCGAGCGCGGACACCAAGGCGCCGCCCCGCTCGGTTCTCGCCTTCATGGGCCGCTCCTGAACTTCGATTTGAGGCCAATCGCGCCTATGATTGAGAAACAAAAGCCGCCCGGGATCGACGGCCGGGCGGCCTTGCGGATGTCGTGCCGACTCCGGGTCGGTTCCCTCCCTCCGCAATACGGATATTCCGGACGTTCGGGTTAACAAGAAGCTGAGATCGTGATGCGAGCGGCGATTTTTCGTTGCCGCAGCGCGACATCAAGAGCCGCGTTCTCAGCTTTTCTTGGTCAGCAACAATTGGCCGCTGCGTCGGATCGCGGCCTGGGCCGCTTGTGCAAAGCGCTGCAGCAGGACGGGCAGCATCACCTCCAGGCGGACGTGATCGTCAGCGACGTCGATCTGACCGGAGGCAGCCTGCCCGAGCGCGCGCACGCGAAAGACCATGTGGTCGCCATCCCAGCGTTCTTCATCGACCTTCAACACCGGAAAGTTCCCGGCGGCGCGCGTCAGCCCTCCCTTGAGGCGGCGCGTCGCCTCCTCGCGGCCGAGCTGATGCGGGATGGACACGATGAGCGGTGCAGACATGGCCTCCTCCGTCTCCGGTTCGCTCACGCGCGCGGCGCAGATCAGCGCGCCTTCTCGGCCAGCTTCCCGGCCGCGGCCTTGATCGAAGACGCGGCGTCGTCATAGCCCCGCCATGCCATGCTTCTGGCGAGCAGCGCCGGCGCGCTACGCATGGTGTAACGCTTCGGATCGAGGTCGCTTTTCACCTGGGCCCAGGTCAGCGGCATCGAAACGGTCGCGCCCTCGCGCGCCCGCGGCGAGAGAGGCGCAACTGCAGTCGACATGCGGTCGTTACGCAGATAATCGAGAAAGATCTTTCCCTTGCGCAGCTGCTTCGACATGTTGAGCAGATAGCGCTCGGGTGCATCCTGGGCCATCCACCGGCAAATGCCTTGCGCAAAGGTCTTGGCTTCCTTCCAGCTCACCTTGTCCCTTGCGCCGTAGAGCAGCGGCACCACCACATGCAGGCCCTTGCCGCCCGTGGTCTTGCAAAAGCTTTCCATGCCGACATCGAGAAGGCGCTGCCGCATCTCCTTCGCTGCCGCGACCACTTCGGCGAAATCGACGTCGGGGGCCGGGTCGAGATCGAACACCAGCCGGCCCGGCGTGTCATAGGCGTAGGGCGCACAATTCCACGGATGCAGTTCGAGCCCGCCAATCTGCGCCGCCGCGGCCAGGCCCTCGATCCGGTCGATCTGCAGATACGGTTTTCGATCCCCGGAGACTTTCGCGAGCTCGAGATATTTCGGCGTGCCCTGCATCGCATGGCGCTGGAAGAAACATTCGCCATGAATGCCATCCGGCCCGCGAATGATCGAACAGGGGCGCCCCTTGATGTGCGGCATCAGCCATTCGCCGACGGCCTCGAAGTAGCGGGCGAGGTCGAGCTTGGTCACGGGCTTGCCGTCGCCGCCGTCCGGCCACAGCTCCTTGTCGGGTTTTGAGATCACCACGCCGAGCACTTGCGCGGACTTGCCGTCCGAGGATTTGGCTCGCACGGGCGCCGCCGCTGAGCGCGATCTTGCGCTTGCCTTCGCGACCGGCCTTGCGACCTTGGTCATGACCGGCTCCTCCGCCTTGACCTCGGCCGCCGGCTTGTCCTGCCGCAATCCCTTGAACGATGCCTGCCTGATATTGCGGTCGCCGGTCCATCCGGCAAATTCGATCTCGGCGACGAGCTCCGGTTTCAGCCAATGCACGTCGCGCGTCTTGCGCGGCGCATTCTTGCCGCTGAACGGGCTGTCGGTCGAGGCCGCGGCTTTCAACGCCGGCATGATGCGCTTGACCGTGTCCTGTCCGAAGCCGGTGCCGACCGTCCCAACATAGACGAGATGATCGTCGCGATGGACGCCGGCGAGCAGCGAACGGAATTTGCCGTTGGTGGTCTTGTAGCCCCCGAGCACGACCTCATGTCCGGGCCTCGCTTTGGCCTTGGTCCAGCTCTCCGAGCGGCCGGAACGATAGGGTGCGGCAAGCTTCTTGGAAACGACGCCTTCCATCGACAGCTTTCGCGCCGACTCCATCACGGCTTCGCCGTCGGCCTCCAAATGTTCGACGTAGCGAATGCATCTTCCCTTGGACTTGGGCCGTGCCTGCAGGAGCTGCTTCAGCCTTGCCTTGCGCTCGGCAAGCGGCAGGCGGCGCAGGTCCATGCCCTCGGCAAACAGAAGATCGAAAGCGAAGAAGATCAGCCTGTCGGTCTTGCCGTCCGAGATCGCTGCTTGCAGGGCGGAAAAATCCGGCACGCCTTCGGAATTGAGCGCCACGATCTCGCCGTCGATCATGACATCGGGCAGCGTACTCGCTTCTTTGGCGATTGCCCCGAACTTGTCGGTCCAGTCCAGCCCCTTGCGCGTCTTCAAGGTGGCCTCGCCCTCCTCGACCCGCATCTGCACGCGGTAGCCGTCGAACTTGACCTCATGGACCCAGCCTTCGCCGCTCGGCGGATGATCGACCGGGGTACAGAGCTCCGGCGCGACGAAGTCGGGCATGTCCGAGACCTTCGTGGCCTTCGTGGCCGCCTTGGTCGCGGGACGCGTGGCGGCGGCCTCGCCGCGATTGGAATGCCATACGGCATCCGCCTTGCCGCGCGCGTTCCTTGCCGTCATGAATGGTTTCGGTGCCCTGCCCTTTCCTTGCGTGATCTGGTCCATGGTCCTGCCCGAGGCCACCGAACGATCCTCCTGCAGGATGTCGTCGCCTTCCCGCGCGAACTCGTCGCGATGCTTGATCAGCAGCCAGTTGGTGCGCTTGCCGCCGGTCCGGTCGCTGCGCATGCGCACCAGCACCCAACTGCCATGCAGCTTGCCCCCGTCGAGCGTGAACTTGAGATCACCCTTTGTGAGCCCGCGCTTCGGATCGTCGCTTTCCCAATAGCCACGGTCCCATACCATGACGGTGCCGCCGCCATACTCGCCCTTCGGGATCGTGCCCTCGAAGTCGCCGTAGTCGAGCGGATGGTCTTCCACCTCGACCGCCAATCGCTTGTCGTGCGGGTCGAGCGAGGGGCCACGGGTCACCGCCCAGGACTTGAAGACACCCTCGAATTCCAATCGGAGATCGTAATGCAGACGCGTTGCCGCGTGCTTCTGGATCACGAAGCGAAGACGCTTCGAAGGCGCCACCTTCGCCTCGCCGGAGGGCTCGGAGGTTTTCTCAAAATCCCGCTTCTTGCGATAGGTGGAGAGATCTCTGAGCAACACGGTCTATCCCGTAAGTCCGGATGCGCGGCTGCCGGCCATCCACGCCTTCCCGCGAGCCGAAGGTAAGGGACATGGACGTTCGGGACAAGCCCGAGCAGGTCGGCCAAGCCGCCTCACGCGCTCGACTTTCGCTTCTTCGCACTCTTGCGCTTCTTCGAAGTCTTCTTTTTCGTCGCCTTCTTTTTCGACGATTTTCTGCCCGGCACCTTGGCACCTTCGCGGCGCGCTTCGGACAGTCCGATCGCGATCGCCTGCTTGCGGCTTCGGACCTTTCGTCCAGAGCGCCCGCTCTTCAACGTACCGGTCTTGCGCTTCTTCATCGCGCGGCCGACCTTGGCGGACGCCTTCCTGGAATATTTCCGTGCCATGATGATCCTCCCGGTTTCAATGGTGTAATCATCCGCGCGGACGATGGTTCCATCCGCAACCATGGAGAGAAGCGCATTGCGCTAGTCGGGCGCGCGCAGGCGATAACCGATGCCGGTTTCGGTCAGCACGTATTGCGGACGCTCGGGATCGGCTTCAATCTTCTGCCTGAGCTGGCGCACATAGACCCGCAGGTATTGCGCATCGGTCAGCTCGTCCCACAGCTCCTTCAGGAGAAAGCGGTGGGTGAGGACCTTGCCCGCATGCTGCACCAGCACGCGCAACAGCTCATACTCCTTCGGCGAGAGTTTTACGTCACGATCACCGACCTTGACGATGCGACGCACGAGGTCGACCGAGAGGTCGCCGCAGCGAAATACCGGCCGCTCGCCATGGACCTGCAATTGATGCCGCAGCGCCGCACGCAGACGTGCCAGCAGCTCATCCATGCCGAAGGGCTTGGTGAGGTAATCGTCGGCGCCGAGATCGAGCGCCTGCACCTTGCCGGCCTCGTCGCCCCGGCTCGACAGCACCACGATCGGCACGCTGTCGTCGCGGGCACGGATCATCCGCAACAATTCATGGCCCTGGACGTCCGGCAAGCCCAGGTCGAGAATGATCAGCGCGGGGTGTTGCGCCAGCAATTCCAGCGCCATCTTGCCGTTGGCGGCTTCCAGGATGTCATAGCCCTGGGTGGTCAACCCCATCCGCAGCAATTTGCGGATCGGCGGCTCGTCGTCAATGACAAGAACCTTGATCGGAGGAGCATTCATGCGGCGGTGTCCAGGGTCTTGGCGGCCGCCGGAATGGGCAGGCGGATCGTGAGTACGGCGCCACGGCGGTCGGTGCGGTTGGCGGCAAAGATCCTGCCGTGCATCGCCTCGATGAAGCCGCGCGAAATCGCAAGCCCGAGGCCGGTGCCTGGACGCACATGGTCGGTCTTCTGCACTCGATAGAACTTGTCGAACACGCTCTCGAGCTCGCCCGGCGGGATGCCTTCGCCCTCATCGGCCACCTGCAGCGACACGGAATCCTCCTCGCGCAGGCTCCTGATCGAGATCGTGGTATCCGGCGGCGAGTACTTGGCGGCATTGTCCAGGAGATTGAACAACACCTGCTCAAACAGCACGGCATCGAGCTCAAGCATCGGTAAGTTCGCGTCCAGCTCCAGGGAAACCCTGTGCCGACCCAGAATCTTGCCGGCGCGCCTGAGCGCACTTCCCACGATCTCGGCGACATCATGCAGCGCGGTGTTCGGAACGATCGCGCCGGACTCCAGTTTCGTCATATCCAGGAGATTGGCGATGAAGCGATTCAGCCGCTCCGACTCGTCGATCACGGTCGCCAGCAAGTCGCGCTTCTGCTGCTCGGAAAGGCCGCTTCCGACGTCGCGCATGGTGGAAGCGGCGCCGAGCACGGAGGCGAGCGGCGTCTTCAGATCATGCGAGATCGAGGTCAACAATGCCGAGCGCAGCCGCTCGGATTCGATCGTGCGCTTGACCCGGTCCATGTCCTCCACCAGCAACACCCGCTCGATGGCAAGCGCGCCCTGGTCGACCAGCGCATCCAGCAGCCGGCGCTGGTCCGGCGTCAGCAAAGGACCGGTCCGATCATTGTCGATGCCGATCACACCGATCGAACCGCGCCCGGTGCGCATCGGCAGAAACAGCCGCTTGGCGCCGGGCAGCGTATCCGATCCCCTGCCGGCGGGACGGTCGTTGGTCCAGGCCCAGTTGGCCGCGGCGAGATCGGCCTGGTCGAGCTGGTCTTCCGGTGGATAGCCCGCCTTCACCGTAAGCAGGCCCTCTTCGGGGAGCAACAGCACGACGCGCACTTTCAACATCAAGGCGGTCTGATAGGCCGTCGCCCACAACACATCGTCGAGCGTCGCCGTGCCGGCGAGCTTACGGCTGAAGGCGTAAAGCTGTTCGGTCATCCTGATCCGGCCGATGGCCGTATCGGCCTGCGTGCGCACGCGCGCCGCAACGTTGGAAACCAGGATCGCGATCACCATGAAAAGAAAGAAGGCCGCGATGTTGGTCGGATCGGTGATCGTAAACGTATAGATCGGCGGCATGAAGAAGAAATTGTAGGCGAGAGATGCGGCAACGGTCGCGAGCAGTGAAGGCCACAGGCCATAGCGCACGGCGACGCTGACCACCGCCGTCAACAGCACCAGATCGACATTCTCGACGCTGAACAGGGGCTGCAGCAGTTCGGCCACGGCGAGCCCGAGCGCCGTGATCAGGACCGCCATCAGGTAGGGGCGCAGATTGAACGGCTCGGCCCGCGCCGCGGTCTGCACCGGACTGTTGAGCGGCGGCCCCGGCGGAAATTCCTCTCCGGCGATGACATTGACGGTGATGTTCCCGGCCCGCCGCACCAGATCGTGGACCACCGAACCGCGCACGATCTCGAACAGGCGGGATCGGCTCGATTTGCCGATGATGATCTGGGTGACATTGTTGCCTTGCGCGAACTTGATGATGTCATCGGCGATGCGGCGCTCCACGCCGGGAATGGTGAGCGCCTCGCCGCCCAGCGCCTCCGCAAGGCGCAGGGTATCCGCAAGGCGGTCCCGTTCCTCGTCGCTCAGTTGCAGGCTGCGCCGGGTTTCGATGCTGATCGCGGTCCATGGCGCGTGCAACCGGTCGGCCACGCGCTTGGTGTAGCGTACGAGCCCCGGCGCGCGCGTATCGTCGCTGACACAGACCAGGACGCGCTCGCCTGCGGCCCATGGGCCGGCAATCGCGTTCGCCTGCATGTGGGTCAGCAATTGCTCGTCGACGCGCTCGGCGGTACGCCGGAGTGCCAACTCTCGCAGCGCGGTCAGGTTTCCTGGAGAGAAATAATGCTCCAAGGCACGCTCGGCCTGCCTGGGAACGTAGACCTTGCCCTCCTTCAGGCGCTGGATCAGATCGTCGGGCGTAAGGTCGATCAATTCGATGGCGTCGGCGCGGTCGAACACCGAATCCGGGACCGTCTCGCGCACCCGCACATGGGTGATCTGCGCGACCACGTCGTTGAGGCTTTCGATGTGCTGGATATTGACGGCGGTGTAGACGTCGATGCCGCGCGAGAGCAACTCCTCGACGTCCAGATAGCGTTTGGGATGACGCCCGCCCGGGGCGTTGGTGTGGGCCAGCTCATCGACGATGACCAGCTGAGGATGACGCGCGATCACCGCATCGAGGTCCATCTCCTCGATGAACTGTCCCTTGTATTCGATTCGCTTGCGCGGAATGACTTCAAGGCCTCGAAGCAGCGCCTCCGTTTCGGCCCGCCCATGCGTTTCCACGATGCCCACCACGACGTCGACCCCGGCCTTGAGTCTTGCGTGCGCGCTCTGCAGCATTTCATAGGTTTTGCCGACGCCAGGGGCGGCGCCGACGAAAATCTTCAGTCGACCGGCGCCGCCCTGCTCGCGCTTTGCCGCCTCCAGCAAGGCTTCTGGCGAGGGGCGTTGTTCTGAATCGCGGCGCTGAATTGCCATAAGGCATTATAGGCACGCTTGCCGCTCCGGCCTAGCGTGTCTCACCTCGAGGCCGCATCGAGGGCGAGGTTCAGCGCCAGGACATTGACGCGCGGCTCGCCCAATATACCGAGCTGACGGCCTTCCGTGTGCTGGACCACCAGATCGCGAACACGCGCCTCCGGCATATTCCTCGCCTTGGCAACCCGCGGCACCTGGAAGAGCGCCGCATCCGGCGAGATGTCGGGATCAAGTCCGCTGCCCGAAGTCGTGACGAGATCGACCGGGACCGCGCCCGCCGGGTTTTCGGCCTTCAGCTTTTCGACATCGTCCTTGACCCGGTCGGCCAATGCCTTGCTGGTCGGCCCAAGGTTGGAGCCGCCGGAATTGGCCGCGTTGTAAGGCGCGGAGACTGTCTTGGTCGGATCGTTCGGATCCGGCGCCGTGGTCGCCGATGGCCGGCCATGGAAGTATTTGTCGCTCGTGAACTGCTGTCCGATCAGCGCCGAGCCGATCACCTTGCCGTCTTTCTCGATCAGGCTGCCTTCCGCCTGTGTCGGAAAAATCATGCCGGCAATGCCCGTGATCGCGAGAGGATAGGCGCCCCCTGTAATCAGCGTGAGTGCCAGCAGAACCAGGATGGCGGGGCGAATTTCTCTGAGCATGAGATTTCTCCTCAGGCCAAATGCAAGGCCGCGACCGCCAGGTCGATGGCCTTGATACCGATAAAGGGAATGATGATGCCCCCTAGCCCGTAAATCATCAGGTTGCGGCGCAGGAGTGCCCCGGCGCCGATCGCGCGATAGGCGACGCCCTTGAGCGCCAGCGGGATCAGGCCAATGATGATCAGCGCGTTGAAGATGATCGCCGACAGGATTGCACTCTGCGGGCTCGACAGGTGCATGACGTTGAGCACGCCGAGCTGCGGATAGAAGGCGAGGAACATCGCGGGGATGATGGCGAAATACTTCGCCACGTCATTGGCGATGGAAAACGTTGTTAGCGCGCCGCGCGTCATCAGCAGCTGTTTTCCGATCTCGACCACCTCGATCAGCTTGGTCGGATTGGAATCGAGGTCGACCATGTTGCCGGCTTCGCGCGCGGCCTGCGTGCCGGTATTCATGGCCACACCGACATCGGCTTGCGCCAGCGCCGGCGCATCGTTCGTACCGTCGCCGCACATCGCCACCAGCTTGCCCTTGGCCTGCTCGTCGCGGATCAGCTTCAGCTTGTCCTCCGGCGTTGCCTGCGCGAGGAAGTCGTCGACGCCGGCTTCGGCCGCGATCGCCGCCGCCGTCATCGGATTGTCGCCGGTGATCATGATGGTGCGGATGCCCATGCGGCGCAATTCGGCGAAGCGCTCGCGGATGCCGCCCTTGACGATGTCCTTGAGCTGCACGACGCCGAGCAGGCGGCCGTCCCTGGCGACCGCGAGCGGCGTCCCGCCGGACTTGGCGATTTCGTCCGCGATCGACTGAATCTCGCGACCGGCTTCGGATTGCGTCGCCGGCTGCATCGTTCGCACCATGTTGCCCGACGCGATTGGCTGCGCGCCCCCACCGAGATAATTGAGGATCGCTTCGACCGCGCCCTTGCGCACCGAGGAGCCATCTGTATCGACACCGCTCATCCGCGTCTGCGCTGTAAACGGAACGAAGGTCGCGTTCAGCTCCGCCATGTCGCGGCCGCGGATGCCGTATTTTTCCTTGGCCAGCACCACGATGGAGCGTCCCTCCGGCGTCTCATCCGCGAGGGAGGCGAGCTGGGCCGCATCCGCCAGTTCCTGCTCGGTCACGCCGCGCACGGGTCGGAACGCTGTGGCCTGGCGATTGCCGAGCGTGATGGTGCCGGTCTTGTCGAGCAGCAGCGTATCGACGTCGCCGGCGGCTTCCACGGCACGGCCGGACATCGCCAAGACGTTGAAGCGCACCAGCCGGTCCATGCCGGCGATGCCGATTGCGGACAGCAGCGCACCGATCGTGGTCGGGATCAGCGTCACGAACAGCGCCACCAGGATCACGACCGAGATCTGCCCGCCGGCATAAGCCGCATAGCTCGGAATGGTGACGGTGGCGAACACGAAGATGATCGTCAACCCTGCGAGCAGGATGTTGAGTGCGATCTCGTTCGGCGTCTTCTGCCTTTCGGCGCCTTCGACCAGCCTGATCATGCGATCGATGAAGGTCGAGCCCTGCGCCGCGGTGATGCGGACGCGGATCCAGTCGGACAGCACCTGCGTGCCGCCGGTTACGGCGGAGCGGTCGCCGCCGGACTCGCGGATGACCGGCGCGGACTCGCCCGTGATCGCCGCCTCGTTGACGGAGGCCACGCCTTCGATGACTTCGCCATCTGACGGAATGGTATCGCCGGCTTCGACAAGGACGATATCGCCGAGCTTGAGACTGGTGCCGGGGACGAGCCTGTAATCCCGTGCCGAGCCGCTCAGCAGCTTGGCCTGGCTCTCGGTGCGTGTCTTGCGCAGCGATTCCGCCTGCGCCTTGCCGCGGCCTTCCGCGACTGCTTCGGCGAGATTGGCAAACACCACGGTGAACCACAGCCAGAGAATGACCTGGAAGGTAAAGGACAGGTTCGCGCCGCCGGTCAGAAGATCGCGCAGGAAGATCACCGTGGTCAGGGCCGCCACGATCTCGACCACGAACATCACGGGGTTCTTGATCATGACCCGCGGATCGAGCTTGATGAAGGCCGCGCTGATCGCAGGCACCACGATCTTCGGATCGAGCATCGTTGCCACCGGCATCCGCTTGTTCATTTTAACGACGGGTTCCATCGATGTAACTCCGAATGAGCTCGATCAAGACTCAGAACAGGTTGCCTGCGGTCATCGCGAGATGCTCGACGATCGGCCCGAGCGCGAGCGCCGGGAAGAAGGTCAGCCCGCCGATGATCAGGATCACGCCGACAACGAGGCCGACGAACAGGCCGCCGGTCGTCGGGAAGGTCCCGGCCGACGGCGGAATCGATTTCTTGCCCGCGAGCGAGCCGGCGATCGCCATGGCCGGAACGATCATGAAGAAGCGGCCGACGAACATCGCCATGGCGCCGGTGAGATTATAGAAGAGGATGTTTCCGGTGAGGCCCGCAAAGGCCGAGCCGTTGTTGCCGGTCTGCGACGTGTAGGCGTAGAGCACTTCGGTAAAGCCGTGTGGGCCCGCATTGGCCATCGAGGCCACCGCTGTTGGGTAAACCACGGCAACCGCGGTCCAACCGAGATACATCAGCGGCAGCACCAGAATTGCGAGCATCGCCATCTTCACTTCGCGCGCCTCGATCTTCTTGCCGACATATTCCGGCGTGCGGCCGACCATCAGGCCGGCGACGAAGATCGCGAGGATGACGAACAGCAGCATGCCGTACATGCCAGCGCCCACGCCGCCGACGATGATCTCGCCGAGTTGCATGTTGATGAGCGGGATCATGCCGCCGAGCGCGGTGAAGCTGTCATGCATGGCATTGACCGCGCCGCAGGACGCTGCCGTGGTGATCACCGCAAAGAGTGATGACGCGACGATGCCGAAGCGGACTTCCTTGCCCTCCATGTTGCCGCCCGCGAGCCCCAGTGAAGAAAGCATTGTGGTG
Source organism: uncultured Bradyrhizobium sp. (assembly GCA_964454955.1). Taxonomy (GTDB): domain Bacteria; phylum Pseudomonadota; class Alphaproteobacteria; order Rhizobiales; family Xanthobacteraceae; genus Bradyrhizobium. The sequence continues at coordinate 3,382 of CAYVVB010000124.1, read as the reverse complement.
CCGTTGGCTTCCGCCCAATAGGTGATGGTCACACCGGCAAGGAACAGCACGCCCATCACGGCCAGAATCGCCCAGCCCTGGCGCTGGTTGCCGACCATGCGGCCGAACACGTTGGTGAGCGCAGCGCCGAGCGCGAAGATCGAGAGCATCTGGACGAAATTGGACAACGCTGTCGGGTTCTCGAACGGGTGTGAGGCGTTTGCATTGAAGAAGCCGCCGCCATTGGTGCCAAGCATCTTGATCGCGACTTGCGAGGCGACGGGGCCGACGGCGATCGTCTGCTTGGCGCCTTCCAGGGTCGTCGCCTCGACATAGTCTCCAAGCGTCTGCGGCATGCCTTGCGAGACCAGGAACAGCGCATAGACGACGCAGATCGGCAGCAGCACATAGAGCGTGCAGCGGGTCACATCGACCCAGAAATTGCCGACGGTGCGCATCGAGGCACGCGCGAAGCCGCGTATCAGGGCGACAGCGAGCGCAATGCCGGTCGCGGCGGAGAGGAAATTCTGATGCGTCAGGCCGACCATCTGCGTGAGGTACGACAGGGTGCTCTCACCACCGTAGTTCTGCCAATTCGTGTTGGTGAGGAAGCTGATCGCCGTGTTGAAGGAGAGATCCTCCGCGACGGCAGACTGGCCGGCGGGATTGAAAGGCAGGAATGCCTGCAGGCGCATCAGGGCGTAGATGATCAGAAAGCCGCCGACGTGGAACAGGAGCATGGCGACGGTATAGGTCAACCAATGCTGTTCGCGCCGCTCGTCGACGCCGCCGATCCGGTAAATGGCGGCCTCGACCGGGCGCAGCACCGGCGACAGGAAGGTGCGCTCACCATTGAAGACGCGCGTCATGTACCAGCCGAGCGGCTTGACGAGCGCGACGATGATGACGCTGAAGAGAATGATCTGGAGCCAGCCGATCACGGTCATGGGAATGTGCCTCTGGGAGCGCGGATTGTCCGAAGGCGGTCAGAACCGCTCGGGCCGCAGCAGCGCGTAGGTCAGGTAAAGCAGCAGGCCGAGAGAGACGGCGGCGGCGAGTGAATAGTCAAAGATCATGACCTGTCCTCCTCAAAGCCGCTCGCAGGCATAGGTGTAGCCGATCGCGAGGGCGAACCAGCCGAGCGCGAGGGCCAGCATCAAAATGTCCATCATGGTGTGCTCCTCTTGCGCCATCCGGCGGAGGTGACTTGCAATCGAACAGCCGAGGAATTGAGCGACGCGCCCCGCCTTGCCCGTCATTGCGGATCATGACGTGCCACTCGGTGCGTAGGTTTTCGAGACGGTCACAGGGCCAAAGTTATAGGAATCTCATAGGAACGGCGGCAGGACGCGAACTGGCCTTGCGGGGAAGCAGCCGCCCGCATCACCCTTATGCGGCGCCTATGAGATCGGCAGTCCCCCTCTCTCGAATTCAAATCCTGTCTTGCCGATATTCGGACCGCGCAGCGTCATGCGTGCATCTCCGAAACCTTCGGCATGCCGCGCGCGTTGCTAACTCTGAAGGACAATCAACGTGAAGCTCGTCGAACATCCGTGGTACAGCGAACTTCGTTCGTACGGTCCCGCCCCGTCCACCGTCGTTTTCGTCGGCCGGGATCGCTGCGGCAACTGGGTTGCGCGCGAACAGGACGGCCACTTCGGCGGCCTGTTCGTCAGCCGCGCACAGGCCGTCAGATACGCCCTGTCCGAGAACGGCCACCATCCCGAGACCGTCGTCGAACTGTCACGCGAGATCGAACTCGACATCCCCGGCTGATCGGCCGGCTGCAATCAATTACTATTTGCAACCATGGGAGCGAAACCCCTCTGGGGCGGGGTTATTCCCGGCTCATTTTCCCAAAAAATTATCGCCCCTACACAAAACCAAATGGCCCGAAGTGATACTCAATGATTGATGCTTGAAGTGGTTCTTATGAAGCGCGGCAGGGCGCGATGGGAATGGCGGGTCTGCGACTCGACCGGGAAAACCATTATGGGCGCCTCCGAAAACAGCCGGCCGGCGGCCAAATACCAGGGTGAGCGGGCCCTGTTCCTGCTCCTGATGACGACGGCCAGGAGTCTGGATGCTCCGCCGAGCCCCGGCCGCCCGGAAGCCCCGACCCGCCAGAACCGGGATCGCGATCTCGGCGACACCGAAAGCCGGCCACCTCGACTTTAGTCTGACTATCCCCCTATTCCGCGGCCGTCCGCATCTCGACCGGTTCGGCCCGCACCGCGCAGAACTTGAATTCCGGGATCTTTCCGAACGGATCGAGCGCCGGGTTGGTCAACAGGTTCGCGGCAGCCTCGACGTAGCAGAACGGCATGAACACCATGTTCTGCGGCACGTCGCTGTCGGCGCGCACCCTGACCTCGACCGCGCCGCGGCGCGTCTGCAGCCGGATGAAATCGCCCGGCGCAAGCTTCATCCGCCGCATGTCCTTCGGCGACATGAAGGCGACCGCCTCCGGCTCGATCTCGTCGAGCACGGCGGCCCGCCGCGTCATCGCGCCGGTATGCCAGTGTTCGAGCACGCGACCGGTGGACAGGACCATCGGATATTCGTCGTCGGGCAGTTCGTCCGGCGGCAGGACGCGTGCCGGCACGATCTTGCCGCGACCGCTCTCGGTCGGGAAGCCTGTCGTGAAGATGATCTCGTTGCCGGGCTTGTTCGGATCATCGGCCGGATAGGTCACCGCGCCTTCGCGGACCAGCCGATCCCAACTGATGTTGTTCAGCGACGGCATCAGCGCCGCCATCTCGGTATAGACGTCGGCCGGGCCATTGTAGCTCCATGGCAGCCCCATGCGCCTGGCGATCTCCTGGATGATCCAGAGATCCTGCCGCGCATCGCCCGGCGGCTTGATCACCTCCCGCGCGATCTGCACGCGACGGTCGGTATTGGTGAACGTGCCCGACTTCTCCGCAAAGGCCGAAGCCGGCAGAATGACGTCGGCGTGGAATGCGGTCTCTGTAACGAAGAGGTCCTGCACTACCAGATGCTCGAGCTTTGCCAGCGCCGCGCGTGCGTGCTGCAGGTCCGGGTCCGACATCGCAGGGTTCTCGCCCTCGATATACATGCCGCTGATCTCGCCGGCGTGGATCGCATTCATGATCTCGACCACGGTCAGGCCGCGCACCGGATCGAGCTCCTGCTGCCACTGCTTTTCGAACACGCCGCGCAGATCGGCGCGGCCGACCGGCTGGTAGTCCGGCAGGAACATCGGAATGAGCCCGGCGTCGGAAGCGCCCTGCACGTTGTTCTGGCCGCGCAGCGGATGCAGGCCCGTGCCGGGCCGACCGACCTGGCCGGTGATCAGCGCAAGCGCGATCAGGCAGCGCGCATTGTCGGTGCCGTGCACATGCTGGCTGATGCCCATGCCCCAGAAGATGATGGAGGCGCG
>CAYVVB010000123.1:0-2419 GCA_964454955.1 uncultured Bradyrhizobium sp. | reverse complement strand
GGACATCGCCATGGTGCCTTATAAGATCGTGAAAGCCGCCAACGGCGACGCCTGGGTCGAGGTCAAGGGCAACAAGATGGCGGCCCAGCAGATCAGCGCCGAGGTGCTGATCAAGATGAAGAAGACCGCCGAGGACTTCCTCGGTGAGCCGGTGACCGAAGCCGTCGTCACCGTGCCCGCGTACTTCAACGACTCGCAGCGCCAGGCGACCAAGGACGCCGGCCGCATCGCGGGCCTCGACGTCAAGCGCATCATTAACGAGCCGACCGCGGCCGCGCTCGCGTTCGGCCTCGACAAGGTCAAGGGCGACCGCAAGATCGCCGTGTACGACCTCGGCGGCGGCACCTTCGATATCTCGATCATCGAGATCGCGGAAGTCGACGGCGAGCACCAGTTCGAAGTGCTGTCCACCAACGGCGACACTTTCCTCGGCGGCGAAGACTTCGACCTGCGCGTCATCGACTACATCGCCAGCGAATTCCAGAAAGAGCAGGGCATCGATCTGAAGAAAGATCCGCTCGCGCTGCAGCGTCTCAAGGAAGCGGCCGAAAAGGCCAAGATCGAGCTGTCGAGCACGACGCAGACCGACATCAACCTGCCGTACATCACGGCGGACGCGAGCGGTCCGAAGCACCTGAACATGAAGCTGACGCGTGCCAAGCTCGAAGCGCTCGTCGACGATCTGATCCAGAAGACGCTGGAGCCGTGCAAGATCGCACTCAAGGACGCGAGCCTGCAGGCCAGCCAGATCCAGGAAGTCATCCTGGTCGGCGGCCAGACGCGCATGCCGAAGGTGCAGGAAGTCGTCAAGAACCTGTTCGGCCGCGAGCCGCGTAAAGACGTGAACCCCGACGAGGCCGTCGCCGTCGGTGCGGCGATCCAGGGCGCGGTCCTGACCGGTGAGGTCAAGGACGTGCTGCTGCTCGACGTGACGCCGCTGTCGCTGGGTATCGAAACCCTCGGCGGCAAGATGACGAAGCTGATCGAGAAGAACACCACGATCCCGACGCGCAAGTCCGAGACCTTCACGACCGCCGACGACAATCAGAGCGCAGTGACCGTGCACGTGTTGCAGGGCGAGCGCGAGATCGCGAGCGCCAACAAGTCGCTCGGCAAGTTCGATCTCACCGACATTCCGCCGGCGCCGCGCGGCGTGCCGCAAGTCGAAGTCACGTTCGACATCGACGCCAACGGCATCCTCAACGTCAGCGCCAAGGACAAAGCCACCGGCAAGAGCCAGAGCATCGTCGTCAAGGCGAACTCGGGCCTGTCGGAGGACGAGATCAAGCGCATGATCAAGGACGCCGAGGCGCACGCCGAGGAAGACCGCAAGTTCAACGAGCTGGTCGCGGCGCGCAACCAGGGCGACCAGATGGTGCATGCGGTCGAGAAGTCGCTGAAGGATCTGTCCGATCAGGTCCAGCCGGACGAGAAGAAGTCGATCGAGGATGCCGTCGCGGCGCTGCGCGAAGCGCTGAAGGGCGATGACAAGGACGACATCACGTCCAAGACCGAAGCTCTGGCGTCTGCCTCCGCGAAGCTTGCCGAGCGCGCTTATGCCAAGGCCAGCGAAGGCGCCGGCGATAAAGCCGGCGCTGCGGGCGCCGGTGCGTCGGCGAAGAAGGACGACGTCGTCGATGCGGAATTCACGGAAGTGAAAGACAAGAAGTGAGCCGGTAATCGGCATATGGGAAACAGGAATCGGCCCTTGCGCGAGTGAGGGCCGATTTCTTGCGTCAGGAGGCGGCGTAATTCCTGACACCCCACCCAAGATTCTGCAAACCGATTCCGAACATGAGCAAGCGCGACTATTACGAAGTGCTCAGTGTCGTCAGGGAAGCCGGCGACGACGAACTGAAAAAGAGCTATCGCAAGCTCGCAATGAAATTCCACCCGGACCGTAATCCGGGCGACAAGGAAGCCGAGGAGAAATTCAAGGAAGCGAGCGAAGCCTATGAGGTCCTCTCGGACCCGCAGAAGCGCCAGATCTACGACCGCTACGGGCACGAGGGTTTGCAGCGTGGCGGCGGCGGTGCCGATATGGGCGCCGGCTTCGCGGATATCTTCGGCGATATGTTCGCCGATATTTTCGGCGGCGCTGCGGGGGGCCGTCCGGGCGGACCGCGTCGCGGCTCCGATCTGCGTTACACGATGGAGCTGACGCTCGAGCAGGCCGTGTTCGGTGCGACCGAAACCATTCGTATTCCGACGATCAAAGACTGTGCGACCTGTGCCGGCCACGGCACCGCCGACAGCAAGGCGCCGCGCGAGTGCACGACCTGCCGTGGCTCCGGGCAGGTGCGCATGCAGCAGGGATTCTTCGTGCTGCAGCAGACCTGTCCGGCCTGCCGCGGGCGCGGCACCCAGATCACCGATCCTTGCCGTACCTGCCGCGGTGCCGGCAAAGTGCGCGACGAAA
>CAYVVB010000122.1:0-4804 GCA_964454955.1 uncultured Bradyrhizobium sp. | reverse complement strand
GGGCGGCCCCGGCGCCGCCACCCGGAGCCCGCAGTGGGGCCGCCAAAACGGCCAAAATCCGTCCTTTTCTCAGGGCGATAATGGATGGACTTCACAGACTGTAACGGCGGACTGCGGTAATCTTACTTCTCCCGGCGGAAGACTTGGGTTATTGCGTTCAACCTCTCGTAGGTCCCGGGGACTTCGGGGTGACGCGGAAAGGGGCTGGAGGGGGTTCTTGCACCAACTTATCGACAGCGCGCATAGCGATGCCGTCTGCCACGCGATTCGGGCCTCGTGCGGCGACGACCAGACCATCGCGTTCGTTTCCGGCAATTTCAACGTCGTCCACCCCGGACATCTGCGACTGCTGAAGTTTGCGGCCGAACAGGCCGACATCCTCGTTGTCGGCGTCAACCCTGATTCGACCCCAGGGGTGACGGTGGACCAGGAGATGCGGCTGGAGAACGTTCGCTCGATCTCCTTCGTCCAGCATGTGGTGCGCCTGGAGACATCCGCATCCGACTTCATCGCAAAACTGCGGCCCACGATCGTGGTCAAGGGCAAGGAGTTCGAGGACAGGCCCAATCCCGAGCAGGACGTCGTCGACAGCTATGGCGGACGGCTGATCTTCTCCTCGGGCGAACTGCGCTTCACATCGCTGGCGCTGCTGGAACGCGACGCGAATATCGATATTTCCACGGTCCGCAAGCCGCTCGAATTCCCCAGGCGCCACGGCTTCGAAATCTCGTGCCTGAAGAAGCTGCTCCACAAGCTGTCCGGCATGCGGGTGGCGGTGATCGGCGATCTGATCGTCGATGAATACGTCACCTGCGATGCGGTGGGCATGTCGCAGGAAGACCCGACCATCGTCGTAACCCCGCTGATGACGCGCACCTTCGTCGGGGGCGCCGGCGCGGTGGCGGCGCATGCGCACGGTCTCGGGGCCGACGTCCAGTTTTTCACCCTGGTCGGCAATGATGAAGCGGCAAACTTTGCCCGCGACACGCTCGAGCAGCATGGCGTGGTCTGCGAGCCCTTCGTGGACGAGAGCCGGCCGACCACGCGCAAGCAGCGGTTTCGGGCGCTGAACAAGACCCTGCTGCGGGTCAACCATCTGCGCCAGCACGCAGCCGACGGCGAAATCCAGCGACAGATGCTGGGCGCGGTGGACCGCGCGCTGAAAGGTTGCGACCTCCTCCTGTTCTCCTGCTTCAACTACGGCTGCCTGCCGCAGGACCTGGTCGACGCGATCGCCGATCGCGCCCGCGCCAAGGCCGTGATGATGGGCGCCGACAGCCAGGTCTCCTCGCAGACCGGCGACGTGTCCCGTTTCAAGGGCATGACACTCTTGACCCCGACCGAGCGCGAGGCGCGCGTCGCACTGAACGATTTCGTCTCGGGCCTTGCGGTGATCAGCGAACGGCTGATCGAGAGGGCGCGCACCAAGAACCTCATCATCACCCTCGGCGCCGAAGGCGCGCTGATCAACACCATGACCGACGGAGCGCACCAGTCCGATCGCCTGCCGGCGTTCAATCCGTCGCCGAAGGATGTCTCCGGCGCCGGCGACAGCTTCTTCATGGCCTCGTCGATGGGATTGCGGGCCGGCGCGGACATCTGGCAGGCCTCCTATCTGGGTTCATTGGCGGCAGCGCTTCAGGTCTCCCGCGTCGGCAACCTGCCGCTGACCACGGCCGAGCTCGTCACCGAAATCGACGAGGCCGGCTTCAGCCAGGAGTGACAGACGACACATGCGCGCGCTGCTGCTTGCGGCCGGAATCGGAAGCCGGTTGCGTCCATTGACCGACACCACGCCGAAATGCCTGGTGCGGGTGCATGACCGCCCCCTGCTCGACTACTGGCTCGACCTCGTGTTCGAGGGCGGGATCGAGCGCGCGCTCCTGAATACGCACTGGCTCGCCGAACAGGTCAGGGAACGTGTCGCAAGCTCGCCCTGGCGCTCGCGTATCGACCTCGTGCACGAAGACGAATTGCTGGGCACCGGCGGCACCGTGCTTGCCAACCGGGACTGGTTCGAAAACGAGGCTTTCCTGGTGGCGCACGCGGACAATCTCACCGATTTCGACGTGCCGGGACTGATTGCCGCGCACCGCAACCGCCCCGAAGGCCATGTCATGACCATGCTGGGCTTTCGGACCGACGATCCCTCCTCCTGCGGGATTCTGGAGTTGGACCGCCACGACAGCACCGTTCTTGCGTTTCATGAGAAGGTCAAGGATCCGCCGGGCAATCTCGCCAATGGCGCGGTCTATATTTTCGAGCCGGAGGTGATCGCCGATATTGCCAGGCTCGGGAGGGATATCGTCGATCTCTCGACGGAGATTATCCCCAGCTATTTGGGGCGGATTTTGTGTGTCGAGACAAGCGGTTATCATCGGGATATCGGCAACCCGGAGAGCTTGCGCCGGGCCCATTCTGAGTTTAAGCCAAGGCCGCGTCAGGACCGGGTCGTCGCGGAGCTGTCTTAGCCTTCGCTCCTGGTTTCGACCGTTCTGTTCTGTAGGCGAATTTCGATGTCGCGCCTGGCCAGGCGCCGCGCAAATTTCGGGAGCTTCGGGAAGATGAAGATTTTTGTGACCGGCGCGTGCGGCTACAAGGGCAGCGTTCTCGTTCCCAAACTGCTCAAGGCCGGCCACAAGGTCGTGGCATTCGACATCATGTGGTTCGGCAATTTCCTCGAGCCGCATCCGGACCTCACCGTCGTCAAGGGCGACGTGCGCAACAGCGACGAGATCGATCTTTCCGGCGTCGATGCCATCATCCATCTCTCGAGCGTCGCCAATGACCCCTGCGGCGATCTCGATCCGAAGCTGACCTGGGAAATTTCCTGCCTTGCCACAATGCAGCTCGCCGACCGCGCCAAGCGCCACGGCATCAAGCGCTTCATCTACGCCTCCTCCGGCAGCGTCTACGGCGTGAAGGAAGAGGAGCAGGTCACCGAAGATCTCGAGCTGTTGCCGATCTCGGAATACAACAAGACCAAGATGTGCGGCGAGCGGATCGTGTTGTCCTACAAGGACGACATGGTCGTGCAGATCGTGCGCCCCGCGACGGTATGCGGCTACTCGCCGCGCCAGCGGCTCGACGTGTCCGTCAACATGCTGACGATGCAGGCGCTGATGAACGGCCGCATCACCGTGTTCGGCGGCGACCAGACCCGGCCCAATATTCACATCGATGACATCACCGACCTCTACCTGTTCCTGCTCGACCATCCCGAGCACACAGGAATCTACAATGCGGGCTTCGAGAACATCTCGATCCTCGACATCGCCAAGCTCGTGACGAAGCACGTCAAAGCCGAAGTGGTCGTGACGCCCTCGAACGATCCGCGCAGCTACCGCGTCAATTCCGACCGCCTGCTGGCGACGGGCTTCAGGCCGAAAAAGACCGTCGAAGACGCCATCAAGGAGCTGATCGGGATGTATTCCCAGGGCCAGCTCAAGAACGAGGATCGCTGGTACAACCTCAAATGGATGGAAAAGGAAGTTGTGTCATGAACGGACCCGCTTTCGCCACTCCGAGCAAACTGTTCAGCGACTATGCCAGCCGGTTTGCGGCCTTGCTGGAGGGCTTCGACTGGAGCCCGGTTGAACGCCTGGCCTACGAATTGCGCGATTGCTGGCAGACCGGGCGGCAGGTCTTTTTCTGCGGCAATGGCGGCAGTGGCGGCAACGCCAATCATCTCGCCAACGACTACCTCTACGCCTTGTCGAAAATGCCGGGGTCGGGATTGCGCGTGCATTCGCTCGTTGCCAATTCCTCGGTCCTCACGTGCCTCGCCAATGACGAGGGCTACGACCAGGTGTTCTCGCTGCAACTCGCCGTGCTTGCGCGCAAGGGCGACGTGCTGATCGCCTTCTCCGGCTCGGGCAATTCGCCGAACATCCTCAAAGCGCTGGAAGAGGCCAGGACGATCGGCATGACCAGCTATGCCGTGCTCGGCTACTCCGGCGGCAAGGCCAAGGCGCTGGCCGACGTGCCGATCCATTTTGCTATCGACGACATGCAGATTTCCGAAGACGCCCAGATGGTCGTCGGCCACATGCTGATGCAGTGGCTGTACCGCCAGCGCGGCGAAATCGTGCGGACCGCGAGCTGACAAGCGTGGTGTGATGGCGGGGCAAGAAAAATTCCTGATCCTCGGCTCGAACTCGTTTTCGGGCGCAACCTTCGCCGATTTCCTGGCGGCGAAGGGCTATGACGTGCTGGCCACCAGCCGTTCGGACGAACCGCATGACGCCTTTCTGCCCTACAAATGGCAGAAGCGCCCCGGCAAGGTCCGCTTCAGGCGGATCGACCTCAACCACGATCTCGAGGCGCTGAAGTCGCTGCTCGTGTCCGAACGTCCGACCCATGTGGTGAACTTCGCGGCCCAGAGCATGGTCGGCGAAAGCTGGCTCTTTCCGGACCACTGGATGATGACCAATGTCGTATCCGCGGTGCGGCTGCACGAGCTCTTGCGCAACTATGACGGGCTCGAACGTTATGTCCATGTGACGACACCCGAGGTCTACGGATCGACCGAAGGCTGGGTCAGGGAGGATGCGCCGTTCAACCCGTCGACACCTTACGCGGTGTCGCGCGCGGCCGGGGATATGAGCCTGCGCACCTATTTCGCCAACTACAAATTTCCAGTGGTCTTCACCCGGGCTGCGAATGTGTACGGCCCGGGCCAGCAGCTCTACCGTATCGTGCCGCGCACCATCGTCGCCGCGATCGGCGGCCAGAAGCTGCGGCTCGACGGCGGCGGGAAATCGGTCCGCGTCTTCATCCACATGACCGACGTGTCCGATGCAAC
>CAYVVB010000121.1:0-6608 GCA_964454955.1 uncultured Bradyrhizobium sp. | reverse complement strand
TGCCCCACGATCCGTCGCCGAAGTCAGATTCGGCATGTGAAGCGCGAGGGGAAAGCTCAGCTCCGAGAGCTTTTGCATCGCCTCACTCTCCTCGTTCAACCGCCTGCGGACGAATCCCCGCTCGAGGTCGGATAGCTTGGTTGCGAGCAGCCTGCGATAGCGGTGGATGTTGTTGCGGTGGGCGCGAAGACGCGCCAGCGTTTCGTCAACGGACAAGCCGTGTCCGATTGTCTCGTCGGCGCAGAAGCGATGAGTCTGCCTGATGTGCTCCATGGTCTCCCCCGCTTCCTAAGCTGCCAGCAGGCGATCGGTGGAGTGTTGCCGGTTGGGTTTGCCGCCCGGCGGGTGTCGTGGGTCGTTATCGAGCGCGCGCAAGGCTTCCAGGATTTCGTCGATTGAAACCGGCGCCTTCAGCCCCTCCGGCGCTCGCAGCGATGGGCACGATGCGATGGCCGCAGCGTCGGACGCCCATGACGCCAGGATGGCCCGTTTCTCGGCGACAGAGAGCGTGGGATGCGCCAGGACGTCTTTGGGATGATCAAATTTCGTGCCCGGATGCAGAAGCGCATGCAAATCAAAGACATTGGAATCGTGAGCGGTCGTCGGCCGCATGGTTGCCTCCGTTCTCTAGACGACAGGTTGTCGGGTGCCGCGCGCCCTGCGGGACGCGCGGCAAAGCAATCAGGCTGCTTTGGCCGCCTTGGCCTCGAGCCGGGGCGCGGGACCGTTGATCGCGATCCGCCGCGGTTTCATCGCCTCGGGCACCTCGCGGACCAGCTCGATCTTGAGCAAGCCGTTGTCGAAGGTTGCGCTCTTCACCTGAACATAGTCGGCCAGGCTGAATTGTCGCTTGAACTGACGCGTCGAGATCCCGTGATAGAGATACTCGCGGTCGCCCTTCTCGACCTTGCTTCCCTCGACCGTCAGGACGTTCTGCTCGGCCGTGACGGAGATCTCGTCGGGCGAGAAGCCCGCCAGCGCCAGCGCTATTTGATAGCGGTCCTCGGACAGGCGCTCGATATTGTAGGGCGGATAGGTTTCTTCGCCGGCCCGCTGGGCCATTTCGGCCAGATCGAAGAGGCGATCAAATCCGATCGTCGATCGGAACAGGGGAGAGAAGTCGTACGTGCGCATAGCCAAATCCTCCAAAGAGCAAGATGGTTATGAACGGCACCGGACACGACCGGCGCCCGTCTCGTCCAGGCCTCAGGAGCACCCGGACACCACACCAGGGTGGCGCCGAACGAATTAGAAAATGGCCCCGCCATTTCAAGACCCCGGCTAACAAAAATTTTGAAGGCCTCATCGCGAGGCGCGGACATCATCCATCGCTTGCCGGAATGCTGGCTTCCTCGATCCTCGGCGATATCCCGCGTTGCTGCCATACATCGTAGCCGACCATGCCCGCCGCCATCGCCGCCACGAAGGCGACGACCGGCAGGCTGAGCCCGGCGAGATTGACGAGCGCGGGTCCCGGGCAGAATCCGACCATGCCCCACCCAATTCCAAACAGTCCACCCGCGATCAGAAGCTGGGCGTCGATGTCGGTTCGCGTCGGCCAAAAACTCCGCTCGGCCAGAACCGGTGTGCCACGCCGCCGTGCGATGGCAAAACCGAGACCCGACACAGCGACGGCGCCGGCCATCACAAGGGCGAGCGTTGCGTCCCAGGCGCCGAAGATGTCGAGGAAGCCGAGCACCTTGGTCGGGTCAGTCATCCCGGAAATCATCAGGCCTGCACCGAAGATCAGCCCGCAGGCAAAGCTCGCAACAAGAAATGGCATGGTCAGTGTCCGACGACGTGACGCGCGATCGCAACGGTTGCAATCGCGAAGATCATGAAAACGGCGGTGAACGCCAATGAGCGCGGCGACAATCGGGCAATCCCGCAGACGCCATGGCCGGACGTGCAGCCGGCCCCCATGCGTGAGCCCACGCCCACCAGAAGCCCGGAGGCGATCACGACCCCGAGGCTGGGCAGGCTCGGATGCGGCAGAGATATTCCGAAAATCGCCCCGCAAAGCGGCGCCCCGATCAATCCCGCGATGAACGCGACCCGCCAGCCGCGATCGCCGGTGTCGGATACGACGAGACCGCCGAATATGCCGCTGATCCCGGCGATGCGCCCGGTCAGCAGCATGAGCAGCGACGTCGCCAGCCCGATGATGGCTCCGCCCACAAGTCCGGAGATGGGTGCGAAATCATGCATGCACTTGGCCCTGTTTTCGATGAACCGCCTTCGCGTCCCTGCCGGGCGCATCGTCGACGCGCGATCCTGGCGCGTTCCGCCGAGAACACAGACGCGCCCGTTGATAACCGTTCCGAGGTTAGCGCGGCTGTCGCTGTGATGCCACAGCCGAGGCAATTCGCCGCCAGTGGTCACGAGAGCCAATCAACTGGTCATCCAGTCCAAGCGCCGGGCGCCGCCTCCCGCTATGGCTCGGCAATCAAATCAGCTGGAAATAACCCGATGAAACGTCTTCCACTCGCTGCAATCGCCGTCATTGCTGCTGCCGCATCCGCCCACGCCGCCGACCTCGCGCCACGCCCTTACACCAAGGTGCCCCAGGCGGTGGCCGTGGAAAGCTGGACCGGCTTCTATCTCGGCGCCGAGCTGGGCGGGCGCTGGTCCGATGCGACCTGGACCAGCACGGCTCTCGAGGATCCGATCAGCGCGTTCGAAAACGCGTTTCGATTGCCCCAGGACAATCCGGCCGGCTTCGGCGCGTCGACGCCGCGGGCCGGCGGCTACGCCGGCTACAACTGGCAGTTCGCGCCGACCTGGGTTGCCGGCCTCGAAGGCGACATCGCCTGGGGCCACGCCAGCAAGACTCTCGCCGGCATTCCGGGCACCCTGTTTCCGGGGGCCACTCCCGCGGACATCGCCACCGACTCGGCGACCGTCACCGAGGGTTGGGACGCCGGCATCCGCGGCAGGCTCGGATTCCTGGTCACTCCGAATGTGATGCTGTTCGGCTCGGGCGGCGTCGCCTTCCAGGACGTGTCGGTGACGGCGAACTGCTCGATTCACGGTGCCTGGTGCATCCTGGATCGCTCGGAGAGCTTCAGCAAGGTGAAGACGGGATGGACCGCCGGCGGTGGCGTCGAGGGGAGACTCGCGTCCAACTGGCTCGCGCGGGTCGAGTACCGCTACGCCGACTTCGGCCAAGTGTCGCATGAGTTCTATCCGCAGACCGTCGACGCGGTGTTCATGAACCAGTCGATGAAGACACACACGGTGTCGGTCGGCGTGGCTTACCAGTTCGGCAGTCCCGCCGTCGCCAGGTAGCCTGCGAATCTGCTCCAGGTCTGGCATAGGCCGGCACGCGAGATATCACGTGCCTGCAGGCCGTGGCCTATCCGTGTGGTGCGAAACTGTTCGCGTTCTCCAGGACAAAGCGCTGGAAGTCCTGCGGAGCTACGCCGGTGATTTTCCGCAGTTGATCCGTCGTCCGCCCGACCACGCGGCCCGCCCCGAAGGCCTTCGCCAGCACCGAGAGGTGTCGCCGAAGCTGCGTGTTGTCGCCCACCGTCGGCTCCACGCGCTTCAGCCAATCCGCAAGCGGTATGTCCGAATAGGCAATTGATCGTCCGAGCGCAGCGCTCATTTCGGCCGCGATTTCGCGAATCGAAAGAATACGGTCGCCGGTGATGTCGTAACGCTTTCCAGCATGGCCGGTGGGGTCGCGCAGGATACTGGCTGCGGCCTCCGCCATGTCGACGCCGCCGACCCAAGCAAGCCGTGCCTCGCCGTCGCCGAGCGGCAGTGCGATGCGGCTTTCACGCGCGATGCCGGCAGCGGCGAAGCGGATCAGATTTTCGTAGAAGAAGCCGCCCCTGAGGTGCGTGGCACCGACGTTCGCCCAATCGAAGATTTTTTCGGACAACCAGTGGTCGCGGCAGACGGGGCTCGGGTGATCCTCCGCGGCCATCATGATGGAGATGTTGACGACAGACCGGATGCCGACATCGCGCGCGGCAACGCACAGATTCGCGGTCGCCTGCAGGAGCCCGTCGGCCAACGGATAGCAGAACAGCACGCGGTCAATGCCGGCGAGCGCAGACCGCAAAGTGCCCAGCGTCATGAAATCACCAAACACGACCTCGGCACCGGTTCGCCGCAAGCTTTCGGCCCTGTCATCGTCGCTGCGCGCCATCGCCCGGACGGGCGCGCCAGCCGATGTCAGCAGTGCCACCACGCGGAATCCAATGCTGCCGTGGCTGCCGGTGGCGCCGGTTACCAGAATCTTCGACATCGCCAACCCCCTATTTCCTCTCTTTATGCAACCATATCGTTTTGGTTTCGTCAAGAAACTAAATAGCGGGCCGGAGCCGGCGCCCCACCAGGCGCCCGGCCTCGCATTCGATCCGGGTGTTGCGGTGAACCGGTACCGTGGGCCGCCGCTCCGCAAAGCTGCAGGTTCTAGACGCGGCGCTTGGTACACCGGACAGGGCCCCGCTGACCGCGGACAATCCCGCAATTTGGTTGCGTAAAGGGACAAAACGAGGCATAGTTGAGGACGTGAAGCACGCAGTTTTCAAGACACAGCACTGCTCGGTGGCGAGAGCCCTGGAACAGGTGGGCGACTGGTGGACGCTGCTGATCGTGCGTGAGGCGCTATTCGGCACACGTCGCTTCAGTGACTTCGAGAGCCGGCTCGGCATCGCGAAGAACATCCTCAGCGAAAGGCTGTCGAAACTCATTGACACCGGCATCCTGGAACGGTCGCAGGTCATCGGGCGCGGCAATCCGCAGGACTACACGTTGACTGCGAAGGGCCGCGACCTTTTTCCCATCGTCGTGGCCCTGATGCAGTGGGGCGACCGATGGGTCCAGGGACGCGGTCGCGAGCCGCTGCGCCTGACAGGGCGAGACGACGGTAAGCCGATCGCCCGCGTCTGCGTTCGCGACCAAGCGGGCGTCCCGCTGGAGTTGGAGCAAGTCAGGATTGCGCCCGGGCCCGACGCCGACGAAACGATCAAGGCCAGGTTCGGCAGGTCCAGGAAGAGCTGACCCGCGCGCGCCCGCCGCGGCGGGCTATCATGCCAAAGGTTGAATGTTCGCGGCTTTTCGAAAATGCGCGCCCGGCACGGGTAGACCGTTTGATCGTTGCCGCCATCGCATTCATCGGAGAATGGTGCAGCCGCCCGGAGTGCGTTTGGCGAGGCGAAGCAAGCGGGCAGCCCCAGATCGGAGTATAAAGGGTCGGACGACGTTGGCGACAGTCCTCCGACTTGAATGATCCTGAAGTGATTTATTGCCTTGTGAATCGTCGCCGAGACGGGCCGAGACTCAGCGCGAGGAGACAGCGCACATGGCTGCGATGTTGGATCATCTGGACCAGGTCTCGATGTTCGGTCGCTCTGCCGCTGCGCTCGTCGTCATGCTGGGCATCGACTGGGCTTTTACGGCTGTTCACACCTGGGAAGAGTGGCGGGGCGAAAGCACGCCGCTCTGGCGGGTATTTGGAGCGGTCGTCGGACTGTGGCTGCCAAACTGGTTTGGCTTCCTGTTGTTCACGCTGGGACTGACGCTGCTCCTGTGGTCTGCAGGCCTGGTGGCCATCGCGGGCTGGTTTCCGGTCATTGGAGAGGTCGCTCCTCCCACGAGTGTGGCTGCTCTGTGCTTCATCATCGCGGCGCGACTGACAGATACTTTGGTATCGCATTGGGGCTTGTATGCCCTGGGTTATCGACCCAACCCCGGGATCAGATCGACGCCACTCTATATTCTCGAGGCTGCGGCGCTTCTCATCGCGTTCGGCCAGGGTCTCTCGCTTTCCAGGACTGCAGCGATCTGGGGAATTGCCGGCGGCGCGGGTCTCTTCACGGTGGTGGTGTGGCTGGGACTGCTGGCGTTGCGCGCAGGTGTGCCGGCATGGAGGCGAACGCCCTGGACGCGGTGGCAACCTCTTCCGGCCTGGACGAAGGATTAGCCAAGTGCAGGCTATCTGCGTCGATCTGGTCCGCCTTCGGCGCGGCAGCCTCAGTGCGTCGTCACCGTCCGTCGTATTCGGCCCAGCAGTCCGGCGTTTCGTAGACCCGAACGGCCGCGAGTGGTCGGAGGCCTGGCTTCAAGCGATCCCACATCCACACCGCGATATTCTCCGCGGTCGGATTCTCGAGTCCCTCGACCTCGTTGAGGCATCTGTGATCCAGTGCATCCAGGAGAGCGGCAAAGCATTTTTCGATGTCGAAAAAGTCGGCAACGAAGCCCGTGTATGGATCCACCGGTCCGTCCAGTTGGATCTCGACCCGGTAGGAATGACCATGCAGCCGCCGGCATCTGTGCGTCTCGGGCACGTTCGGCAGCCAATGTGCCGCCTCGAACTTGAACGCTTGCGATATCTTCATCTGTCTCGACGGGGCGTGGTCCGTCCGCGATCTCGGACCGAGACCGGACCCTGCGTTGTTTCTCACCGGTTTCGAAGGAAGTGGCGCACCCGACACGATTCGAACGTGTGACCTTTGCCTTCGGAGGGCAACGCTCTATCCAGCTGAGCTACGGGTGCATGAGCGGCTCATTTAGCCGATTGGACCCCGGTCGGCAATGCCCCGGGGCGACCGGGCGGCCCCGATTGTCCGGCGCGGCGCAGGCGATAGACTGCT
>CAYVVB010000120.1:0-6977 GCA_964454955.1 uncultured Bradyrhizobium sp. | reverse complement strand
CCATGCGCGCGGCGTGCTGGTGCGGTTGATCGGCGGGGAGTCTTATTGGAGCTATGGGCTCGCCGCTTTGTATGCCGCGGCCAAACAGCGCGGTATGGCGCTAGCCGTGCTACCGGCCGATGGCCGCGACGATGTACAACTGGACGCGCTCTCGACCCTGCCGCGCTCGACGCTGCGGCAGTTGAAGGCGCTGTGCGATACCGGCGGCGCCTTGGCGGCGCAGGCTGCAATCGCCCAGCTTGCGCTCGCGTCCGGCCTTTATGCGGGGCCTGTGCCGGGAGAGCTGACGATTCCGCAACTCGGCTTTTACGATCCGGTGCGCGGCGTGCTTTCGTCCTTGCCGGAGCCGGACGGCAGGCCGCATGCGCTCGTCACCTTCTATCGCGCCTATCTCACCGCAGCCGACACCGCGCCGGTCGATGCGTTGCTCACGGCACTCAGGCAAAAGGGTTTCGACGCCTATGGCGTCTTTGCGCCGTCGCTGAAGGGCAAGAATGTTGCCGCCTGGCTGAACCGCCACCTCGCCGAGCGCCCGCCCGCCGCGATCATCAACGCGACCGCGTTCTCGGCAAGCGGCGATGACGGCATGACGCCGTTCGATGCCGTTTCCTGCCCCGTGTTCCAGGTCGCGCTTTGCACTGCGCCGCGCGAGGACTGGGCGGCATCGCTGCGGGGCCTGTCGGCGGCCGATCTTGCGATGCACGTGGTGCTGCCGGAAGTTGATGGCCGGATCTTCCTGGGCGCCGTCAGTTTCAAGTCGCAGGACGCGCGCGACGACGATTTGCAGTTCCCGCTGGCGGCGCATCGGCCCGATCAGGCGCGTGTCTCGGCGGCCGTCGACCGCGTGGTCTCTTGGTCACGTCTTGCGACGACGCCAAACCGCAACAAGCGGCTTGCCGTCGTCCTTTCCAGCTATCCCGGCCGCGCGCACCAGATCGCGCATGCGGTGGGCTTGGATGCGCTGGCGTCCACGGAGGCTCTGCTTTCCGATCTCGGCGCGGCCGGCTTCGATGTCGAGGGCGGCGGTACGCTGTCCGAAGCGATCCGGCAGGACACGTTGACGTGGGGCGTTGCGGATTATCGCACCGCGCTGGCAAGGCTTCCCCCAGCGTTGCAGCAAAGCCTCGCAGACGCCTGGGGCGCGCCCGAGGACGATCCGCAAGTGTCCAGCGGCGCGTTCCACTTCGCGGCGATCCGCCGCGGCAACGCCATCATTGCCGTGCAGCCCGAGCGCGGCGACCGCGGCAACCGCGACGCCGAGTATCACGATCTCACGCGCATCCCGCGCCACGCCTATGTCGCGTTCTATTTCTGGCTTCGCGATGCGGGCATTCACGCCCTCGTTCACATGGGCGCCCACGGCACGCTGGAATGGCTGCCCGGCAAATCCGTGGCGCTGTCGGACGAATGCTGGCCCGACGCGCTGACCGGCGATCTTCCGGTCATCTATCCCTTCATCGTCAACGATCCCGGCGAGGCGGCGCAGGCCAAGCGGCGCTTGAGTGCCGTCACCATCGGCCATCTTCCGCCGCCGCTTGTGGCGAGCCGGCTGCCGGACGGTCTCGCGCGGCTCGAGCAGTTGCTGGACGAATATTCGACCGCCGACGGGCTTGATCCGGCGCGGCGCGGACGGCTGATTGCGACGATCCGTGACGAAGCGCGCGCCGCGGGAGTGGAGCAGGATCTCGGACTTGGCCCCTCCGCTGCTGCCGCCGAGGCGATTCCGCGCATCGACCGCTTTGTCTGCGACTTGAAGGAAAGCCGATTCGGCGAGGGCTTGCACGTGTTTGGGCGCGGCACCTGTGGCGATGAAGAACGCTGCGCGCTGATCGACGCGCTGTCGGGACAACGCGTCGCGCCGGGACCGGCGGGTTCGCCGTTCCGGGGACGGCGGGACGTGGTGCCCACGGGACGCAATCTGTTCGCCGTCGATCCGCGCGCCGTGCCGACCCGTGTCGCCCATGCGCAAGGCATCAGGCTTGCCGAAGAGCTGTTGCGGCGGCATTTGCAGGATCACGGCGACTGGCCGAAAGGCCTGCTGGTCGATCTCTGGGGGTCGGCGACCATGCGCACCGCCGGCGAGGAATTCGCCATGGCGCTGCAGCTTGCGGGCCTTTCACCGCGCTGGGACGAGGCGAGCGGTCGCGTGACCGGATACGAGATCATCCCGCTCGCCGCTTTGGGGCGGCCGCGCATCGATGTGACGCTGCGCGTCTCCGGCCTGTTCCGTGACGTTTTCGGAAATCTTGCCCAACTGTTCGAGGCGGCCTCGGACGCGCTGGCACGTCGCGACTTCGAGGGTGAGGAAAATCCCTACACGCTGCGCAGTGCGCGCGTGTTCGGCCCGCGTCCTGGAGAGTATGGCGTCGGCGGCTTTGCCGCGCGCAACGATTTGACGGACGAGGCGCGTAGTGCCGCGGGTGACGCGTGGCTTGCAGCATCGTCATGGTCGTTCGCCGCGGACGGCGAGATGAGGCCGGACCGTGCCGGCATCGAGGCGCGGCTCGCGAACGCCGATGCCTTCGTGCACGTGCAGGACTTGCCGGAAACGGATTTGTTGCTGGCGGCCGACTATGCCGCGCATGAGGCGGGACCGGCTGCCGCCGCCGCACGCCTCGGCGCACCTCTGCCATCACTCTACCACCTCGACGCAGGCCGCCCCGATGCGCCGCGTGCGCGCTCGCTGCCTGAGGAAATCTCCCGCGTGGTGCGGGCGCGCGCCGCCAATCCCGGATGGATCGCGGGCATGATGCGCCACGGCTTTCGCGGCGCGGCCGAAATCGCCGCCACGCTGGACCACATGGCCGCCTTCGCACACCTCGCGGACGCCGTACCTGCGCATCTGTTCGATCTCTATTTCGATGCGACGCTCGGCAATGACGAGGTCCGCGGCTTCCTGAAACGCGAAAACCCGGCGGCGTTGGCGGCGATCGAAGATTGCTTCAGCCGCCTGCACGACGCCGCGCTCTGGGTAACGCGCCGCAACTCCATTGCGGCTTCGCTGCGGAAGGCATCATGAACCGCGTGGCGATCAAAGGCTGGTGCCCCAGCGCTCATCGTCCAATGCTGTCGGGCGACGGGTTCGTCGCGCGGATTCGCCCACGAGGCGGCCGATTGTCGACGGCGCAAGCCCTCGCCATCGCCGATCTCGCCGAGCGCTACGGCAACGGACTGATCGATCTCACCAGCCGCGCCAATCTGCAGCTCCGTGGACTGCGTGCGCGGGACCATGAACCGTTGCTCGCCGCGCTCGCGCAAGCCGGATTGATCGATGCGGATGGGACAACAGAAGCCGAGCGCAATATCCTGGTCGCGCCGTTCTGGGGCGAAGAAGATGACACACACGGGCTTGCTGCGGCGCTGGAGCGAGCGCTTGGCGAACGGCCTCTCGGCCTGCCGGCGAAATTCGGCTTTGCGGTGGATTGTGGTGACGCGCGCGTACTGGCGCGGGCTTCGGCCGACATCCGGATCGAGCGTAGCGCCGACGGCGGGCTGATGGTGCGCGCGGATGGATTGCCGCATGGTCGTGTGGTTGCAAAGCGAGGCGCCGTCGCGGTGGCGCTCTCGCTCGCCGAGTGGTTCCTGACCAGCGGCGGTGCCGAGGGTGGGCGAGGGCGGATGGTGGCCCACATCCGAAGCGGCGCGAGGCCGCCGCAGTCGCGCGCCGGCCATACGGCGCCGGCGCACGACGTGCCGTTGCCATCTCCAGGCGTGCAGGCGCGCGGTGCGCTGGTCGGGCTTGCTTTCGGTCAAATGCAGAGCGCGACGTTGAAATTCCTCGCCGGGTGCGCGGCAGGTTTGCGCATGACGCCCTGGCGGATGATCCTACTCGAAGGCCTGCGCGAGATGCCGCAGCACGACGGTATCGTCGCTCGTGCCGATGACCCGCTGCTTCGCGTGGCGGCCTGCACCGGCGCGCCCGCATGCGACGCTGCCCATGCCGAGACGCACGCCCTTGCGGCGGTTTTGGCGCCGCATCTTCCGGCGGACGCGCGCCTTCATGTTTCGGGTTGCGCCAAAGGCTGCGCGCATCCCGGTTCGTCCACCATCACGCTGGTCGCTACCGCCAACGGCTTCGATCTGGTGCGTGATGGCGCGACGCGGGATGCGCCGGTGCGGCGTGGCCTGTCGCGTGCGGATGTCCTCACCGATCCGCGCGCAGTCCTGGAGGCGGGCTGATGCCGCATGTCTACGAGACGGATGGCGCAGCCATCTACAAAAGATCCTTCGCGACCATCCGCGCGGAGGCCGATCTTGCGCGCTTTTCGCCCGAGGAGGAGCCGGTGGTGGTGCGCATGATCCATGCCGCAGGCATGGTCGGACTGGAGCGGCACATTCGCTTCACCCCTGGGATGGCGGGGGCCGCGCGCGAGGCGCTGGCGGCTGGCGCGCCGATTCTGTGCGACGCGCGCATGGTCTCCGAGGGCATTACGCGATCGCGCCTTCCCAGAAACAATTCCGTGATCTGTACGCTGGACGATCCGTCCGTCCCCGACCTCGCGCAATCCAAGCGCAACACCCGGTCGGCCGCCGCGCTCGAACTCGGGCGGGGCCATCTGGTCGGCGCAGTGGTTGCGATCGGCAACGCGCCGACCGCGCTGTTCCATCTGCTCAACATGCTGGAAGACGAGAGCTGCCCGCGACCGGCGGCGATCATCGGTTGTCCCGTCGGCTTTGTCGGCGCAGCGGAAGCAAAAGCCGCGTTGATCGCGGCGCCGCCTGCGCCGGCGCTCATCGTGGAAGGTCGTCTCGGCGGCTCGGCGATGACGGTCGCCGCCGTCAACGCGCTGGCAAGCAGGAGCGAATAGGGATGGGGCGGATCATCTGCTGCGGACTGGGCCCGGGCGATCCCGACCTGATGAGCGTGCGCGCGAATCGTGAAATCCGCGCGGCGACGCAAGTGGCCTATTTCCGCAAGAAAGGCCGGCGCGGACAGGCGCGTTGTATCGTCGAAGGCATGTTGGCGCGGAACGTCTGCGAATATCCCATGGAGTATCCTGTGACGACCGAGGTCGCCTGCGGCAGCAGTGAATATGCACGCCTGCTGACCCGCTTCTACGACGATTGGGCCGATCGGCTGCAAGAGCTCGCGCGGGTCGACAATGTCGTCGTGCTCTGCGAAGGCGATCCCTTCTTCTATGGCTCGTTCATGCATCTCTATTCGCGGCTGCAGGGCCGCGCCGAGATCGATGTCGTCGCGGGCATCCCCGGCATGGCCGGCTGCTGGAACGTGATCGGCCGGCCGATCGCGCTCGGCGACGACGTGATGACGGTGCTGATGGGAACGCTGCCGGAAGCGGAACTGCATCGCCGCGTGAACAATGTGGACGCGCTCGTCATCATGAAGACGGGACGGAACCTCGCAAAGATCCGCCGCGCACTGCAGGCGGCCGGGCGACTGAATGAAGCCTGGCTGATCGAGCGTGGCACCATGCCGGACGAACGCATCGTGCGCCTCAAAGACGTCGAGCCGATCGATTGTCCCTATTTCGCGATCGTGCTGGTGCACGGGCAGGGACGGCGGCGGGAGCTTTGCGAATGACGGGGTGGCTTGCCATCGCAGGACTCGGGCCGGGGGATGCGGCACTGACTACGCCGGAGGTGTCGCTCGCGCTGTCCGATGCAACGGACGTGCTGGGCTATGCGAGCTATGTTGCCCGTGTGCCGGCGCGCGAGGGGCTCACGCTTCATCCCTCCGACAACCGCATGGAACTGCAACGCGCCTGCGATGCGCTGAAGCTTGCCGCGGACGGCCGCAAGGTTGTGGTCGTCTCGTCCGGCGATCCCGGCGTGTTTGCCATGGCGGCTGCTGTCTTCGAAGCGCTGGAAACCTCGCCCGAATGGCAGGCTGTTGCGATCCGTGTGATGCCGGGCGTGACCGCGATGCTGGCCGCTGCGGCCCGTGCCGGCGCGCCGCTTGGTCATGATTTTTGCGCGATCAATCTCTCGGACAACCTCAAGCCCTGGGCTGCGATCGAAAGGCGTTTGCGGCTGGCCGCGGAAGCCGATTTTGCCATCGCGCTCTACAACCCGCGTTCGGTGAGCCGGCCCGACGGTCTTGGCCATGCCCTCGATGTGCTCCGTGGGGTGGGGTGCGGCGAGCGCATCGTCATCTTTGCCCATGCGGTCACCACGCCGCGGGAGCGCATCAAGACCGTGTTGCTGCACGACGCGCGGCCGGAGATGGCCGACATTGCGACGCTGGTGATCATCGGCAATTAGGCGACGCGGCGCGTCGGGCGCTGGGTCTACGCGCCGAGGCGCGCGTCATGACCAAGCCACGCCAGCACATCCTCGACGTGTTCGACCCGAGGCCTTTCCGGGAGTTTCGGTCGTGCGATCATGATCACCGGCAGACCAAGCTCGCGCGCGGCGTCGATCTTGGCCCGTGCGCCGATCCCGCCCGCATTGCGCGAGACCAGCCATTCGATGCCGCGCGTGCGCATCAACTCGCGATCGCCAGCGAGCGTGAAGGGGCCGCGCGAGACGATGACTTCGGAGTTCGGCAGCGGCAGCGGCCCGTCCGGCGCATCGACGAATCGCAGCGTGTAGGCGTGCTGCGGCATGCCCGTGAACGGGGCGAGGTGCTGTCGGCCGATGGCGAGAAACACACGCGCCGGCGCGTCAGGCAGGCTCGCCGCCGCCGCAGTGACGTCGGCCACCTCGATCCATCGGTCGCCGGCTGCGCGCGTCCACGGCGCGCGCTCCAGCGCGATCAGTGCGGCTCCCGTCGCGGCGGAGGCCTCGACGGCGTGGCGGCTCATCTCCGCGGCAAAGGGATGGGTGGCATCGACAAGGTGGGTGATCCGTTCGTTGCGGATGAAATCCGCAAGCCCCTCCGCGCCCCCGAAGCCACCGATGCGCGTCGGCAGCGAATGCGGAAGCGGAATCTTGGTGCGTCCCGCATAGGAATGCGCCGCGGGATCGTCTTCGCCGTAGGCTTCCACTTCCACAATCCGCCCCACCAGCAGCTTTCG
>CAYVVB010000119.1:0-3684 GCA_964454955.1 uncultured Bradyrhizobium sp. | reverse complement strand
GCAGCTTCGCACACAACTTCGAGATTCCGGATCGGTCCGCGCTGCGGACCGTCCGGAATGACGGAGAACACAGAAATGCTGACCTTCTACGGCCGTCAATTTTCCTCCCGCCTTCTGATCGGCAGCGCACTCTATCCGTCGCCGGCGATCATGCAGAACGCGATCCGCGCATCCAGCGCGCAGATCGTCACGGTTTCGCTGCGGCGAGAAGCCGCCGGCGGCAAGACGGGCGACGCCTTCTGGAAGCTGATCCGCGAGCTCGACGTCACCGTGCTCCCGAACACCGCGGGCTGCCGCACCGTGCGCGAGGCCGTGACTACGGCGAGACTCGCCCGCGAATTGTTCGGCACGACCTGGATCAAGCTGGAAGTGATCGCCGACAACGACACGCTGCAGCCGGATGTGGTGGGCCTGGTCGAGGCCGCCGATATCCTGATCAAGGACGGCTTCGAGGTGTTTCCCTATTGCACGGAAGATCTGTCCGTCGCGATGCGGCTCGTCGATACCGGCTGCAAGGTGGTGATGCCGTGGGCCGCACCGATCGGCTCGGCCCGGGGCCTCATCAACCGCGACGCGCACAAACTGTTGCGCGACCGCCAGCCGGATATAACGCTGGTGGTCGACGCCGGCCTGGGCGCGCCATCGCATGCGGCGCAGGCTCTCGAGCTCGGCTATGACGCCGTGCTGCTCAACACCGCCATCGCCAAGGCCGAGGATTGCGTCGCCATGGCGAAGGCCTTCCGCCTCGGCATCGAGGCCGGCCGCACGGCCTATGAGGCCGGGTTGATGAACGCGCGCGATTTCGCTTCCCCCTCCACTCCAGTCGTTGGGACCCCGTTCTGGCATGCCGTATCCTGACCGCTTCTATCCTGTCGTCGACAGCGTCGCCTGGGTCGCGCGGCTGACCAGGCTTGGCGTCGGCACCATCCAGTTGCGCGCCAAGAATCTCAGCGACGCCGACGCGCTCGCGATCGTGAAGGAGGCGCTCGCGGTGACCCGGGGCACGGGGACGCAACTCGTGGTCAATGATCACTGGCGCGCGGCCATTGATGCGAATGCGGAGCATCTGCATCTCGGCCAGGAAGATCTGGCCGATGCCGACCTCAAGGCGATCCGCGATGCGGGGCTGACGCTCGGCATCTCCACCCATGACGATGAAGAACTCGCGACCGCGTTGCGTGCCAAACCCGATTACGTCGCACTCGGCCCGATCTTCTTCACCACGCTGAAATCGATGCGCTTTGCGCCGCAGGGGATTCCGAAGATCACCGAATGGAAGCGGCGCATCGGCAACATTCCGCTGGTCGCGATCGGCGGCATCAAGCTCGAGCACGCCGCGGAGATTTTCGCCGCCGGCGCCGACTCGATCGCCGTGGTCAGTGACGTCACGCAAAACGCCGACCCCGACGCGCGCGTGCGCGCCTGGCTCGTGCAGGCCATGGAGGCGGCGTGATGCAATCCGAAGCAGACTATTCGACCCGTCACCCTGAGGTGGCCGCGTTAGCGGCCCTCGAAGGGCGACGGCCCGGCTGTGTCATCCTTCGAGGCTCGCTGTCGCTCGCACCTCAGGATGACGAGACCAACGCCAAAGTGCGCAACGACTAGAAGGAGGACCCCCATGAACATCCGCTCCAACCCGGATACCACCGTGCCTGCCGTGACCACGGGACCCCTGCCCTCCTCGCGCAAGATCTTTGCAACCCCCGATGCCGCGCCCGATCTGCGCGTGCCCTTGCGCGAAATCATCCTCTCGGAAGGCGCCGGCGAGCCGAACCTGCCGGTCTACGACACTTCCGGCCCCTACACCGATCCGAAAGCGGCCATCGATGTGAACGCCGGCCTGCCGCGGCAGCGCAAGGCGTGGGTGCTCGAACGCGGCGGCGTCGAGGAATATGAAGGGCGCCCGGTCAAGCCCGTCGACAACGGCAACGTCGCTGGCGACAAGGCGGCGCGTGCGTTTTCCGCCTACCACAATCCGCTGCGCGGCCTCGACGGGCAGAAGGTGACCCAGCTCGAATTCGCCCGCGCCGGCATCATCACCAAGGAGATGATCTATGTGGCCGACCGCGAAAATCTCGGCCGCAAGAAGCAGCTTGAGCGGGCGGAAGCCGCGCTTGCCGACGGCGAGAGCTTCGGTGCGTCCGTGCCGGCCTTCATCACGCCGGAGTTCGTGCGAAGCGAGATCGCGCGCGGGCGCGCCATCATCCCGTGCAACATCAACCACGCCGAGCTCGAGCCGATGATCATCGGCCGCAACTTCCTCACCAAGATCAACGCCAATATCGGCAACTCGGCGGTGACATCCTCGGTCGAGGAAGAGGTCGACAAGATGGTGTGGGCGATCCGCTGGGGCGCCGACACCGTGATGGATCTTTCGACGGGCCGCAACATCCACACCACGCGCGAATGGATCTTGCGCAACTCGCCGGTGCCGATCGGTACCGTGCCGATCTACCAGGCGCTGGAGAAGGTCAACGGCGATCCCGTCAAGCTCGATTGGGAAGTCTACAAGGACACCTTGATCGAGCAGTGCGAGCAGGGCGTCGATTACTTCACGATCCACGCCGGCGTGCGTCTGCCCTACATCCATCTCACCGCCAACCGCGTCACCGGCATCGTCTCGCGCGGCGGCTCGATCATGGCGAAGTGGTGCCTGGCGCATCACAAGGAGAGCTTCCTCTACACGCATTTCGACGAGATCTGCGACCTGATGCGCAAGTATGACGTCTCGTTCTCGCTCGGCGACGGCCTGCGGCCGGGATCGATCGCGGACGCCAACGACCGCGCGCAGTTCGCCGAGCTGGAAACGCTGGGCGAATTGACCAGGATCGCCTGGGACAAGGGCTGCCAGGTCATGATCGAGGGTCCGGGCCACATCCCGATGCACAAGATCAAGATCAACGTGGACAAGCAGCTCAAGGAATGCGGCGAAGCGCCGTTCTACACGCTGGGGCCGCTGACCACCGACATCGCGCCGGGCTATGACCACATCACCTCAGGCATCGGCGCCGCCATGATCGGTTGGTTCGGCTGCGCAATGCTCTGCTACGTCACGCCGAAGGAGCACCTGGGGCTGCCCGATCGCAACGACGTCAAGACCGGCGTCATCACCTACAAGATCGCGGCTCACGCCGCCGATCTCGCCAAGGGCCACCCGGCCGCGCAGCTGCGCGACGACGCGCTCTCCCGCGCCCGCTTCGACTTCCGCTGGGTCGACCAGTTCAATCTAGGGCTCGATCCCGACACTGCGCGCCTCTTCCACGACGAGACGCTGCCGAAGGAAGCGCACAAGGTCGCGCATTTCTGCTCGATGTGCGGCCCGAAATTCTGCTCGATGAAGATCACCCAGGACGTGCGCGACTACGCCGCGACGTTGAACGACAAGGAGCAGGGCATGGCGCAGATGAGCGCCAAGTTCAAGGAGATGGGCAGCAACGTCTATCTCGACGAGGAGAAGGTGAAGGAAAGTAATCGGGCGTTGTGAGACTGGCGGTTTCTCCGATCGCTCCAATCATCATGCCCGGGCTTGACCCGGGCACCCACGAAAAGGCCGGGCGAAAGCCCGGCTTTTTTCTGCAATACGTCAATTTCAAAAAGCGCTGGGACAAGGTCTGATCGGCGAGCCTTGCCGCGATGCGACTCCCGCATGTCGCTTCGCGCATGCGGGCTACTTCTCGCGCATCC
>CAYVVB010000118.1:0-7090 GCA_964454955.1 uncultured Bradyrhizobium sp. | reverse complement strand
AAGACGCCGACTGCATCGAGCCGCCTTGCGATTTGCGAGGCATCGGTGAGCGGGGCGGCAAGGCGTTGCGCAAGCAGCCGCGATCCGGCCGGCGTCACCGTGCAGTCGATGGCGTCGAGCAGCGAACCCCGGCGTTCGCCGGCAAGAGTGCGGGTCAATTCGAGATTGGCGCGCGTGGCCGGATCGATCGCCATGGTGGCGCCGATTGCCTCGCGCGCCGGCGGCGACAGCGGCGGCCGCTTGCCGACCTGCGTGCGGTCGATATAGGTCACGGCCGCGGCGGCCGCGGTGGCTTCCAGCCGCGACATTGCGGCGAGCCCATCCATGGTCGCCACGGCAAAATAATCGCACAGCCGCCGTTCGGCGGTCGAACTGTCGAAGACGTCGCGGGTGAGCGGTGTCACGGCCGGCAATTCGCGCAACAACGCCCCCAGTTCGCTGTCGCTATACAGCGCGTCGGAAACGATCGCCTCGTTGGGGTTGATCCGCGCCAGCGTCGCCTGCAACTCGCCGCTTGCGCATTCGGTGACCATGAATTCGGAGGTCGAGATGTCGATCCAGGCGAGCCCGAAGCGATCGCCGCCTGCGGAAGAGCGGGCGCGCGCGATTGCCAGCAGATAATTGTTGGCGCGGGCATCGAGCAGCGTGTCTTCGGTCAGCGTGCCCGGCGTCACCAGCCGCACCACGTCGCGCTTCACCACGCTCTTGCCGCCGCGGGCCCTCGCTGCGGCCGGGTCTTCCATCTGCTCGCAAACGGCGACGCGAAAGCCTTGCGCAATCAGCCGGTGCAGATAGTCGTCCGCGCGCTCCACCGGCACGCCGCACATCGGGATGTCGATGCCCTGATGCTTGCCGCGCTTGGTCAGCATGATGTTGAGCGCTTTGGAGGCGATCTCGGCGTCCTCGAAGAACAGCTCGTAGAAATCGCCCATGCGGTAGAACAGCACGAGCCCCGGATGCCCTGCCTGTATCTCAAGGTCTTGTTCCATCATCGGCGTCACGCGCGCCGGAGTTTCCGCGGCGGGCGCGGTTTCGGGCGGCGTCGAAACAGGCTGGGGGATGGAGTGCTGGGGCGTCATGGGAGGCGCAAACTAGCCAATTTCGTTGTCGCCTCCTATCGCTTTGCGAAACGCTGCCGGCCTTTTCCACCCTCCATCAATCATGAAGGGGCATAGGCCTCTCGCGCGAATGCAATGCTTGCCGAGCAAGCCTCAATTGACCTCGGGGTGCGGCGCTCCTACAAGTCGCACTCAATTGAGGCCGAAGACGGCATTCAGGGAGAAAACCAGTGCGTGATGTATTCGTTTGCGATGCCGTGAGAACCCCGGTCGGCCGTTTCGGCGGCTCGCTCGCCAAGGTGCGTGCCGACGATCTCGCCGCCACCCCGATCAAGGCGCTGGTCGCAAGACATCCCAATCTCGACTGGTCCTCGCTCGATGAGGTCTTTTTCGGCTGCGCCAATCAGGCAGGCGAGGACAACCGCAACGTCGCACGCATGGCGCTTCTGCTCGCGGGGCTTCCGGAGACGGTTCCAGGCCAGACGCTGAACCGCCTCTGCGCTTCGGGACTGGATGCCGTCGGCGCCGCGGGCCGCGCGATCCGATCCGGCGAAATCGATTTCGCCATCGCCGGTGGTGTCGAGTCGATGACGCGGGCGCCGTTCGTCATGGGCAAGGCTGCCGAGGCCTTTTCGCGCTCGGCCGAGATTTTCGATACCACCATCGGCTGGCGCTTCATCAATCCGCTGATGAAGGCGCAATATGGCGTCGATTCCATGCCGGAGACCGGCGAGAACGTCGCCGAGGAAGTCCAGGTGTCGCGCGCCGATCAGGATGCCTTTGCGCTCCGCTCGCAGCAGCGTGCAGGACAAGCCATCGCGTCGGGGTTCTTTGCCGAGGAAATCACGCCGGTCTCCGCGCCCGGCGGCAAGGCCGGACCTGTGACGGTGGACAAGGACGAGCATCCGCGCCCGGAAACGACGATGGAGGGCCTCGCAAAGCTCAGGCCGATCGTGCGCAATCCCGGCACGGTGACGGCCGGCAATGCATCGGGCGTCAATGACGGCGCGGCCGCCATGATCCTCGCTTCGGAAGCCGCCGTTAAGAAGCATGGTCTCACCCCCCGGGCGCGCATCCTGGGTCTTGCATCGGCCGCGGTGCCGCCGCGCATCATGGGCATCGGTCCGGTGCCGGCCACGCGCAAGCTGATGGAGCGGCTCTCGCTGAAGATCAGCGATTTCGACCTGATCGAACTCAACGAGGCTTTCGCTTCGCAGGGCATCGCCTGTCTGCGCCAGCTCGGCGTGAAGGACGACGCCGACTTCGTCAACCCGCATGGCGGGGCGATCGCACTCGGTCATCCGCTGGGCATGAGCGGGGCCCGCCTTGCGCTGACGGCGGTCCACGGCATGGAGAAGCGCGGCGGCAAGCGCGCGCTCGCCACCATGTGCGTCGGCGTCGGCCAGGGCGTCGCCATGGCGATCGAAAAGCTGAATTGATCGCCGCATGATCATCGAGCGAGAGCAGGATGTCACGGTCGCGGCGCTTGCCGCGATGGAGCGGACGTCCGACCCCAGACTGCGCGAGATCATGGTCTCGCTCATCAGGCACCTGCACGGCTTCATCCGCGACGTTCGCCTGACCGAAGCTGAATTTCGCGATGCGTGCGCGATTCTGAACGAGATCGGCAAGCTTTCGACCGACACGCATAATGAAGCCGTGCTGATGGCCGGCTCGCTTGGCGTCTCCTCGCTGGTCTGCCTTTTGAACAATGGCGATCAGGGCAATGCCGAGACGGACCAGTCGCTGCTCGGGCCGTTCTGGCGTCTCAACTCGCCCCGGGTCGAGAACGGCGGCTCGATCGTCCGTTCCGAAACGCCCGGGCCCGCGCTCTTCGTCAACGGGCAGGTCGTGGACAGGGAAGGCCGTCCGATTGCGGGTGCGGAAGTGGACGTCTGGCACGCCTCGCCCGTCGGCTTCTACGAGAACCAGGATCCGGCACAGGCGGACATGAACCTGCGCGGCAAGCTCGAGACGGATCGCGAGGGCCGCTTCTCATTCCGTTCGGTAATGATGTCGGGCTATCCGATTCCGACCGATGGTGTGGTCGGTCGCGTGCTGAAGGCGCAGAGCAGGCACGAGTATCGGCCCGCCCATCTCCACGCGCTGATCGTCAAGCCCGGATTCAAGGTCCTGATTTCGCAGGTCTACGATTCCGCCGACCCGCATATCGACAGCGACGTTCAGTTTGCCGTGACGAAAGCGCTGCTCGGCAATTTCGTGCGGCATGACGAACCGCACCCCACCGAGCGTGACGTCTCTCGACCCTGGTACTCGCTCGATCACGTCTACCGGATGGAAGCAGGCGAGGCCGTGTTGCCGCGCCCGCCGATCAAGTAGCAAGCTCGCGGTAGAGGCGACGACGTGCTGCGGGGTGGCAAAGCCGCCCGGGTCGCGCGCGTACGCGAGCCTTACTCCATCACCGCATGCTGTTCGGCGCCGCCGCTTGGCTGGCTGCGCAGTGCCACCTTGGTCGAACCGATCATGAGCGCAAGCGGGATCGAGCACAGGATGAAGATCATCACCATCTGGTAGTCCTGCGCAAACGCGATGATCTGCGCTTGCAGGGCGACCATCACGTCGGCCAGGGCGCGGCCGGAGTCGGTGTTCAGATTGATCAGGCGGCTGACGTCGGGCATCTGGATCGCCTGATTGAACGGGTTGATGTGCTCGGAAAGGATCGCATAGATGCGCCGCGAACCTTCCGTCAGTTGTGCGATCACGAGGGAAATGCCGACCGAGCTTGCGACATTGCGCACCAGCGTCAGCATCGAGGTGCCGTCGGTGCGCAACTGATTGGACAGCGTCAGGAACGACACCGTCGACAGCGGCACGAACACGAGGCCGAAGCCGAAGCCCTGGACGATGCTGACGGTCACGATCTCGGGCACGCCGGTCTGGTCGGTCCAGCCCGTCATTTGGAACAGGGATGCCGCGGTCACGAGGAGACCTGTGATGATCAGCGTGCGCGCCTCGAAATAGCGCAGCAGGCGGCCGACCAGCATCATGGCCACGAAGGTGCCGCAGCCGCGGCTCGCGAGCAGGACGCCCGCGGTGATGATGGGATAGCCGAGCACGTTCTGCAGGTAGGGCGAAGCCAGCGCCATCGTGGAGTACAGCACGAGGCCCATCACGGTCATGAAGATGCAGCCGGTGACGAAATTCCGGTCCTTGAACAGACCAAATTCGAGGAACGGCTTCGAGGTCGTGAACGAATGGGCGAAGAAATAGTAGAAGCCAATGCCAGCGATGATGAACTCGGCGATGATCTCGTTGGATTCCAGCCAGCCCTGCTGCTCGCCGCGGTCAAGCGCGACCTGCAGTGCGCCGATGGCCACGGCCAGTGCGCCGAAGCCGAACCAGTCGAAGCGCAGGCTATGATTCTGATCCGTCTCGTCCATGAAGGCGAGCAGGCCGAGCACGGTGATGAACCCGAACGGCAGGTTGACGAAGAATACCCAATGCCAGGAGTAGGTCTCGGTCAGCCAGGCGCCCAGCGACGGCCCCATGATCGGGCCCATCATCACGCCCATGCCCCAGATCGACATCGCTTTCGCGCGTTCCTGCAAGGTGTAGTAGTCGAGCATCACCGCCTGCGACAACGGCACCAGCGCAGCCCCGAAGACGCCCTGCAGGAGGCGAAACAACACCATCTGGTTGATGTCCTGCGCGAGTCCGCACAGTACGGACGCGACGGTGAAGCCGGCCGAGCAAATCACAAAGGTGCGCTTGCGTCCGAAGCGGTTGGCGATCCAGCCCACCGGCGCGGTCATGATCGCGGCCGCGACGATGTAAGACGTCAACACCCAATTGATCTGGTCCTGGGAGGCCGACAGCGAGCCCTGCATATAGGGCAGCGCCACGTTGGCGATGGTGGTGTCCAGCGCCTGCATGATGGTCGCGGTCATGGCGCAGATCGTCACCATGTTCCGGCGCAGGCCGGGGACTGCCAGATGCGCTGTGCTTCCCGACATGGTCAGTCCTGATGCGCCGAGGCCGAGAATCCGAACAGGCCTGCGAGCGTGCGCTTGTGGCCGGTGTCGATGGTCGCATAGACGCTCATGCCCGCCTTCAGCTTTTCGACGAGCGGGTCGTCCTTGTCGAAATAGATGCGCACCGGCACCCGCTGTACGACCTTGACGAAGTTGCCGGTTGCGTTCTGCGGCGGCAGGATCGCGAATTGCGCGCCGGTGCCCGGCGACAGCGATCCGACATAGCCCTTGAACACGTGGTCCGGGAACGCGTCGACGTCGAGCGTGACCGGCTCGCCGGCCGTGACATAGGTGAAGTCGCTTTCCTTGGGGTTGGCATCGACCCAGGGATGATCGACGTCGATCACGGAAAACACCGGCGTGCCGGCGACGACGAAACGGCCGAGTTGGATCTGATCGACCTGGGTCGCGATGCCCGGCATCGGCGCGCGCAGCACGGCGTGATCGAGATTGCGCTGGGCGATGCCGAGCGCAGCCTTGGCCTGGTAATAAGGCGGGAACTGCTCGATCGGCAGGTCGACATTGCCGAGCAGCTGCATCTTCGCGTTGGAAATCTGCTGTTGAACGAAGGCGTACTCCGCCCGCGCCGTGACCAGCGCATTCGAGGCATTGTCGAGGTCGAGCTGCGAGCCGAAGCTGCTCTTGGCAAGCGTCGACTTGCGGTCGACGTCGCGCGCCTTCAGATCGATGGTCTGCTGCATCAGGTCGGCCATCTGCTGGTAGATTTTAATGTTGGCGAGCAGGTTGTTGTAGCTCGTACGGGCCTGCTCGAGCGCGGACTTGGCCTGGTCGAGCGCGAGCTGGAAGGGCTCCGGATCGATCTCGAACAGCTCGTCGCCTTCATTGACGTGCTGGCCTTCCTTCACCACGACCTTGATGATCTTGCCGGAGATATCAGGCGTAATGAGCACCTTCTGCGCGCCGACATAAGCGTCGTCGGTCCCGACATAGCGGCCGCCATTGAGATAGAAGACGTACCCGCCGACCACCGCGGCAAGAGGCAGCACGACCAACAGCAGAAAGCGGCGATAGCGCCGCATGCCGGCCATCAGGCGGCGGCTCGGCGCCCCCGCCAGCCTGGTACGGCCTGCGGGGCTGCCCTTCTGTTCGGGTGGAAACTTGAGAACCGGATCAGCCATAGCGCTGCTCCTTCTTGACCTGGTCCCCATGGCTGTTCTGGATGGCGTTGCGCACGTTTTCCTTGATCTGTTCGAGTTGTGCCAAAAGACGATGGGCGTCGGCCGGATTGATGCCATCCAGCGCCGTCGCGGTAATCTCGGAGCGCAGGCAGGAGAGCTTGCCGACGAGGTGGCGTCCCGCTTTACGCAAGTAGAGACGGTTGACCCGGCGATCGGTCTCGTCGCCGCGCCGCTCGATCCAGCCGTTATCGCAGAGCCTGTCGATCAGTCGCGTGAGCGTAATCGGCTGCATCTCCATCAGCTCCGCGAGTTCCGACTGTTTCATGCCTTCGCTGCGCTCGACTTTCGCCAGCACCGCCCATTGCGCGCGAGTGATGCCGAAGCGTGCGGCCTCCTTGTCGGCATAGGCGCGCATCAGGCGCTGCAACTCGCCGAGGGTGAACAGAAAGTTCATATCCACGGAACCGCGGACCATAAGCTTCGTCTCCAATAAGCCTTCGATATAATAAGCTTGCTTATGAAATTTTCATGGCGCATGAGCAAGAGGCGCTGACCCGCGATCTGCACATGGCTGGCATTAGCCGCCGCCGGGGCTTTGGGATTACCGGCCGAAATGTTACAAATCCCTGCAATGACCCCCGAAAAGCCGGCCTTTCCAGCGCCCGACCATGATCATGACCGCTGTGCCGCGGACGCGATCACTCATGCCGAACGGGTCTGCGCCATACGCGCACAGAAATTCACCCCGATTCGCCGGAAGGTGCTGCAGGCCCTGCTCGCGAGCCACCGCCCGCTGGGCGCCTATGAGGTGATCGACGCCCTCGCCAGGTCGATGCCGCGGCCGGCGCCGATCACGGTCTATCGCGCGCTCGATTTCCTCATGGAGAACGGCCTGGTTCAC
>CAYVVB010000117.1:0-19420 GCA_964454955.1 uncultured Bradyrhizobium sp. | reverse complement strand
ATGCCGATGCGCGAGGGCGTGAATTTCGTGCACAACGCGCTTATCGGCATCAATGCCCGCGACCGCATCAAGATCGGCGCCTCGGGCAAGATCGCGACCGCCTTCGACATGGCGCGCGCCATGGCGCTCGGTGCCGACTGGTGCAATGCGGCGCGCGGCTTCATGTTCGCGCTCGGCTGCATCCAGTCCTTGAGCTGCCACACCGATCGCTGTCCGACGGGCGTCACCACGCAGGACCCCACGCGCAACCGCGCGCTCTACGTGCCGCACAAGATCGACCGGGTCTACAACTATCACCACGCGACGCTGATCGCATTGGCCGAGCTCTTGGCCGCCGCGGGCCTCGAACATCCGAACGAACTGCGGCCGATCCATTTCTCCCAGCGGACCTCGACGACGGAGGTCTGCTCCTTTGCGAGGCTCTATCCGTCGCTGCGTCCCGGCGAACTCATCGACGGCTCCGACGATCCGCGCTTCCGCGACGGCTGGGCTATGGCGCGCGCGGAGTACTTTGCGCCCGCGAGCTGACAGACGCCCCGGGAGCCTGATCAAATGGAATTGAAGATGCGCATTGCGCGCGTATCGCCGCCTCTGCGGAACCTGCTTTCCGGTTGACAGCTCCAATTCCTCTGGCAGAATTCGCTACATTGGGGATCGCGATCTCCCCATCAGGCGACATGCCCAAGCATCGCGTCCGGTTTCGACAAGGACGCCGCATGTCTGCCGTTTGGCCCGCACTTTCCGTTGCACCTGCCTGCCGTTCGCCCGAGCGGGCGACGTCGTGCGCGCTCGTGCGGCACCCCCTTTTTCCATCCGCCTCGGCGCAGCGGCTCTCGTGGAGCGTCGGCCAGAGCACGCTCGGCCACTGCGCAGCCGCCCGCCACGATCGCATCAATGTCATTCAAGCGAAACGACAGGAGAGCACAGCCATGCAGAGCAAATCCGCATTCATCGCGACCGCGATCGTCATCTCGGTTACCGCTACGGCCATTGCGCAACGGGCTGACCGGACCACGTTCACCGGGCTCTTCGTCACCCGCGCCCATGCGCAGGCGATGGATTGGCAGAAGGTCGATGACACGCTCGGCCGCAAGCCTGCGGTTTCGGGCGATGTCCGCCGTTATGGATTTCCGCGCAGCGATCTTTCCGTGACGCTGGACGGCGTCGCCATCAAGCCGTCGCTTGCGCTTGGCGGCTGGGCCGCCTTCATGCCGATGCATGGCGAAGCGACGGTGATGGGCGATCTCGTGCTGCTCGAGAGCGAGGTCACGCCCGTCATGACAAGGCTGGTTCAGGGCGGCCTCGAGGTCACGGCGGTCCACAATCACCTGCTGCGTGCAAATCCGGAAACCTTCTACATGCATGTCGGAGGGCACGGCGATCCCGCCAAAATCGCCGGCGTCCTTCATGACGCGCTCGCCGCCAGCAAGACGCCGCTGACGGCAGGCCCCGCGGCGGCGCCGCCCGCGATCGATCTCGATACCGCGCAACTCGATCAGATCATCGGCGTCAAGGGCCAGAACAACGGCGGGGTCTACGTGTTGGCCGTCCCGCGCCGCGATCCCGTCAGCGAAGGCGGAATGCAGATCGCGCCACCCGGCCCGATGGGCGTGGCCCAGGGCATCAACTTCCAGCCGACCGGCGGCGGCAAGGCCGCCATCACCGGCGACTTTGCGTTGACGGGCGATGAGGTCAATCCGGTGATCAACGCGCTGCTTGCCAATGGGATCGAGGTGACGGCGGTCCACAGCCACATGCTCGACGAGCAGCCACGACTGTTCTTCCTGCACTTCTGGGCCAACGACGACGCGCTCCGGCTTGCTAAGGGCCTGCGCGCCGCCCTCGACAAGACGGCGAGCGGCAGGAACTAGAGTTGGAAAGGAGGCAGACATGAAGCTCGTTGTTGCCAGTGCCATGCTTTGCATCGCGATCGTGCCCTTGGCGGTTGCGCAAACCGGCGGATACCCTGCCAGTCCCTCCCATGGCGTGGTGGGCACCAGTCCCGACGGCACGCCTCGCTATGGCAACGAACCGGCCAAGGGCGCAAATCGATCGCCGGACACGGTCGGCCGAGGCAATTCCGCCACTCCGGATGATCACAACCCTGCCCGCCGCGGCGACCAGAACGGCGTGGCAGTGCGCGGGAAAAACTGATCGCGCAAACGCGTCGCGCTCGTCGCTTCGGAAAACCGCTGCACAGTTTTCCGGATCACGCGCCATGGAAAGGATTGACACTCTCCCGGACCGCCTTCTACATAATCGGTGACGGTTCCCTTCAACGGGATCATAAGGGAATGCGGTGCGGGGATTTTCCCTCATGCCGCAGCTGCCCCCGCAACTGTAAGCGGTGAATCTTTCGTCACAGGCCACTGGGAATCTCGGTCCCGGGAAGGCGACGCAAGGTAACGACCCGCGAGCCAGGAGACCTGCCGTCAGCCGTGGTCACACGCGAGAATGTCGGTCGGGGAGTACAGACATTGTTTTCACTGGCGCCGGCTTAAATCCGGCCCAAGTGAGACCTCGTTCGCGGTGACGTGCCACTGACGTCATGCCGAGGTCTATCCGTGTTTTCCAATATTCCTGTCCCAAGGCGGCGTTGCGCCGTCCTGCCTGCTGTCGGCATGGTGCTGCCGATCCTCGCCTGCGCCATCTCGCCGGCTCACGCGCAGCAATCGGCGTCGCCGAATCTCTTGCCCGAGGTCGTGGTTAAGCAGCCGCAATCCAGCGGCGAGACCCAGCCGGCGAATCAGCCGCCGGCAACCGCCCCGGCGACCCAGCCGCCCGACGGGGGCCCGGACTCCTCGCACGCAACGGGCGAGGTCGTGGTCAGCCCGACCGGCGTGGTGACGCCGGCGAGCCAGATCGGCAGTTCGGTCACCGTCGTGACCGCCCAGGACATCCAGACCCAGCAATATCGCAGCGTGCCCGAGGTCCTGAACGCCGTGCCCGGAGTAAACGTGGTTCAGACCGGCGCGCCGGGCGGGCAGGCCTCGCTCTTCATGCGGGGGACGAATTCAAACCACACCAAGGTGCTGATCGACGGCATCGACGTCAGCGATCCCTCCGTGTCCAACGGCGCGTTCGACTACGCGCACCTTTTGACCGCCGATATCCAGCAGCTCGAGGTGCTGCGCGGGCCGCAGAGCGGCCTCTACGGATCGGATGCGATCGGCGGTGTCATATCGATCGTCACCCGCAAAGGCGATGGTCCGCCCCGCGCCACGGCCTCGATCGAGACCGGCTCGTTCAACACCTTCAATCAGTCCGTTGGCTTGAGCGGGTCGCAGGACAATTTCAACTACGCGGTCAACGTCGCGCATCTTCATGCCGGCGACGTCCCGGTGACGCCGCTGGAGCTGCTGCCGCCCGGGCAGAAGGCGAACGGCAACAACTATGACAACATGACCTATTCGACCAAGCTCGGCGCCGACATCAACGAAATCTGGACGGTGAATTCGGTGGTCCGCTACACCGACGCGACGCTGCTGGTCACCGGCGATAGCGGTTTTCCGAGCGTGCCGGATGCGACCCAGAGCACGCACATCGTACACCAGTTCGCGACGCGCGAGGAGGCCGTCGCCTCGCTGTTCGATGGCCGCATCAAGAACTATTTCGGCGTGAACTACGTCAACGACCAGTCTACCGATTTCGGGCCGAACGTCCCGGCGACGTTCTCGACCGGCGACCGCATCAAGTATGACTGGCACGCTGTCACCGAGCTGGCATCCGGCCACAACTTCATCGTCGGGCTGGAGCAAGAGACCGATCACCTGGACACGACCGGCGTCTCGGCCTCGAACGGCAACAAGGCCGGCTTCGTCGAGCTGCAAAGCGAGTTCGCGAAGCGCTTCTTCCTGGTTGCCAACATCCGTGACGACATCAACGACCAGTTCGGCGAGCACGCGACCTGGCGCATCACGCCGGCGGTGATCATCCCGGTCACCGAAACCAAGCTCAAGGCGAGCTACGGGACCGGATTCAAGGCGCCGACGCTGAGCGAACTGTACCAGAATTTTCCCGACTTCAATTTCTTCGCCAATCCCGACCTGAAGCCGGAGGAGAGCACCGGCTATGACGCGGGCTTCGAGCAGCCTCTCTTCAACGATCGGGTCCGCTTCGGATCGACTTATTTCCACAACAGCATCAGCGATCTGATCAACTACGCGGTGTTCCCCAATGGAAGTTCGACCTACGTCAATGTGGGACTGGCGACCACGGAAGGCACCGAGAATTTCGTCTCCGCGAAAGTGACCGACCGGCTCCAGGTTCGCGCGGACTACACTTTCACCCGCGCCATCGACGTCAGCACAGGGGCGCAGCTGCAACGGCGGCCGAAGGAGAAATGGAGCGCGACCGCCACCTGGCTGCCGATGGATCCGCTCACCTTGTCGGCGACCGTGCTGCATGTCGGTGACTGGATTGATGTCTCGCGCAACGGCATGACGTCCGGGCTGGTGGCGCCGGGCTATACAATCGTCAACCTGAGGGGAGATTACGCGATCGACGATCAGATCAAGCTGTTCGCGCGGGTCGATAATCTGTTCAACCTGCACTACCAGAACCCGACCGGCTTTCTCGCCCCGGGTCTCGGCGTCTTCGGCGGCATCCGCGTCGCCAGCTATGGCGTGAAATAGGCCGATGCCGAAGGTCCGAGGCGCAGCGCTTTCGCCGATGATCGGCCCCACCGATCATTGGCTTGTTCCAGCTCGAAGTATATTATGTTGCCAGCAAAGGAGATCCTTCATGCCTCTCGACGTCCCCTCGACCCCGGACAACACCATCCGTCTCGCCCCGGTCGAGCCTTCCCGTGCGCCGCTCTTCGGCTTTGCGCTGCTGACCCTGTCCTGTGCGCTTGCCAGTTTCGCGCTTGCCTGTGCCACGCCGTTTGCCGCCTTCGCAGTGGTGGCCGCGGCGATGATGCCCTTGCGTCCCGCGCTTCTGGTCGTCACCGGCGCATGGCTGGTCAACCAGACGATCGGGTTCTGTACGCTGAATTATCCGGTGGATGCCAATACGATCCTCTGGGGTTTTGCGATCGGCGCCGCCGCGCTGGCCGCGACGCTCGTTTCGGCATTGGTGCTGCGCGCCCTGCCGAAGGCGCGGACTCCGTTCGCCCTGGCGCTCGCGATTGTTGGCGCATACGCCACCTATGAGCTTGCGCTATTCGCAGTCACGCCGTTCCTGGGTGGCAAGGCCGCCTTCGCCGCGGCCGTTATTGGCCGGCTCGGCGTCCTGAGCGTCGCCTGGCTGATCGGGCTCGTGGCGGCTTGCGAAATTGTCCGGCTGCTCAATCCTGTGCACCGGGGGCACGCGGCTACGTGAGCGGGCAAACCATTTGTGTAGGGCGGGCAAAGCGGAGCGTGCCCACCACCAGCACCTGACCTCGAGCGGTGGGCATGGCGCAAGAGGGCCTTTGCCCGCCCTGCGAAGCTGATCGAAAAAGCAACGAGCATCTTCAAGGATTCTGCGCGACTGAGGTTGGTCATTTTCCGTCATGGCCGGGCCTGTCTCGGCCATCCACGTCTTTCTTGCTGGAGAGCCGAAGAACGTGGATGCCCGGCACAAGGCCGGGCATGACGAACTCAAGCACCAACGCCGGATTTTGTTGGTTGCTTCTTGAGTCAGGCTCTTAAGAGTCCCC
The DNA here is from genome assembly GCA_964454955.1 of uncultured Bradyrhizobium sp. GTDB lineage: Bacteria > Pseudomonadota > Alphaproteobacteria > Rhizobiales > Xanthobacteraceae > Bradyrhizobium. The sequence continues at coordinate 13,779 of CAYVVB010000117.1, read as the reverse complement.
TTCGTCGACGCCCGGGTTCTCCAGGCTGAATGTCTCCGACTGCTCGTCATAGGCAAACAGCTCGGCGTAACGGCCCCAGGACACGATGGTCTTCAGCGTCTCGTCGGCATAGTCCTCCGACATGTAGTCCTCGAGCTCGTTGCGGAAACGCGCTGCCGGGGCGGTGTGGGAAGGTCGCTCGTCGAGCACGCGCTTGATCAGGCCCATCACCGGCACATAGGCGAGCAGGTGCTCGGCGAACAGTTTCTTGCGGGCGTCGGTCTCCAGGTTGGCGAAACGCTTTCCAGCCTCGGTGAGCACGATGTCGCCTTCGCGCAATTGCGCGAACCGCAGGAGCTGCAGCGCCTCGCCGAGATGAAAGATATCATCGGCCTCCAATTGCAGGTTGCCGGCGAGCACCGGCAGGTCGGCGTATCCGTAATAGGGCTGGCCCGCCAGCGTCTCGATCAGGCCCGACAGCACGTTGGAGGAGACATGGTCCAGCACCATGCCGACGCCCGGACCGGGAATGTTCTCGAAGGTCGGCGGCGGGGTCGTGGGGCGCTGGGTCATGCGTGCATAGAGATTGTCGACGAGCTGCCGGAAGGCGGGGTCGAGACGGTTGCGCGGATGCGGCAGATCGACCTTGAACTCGGCGGCGACCCGGCCCGGGTTCGACGAAAACACCAGGATGCGGTCGCACATCAGCACCGCCTCCTCGATATTGTGGGTCACCATCAGCACCGATTTGATCGGCAGACGGCCCTCGCTCCAGAGATCGACGAGGTCCGTGCGCAGCGTCTCGGCGGTCAGGACGTCGAGCGCCGAAAACGGCTCGTCCATCAAGAGCAGGTCCGGATGCACGACCAGTGCCCGCGCGAATCCGACGCGCTGGCGCATGCCGCCTGACAATTCCTTGGGATAGGCGGATTCGAAGCCGTCGAGACCGATCAGGTCGATCGCCTCGATCGCCCGCTTGCGGCGTTCGGCGGCATCGATCCCGAGTGCCTCGAGGCCCAGTTCGACGTTCTGCAGCACCGTCAGCCAGGGAAACAGCGCGAACGACTGGAACACCATGGCGACCCCGTGCGGCGGTCCCTGGATGATTTCGCCGCGGCAGGTCGCATTCCCGGAGGACGGCGCGATCAGGCCGGCGATGATGCGGAGCAGCGTCGATTTGCCCGATCCGGAGCGGCCGAGCAGGCCGACGATCTCGCCGGACCGAATGGTGAGGTCGACCTTGTCGAGCACCAGCAAATCCTCGCCGCTGCCCTTCGGAAACAGCCGGCTGACGCTGCTTATGTCGATCAGGGTGGACTGCTGCTTGGGTTGATCGAGCATGGGTTTCCCTTTGAGATTCAGCCGAGGCGAAGCCGGCGCTCGCCGAAGGCATAAAGCGGCCGCCAGACCAGCCGGTTGAACAGCGTGACCAGCACGCACATGATGGCAATGCCGAGCACGACGCGTGGGAAGTCGCCCGCTTCGGTCGCTTTCGCGATATAGGCGCCAAGTCCCTTGGCCGATAGATGGGTTTCGCCCCAGCTCGCGACTTCCGCGACGATGGAGGCGTTCCAGGAACCGCCGGAGGCGGTGATCGCACCGGTGATGTAATAGGGGAAGATGCCGGGCAGGATCACCTTGACCCACCAGCGCCACCCCTTGAGGTGAAAGCTCGATGCCGCCTCGCGCATGTCGCTCGGGAACGCGCTGGCGCCGGCGATCACATTGAACAGGATGTACCACTGCGTGCCCAGGATCATCAGCGGGCTCAGCCAGATGTTTGGGTTGAGCCCATGGTGTACGATGAGCAGCACGAAGACCGGAAAGGCGAGATTGGCGGGGAACGCGGCCAGAAACTGCGCGAGCGGCTGGACCCGTTCGGCGAGTTTCGGCCGAAGCCCGATCCAGACGCCGACCGGCACCCAGATCAGGCTCGCCAGCGCGATCAGCACGATCACGCGCGCGAGCGTGATAAGTCCGTCCAGGAGCGCGCTGGTGACGTCCGACGGCTGCAGGTTCGCCGACAGATAGGTGTAGGCCCGAAACGCCGCGTACCCGGTACCGACGCCGATGACGACGAACCAGATCGCGTCGATCAGGCGCGACGGCGGTCCGCTCTTGGCTGGCAACCGCAAGCTCTCGGGCCATGCGACGTTCAGGTTGGAGAAGGCGCGGTTCAGTCCCGCGAACGGCCGGGTGAGCGAGCGCAGCGCGCGGGTGCGGCGAAACAGGTCGAGCATCCACGAGCCCGGCGCGTCGCCGGACGCGGTCTGCTCGAAGCGGAATTTGTCGGCCCAGGCCACGATGGGGCGGAACAGCAGTTGGTCGTAGGCGACGATGACGAGCAGCATGGTCAGGATGGCGTAGCCGATTGCCGCGAGATCACGTTTCTCGATCGCCAGCGCCACATAGGAGCCGACGCCGGGCAGGGTGATCGTGCTGCTGCCGACCGTGATCGCTTCCGACGCCACGACGAAGAACCAGCCGCCCGACATCGACATCATCGCGTTCCAGATCAGTCCCGGCATCGCAAACGGCACGTCCAGGCGCCAGAAGCGCTGCCATGCGCTCAGGTGAAAGCTTTGCGCGGCCTCGTCCAGATCCTTCGGCACGTTGCGGATCGACTGGTACATGCTGAAGGTCATGTTCCAGGCCTGGCTCGTGAAGATCGCAAACACACTGGCGAGCTCGGCTCCCAGCACCTTTCCGGGAAACAGGTTCAGGAAGAACACGACGGTGAAGGTGAGGAAGCCGAGGACCGGCACCGATTGCAGGATGTCCAGCAGCGGGATCAAGACCAGCTCGGCGCGCCGGCTCTTGGCGGCGATCGCCGCATAAACAAAGGTGAAAATGGTCGAGCAGACGATGGCCAGCAGCATCCGCATCGTGGTCCGCAGCGCGTAGAACGGCAGATGGACGGGATCGAGCGAGACCGGGGCGGTTTCCAGCGCCGACAGCGGAAGCGTGGTCTGTTCGCCGCCATAGACGATCAGCACCATGGCGCCGATTACCAGGATCAGCGCCACGAGGTCGAAGATGTTGGGCCGCGGCGCCTGCGTCAGCACGGCGATTCGAAGATCCTGCAACGTCATTAGGAAATGGCCCCGTTCAGAATTCGCCATGCAGGCGGCAGGCGAAGATCGAAACCGGCCCGCGGTCGGCGTTATAGGCAGGATTGTTGATGAACTGGTAGTCCGCCGTCACGGTGAAATTCTTTGTCACCTGATAGGCATAGTAGGCCTCGACAATCTCCTCGGGGCTGTAGTTCAACTGCCCGTCGCCGATCAAAAGTCCGAGACCGCCGGCGGCGAGGTAGTCGCGGTGTGCCGCGGAAAGCCCGTTGATCGCGCCACCGATGCCGATCGTGTCGTTCTCGCGTCCCCAATAGCTCCCCTTGATGGAGACGCCGCCCGACAGGCTGCGGTCGATATCGGTGAACGACAGGATTTCGTTCTGGCCATCGTTCCAGCTTGCCCGCGCGAACACGCCGACGTCCTTGAGGACCTGCTGCTCCAGGTTGGCATAGAAGCCGTATTTCGGATTGACGTGGCGGATGCTCGCCATCACGTCGTTGATGTCCTGGCTCGGATCCGTCGCCTCGATGGCCAGCGCCTGGCGGTAATTGCCCATCACGCCCTGGTTGCCGAAAGCCCCTAACCTGAGCTTGCCCGGCTGGTCGAAGATGGAGTGGCGCTCCTCGAATTCGACCACCGCGCCGCCGGTCTTGAAGGTCAGAAGGTCGCTGTTGGGCTCCGACGGCACCTCGACGAAGGCGCCGCGCACCGCCCAGTCCTTGCGGTTGAACTCGACCATGGCGCCGCGCGTATAGCCGGGCAGGTCGCCGGGGAAATCGTAGGCCGCCGATTCCCACAGGGCCCAGTTCATGAAATCCGCGCGCGGGTCATGCGCATAGGCGTTGGTGTCGAAGAAGTCGCCGATCGCAAAGCGCCCGACGACGAGGGTGATGCGGTCGATATCGCGCTTGCCGGCGAGCTGGTTGGGAGCATCGGCGACGTCCTCCTCTCCGCCGCCGAGACCGAAGGTCTGCTTGATGTAATAGCGCTGGGCCCGAATTTTCGGGAATGCGGCGCCGGCCTTCTGCGCCTCGCCGTTCGGGAAGCCGGCAAGACCGAGCGTGCTGTTGATGCCGAACCCTTGCGCCAACTCCGGGTCGAAGTAGAACTCGCCGCCCTGCCACAGCCGCACTCCGAGGAAGGCCGTCGTGGTCCAGGTCTGCTGGATTTGCCCGCTTCCGGGAAGGCTGTTGGCTCCCGCATAGGGCGAGCGGAACGACGGATAGCCTTGCGGCAGGAAGGTGGTTTGCGCATGCACATTCCAGTCGTCGGACTCCGGCAGCGCCGGCTTTGCATCCGTCTTCCACGGGGTGTCGCCGAACTGGTAGTTGAGGCCGACCTTGGCAAGGTGGATGCGGGGATCGACGCTGACCCCGGGCAGTGCGAAGCCGCTCAAATCATAGGTCTGCCGCGCCAGTTCGACATAGTCATATTCGAGCTTGGCGGTCCAATTGCCGCTGACGGCAAATTCCAGGCCCAGACCGGCGGTCCAGCCGGGCTGATACTGTCCGACGGAGGAGATGACCTCGCCGGCGGTCGAAGGATCATTGATGTTGACGTGGGTATGACCCCAGGCGAAGCCGCCGGTGACGAAGGGCATCCAGCGGTCGAAGGCGTACCCGACGCGGCCGCGCAACGTGCCGACATAGTCGAGCGTCGTGTTGAAGGGCGCCGGCGCGCGCCCCAGCGCCGCCTGGTCGATCGCACTCGTAAACGTCGCGTCGGCTTCGATTCCAAGCACGACATGGTTGGCCAGCCGGCGATTGTAACCCATCTGATAGCCCCCGATCAGGCCGGTCGGGCTGTGCGGAAAAACAACGCCCTGCAGGGGAAGCGGATTGCTGCCGGCACCCAGGCTGCCGCCGCCATAGCCGAAATGGCCGCCGACATAGAACCCGGTCCAGTCGTACACCGCCTTCAGCGCCGGAGCTTTCAACGGCAGGTCGGCGGCGGCCGCACCCCTTTCGACCGCAAGCATGCCGAGCGCGGTCGAGACGACAATCTGCTGCCAGTTCAGTCTGCGGGGCTTCTTCATGTGAGCATCCCCAGCGAACATTGCGACAGTCTCTCTTGTCAGGGCCCAAACGTGCCGGTGCGCTTGATGCCGCCATTCAGCGTTATTGCAGGCAATTCGCGATTGAAAGGAGGCAGGTCGGAGGCGCCGGCAGATCGCATCGCCTAGTGACGCGCGTGCAACACAACCGGACCATCCGGCTGCCTGTTCACGCGACGCGAATAGACCCGCGCCACCGACGCGAGGTCGGGAACGCTGCTCCGACGGGCCTTCCTTGATAAGGCGGCCGGAAGACAGTTTTGTGAAACCGCCTGTCCGGCTGCCGGCGCGGCGCGCGACGAAGGGCTTGGCTCATCGGAACCTTCGAGCTCCCAGCGACAGGTCGGCCGATGCGCGCCGTCGCCGAGCTCCCAGCGGCAAATCAGCCGCGTTGCGCGGGCGCGCTGCAACTCGCCACGACCAGCGCCAGGCCGGTTGTCGTTGGCAGGCGCGCTCACCTCCGGCGCGTGGCGCCGAAAGGCAAGCATCCGAAATTTTGCGATTGCCTCGAACATCGCTCACCTCCATCTCCGCGGCGCGCGGCGGAGGTGAAGCGAAAAGGCGGTCAGCTAGCTCTGACCACCAAACTTCACGCCGCCGCTGTCGCGGTCGAACTCAATGTGTGGCGGCAACGCGGCTCCGATCGGATCGATCGGGCTGACGCTGCCATAGGGGTACTGCCCATGGTCTCTTCATTGGGGTTGAAACGCGGCGGCGGGCACATGGTCCGCATGACGCTCGGCGGAGATATGCCCCGCCTGCGCGTAAGTCAAGCGTCTTCGCTATCCTCCGGGGAGGATGGTTGCTATCCTCCGGGGGAGGATAGGAGATGCCGATGCCGGATCATTCCGCGATCGCGAGCCGACTGAAGCGTGCCAATGGCCATCTCGAGACCATCATCGAAATGGTCGAACGGGGCCGCCCCTGCGCGCAGATTGCACAGCAATTGCAGGCCGTCGAAAGTGCGATCGAGAGCGCCAAGAAGGCGCTGATACACGATCACATCAGCCAGGGCCTGGAAAGATCGCTGAAGGCCGCCGGGGTCAGGGCGCAGGGCGTGATGCGCGATTTCCGGCTGATCGCGAAATATCTGTGAGCTTTGTCATCCCGGGTCTGGTCCTTTCGGACCATCCCGGAATGACGTCACAAATCATCGCGCTCACTACCCCCGCGCCGGTGGCGCGTGCTGGACCTCGACCGTGACATGGGACAGGTCGGCAAGTTTCGCCAGGCGCGCGCGGTAATGGGTGGCCTCGCGGGCGCTCTCGGTTGCGACCGAGACGATGGCGCCGAGATGTCCCGGCCCGAGCCGCCACAGATGCAGGTCGGTGACGCGGTCGCCCTCGCTTTCGACTGCCTGCCTTACCCTTTCGGCGATGCCCGCATCCGGCATGCGGTCGAGCAGGATGCCGCCAGTGTCGCGCAACAGCCCGACGGACCAGTTGGCGATCACCAGCGCGCCGATGAGGCCGGCGAGCGGATCCATCCAGAGCCAGCCGAACGCGCGCGCCAGCAGGAGCCCGGCGATCACCAGAACCGAGACGGCGGCATCGGCCAGCACATGGATGATGGCGGCTCGCATGTTGTTGTCGCGGTGATGGGCCGCGTCGTGATCATGGTCGTGATCATGCGCATGGTCGTGATCGTGCCCGTGCGCATGGTCATGATCATGGTGGTGGCCGTGATCATGATGGTGCCCGCCCGTCAGCAGCCAGGCGCTGGCGATATTGACCAGAAGGCCCAGCGCGGCAATCGGGATCGCCTCGTTGAAGTGAATCGGAACGGGATGGAACAGGCGCTCGACGGCCTCATAGGCGATCAGGAGTGCGATCATCGCCAGCACGATGGCGCTGGTATAGCCGGCCAGGTCGCCGAACTTGCCGGTGCCGAAGGTAAAGCTGCGGTCATAAGCGTATTTGCGGGCAAAGCTGTAGGCGAGGGCGGCCAGCAGCAACGCGCCGGCATGGGTCGACATATGCAGGCCGTCGGCGATCAGCGCGATCGAACCGAACAGCAGGCCGCCGACGATTTCGGCGACCATCATGACGCTGCAAAGGACGATCACCGCCCAGGTCCGGCGCTCGGCCGTCTCATGGTCCTCGCCCAGAAAGACGTGATCGTGCGCGGCAAGCGGAAAAGCGCGGTCGCTGTCAACCATCAATCACCTCAAATAGGTATGGACGACGTCGATCAGTTGCTCGGCCGCGTCCGCGTTCAGCACATCCGGGTTCCTCTCGGGGTCGACCAGATGGGTGCGGATGTGATCCTCGACCACCTCGGCCATCAGCCCGGCAACGCTGCCGCGGATGCCCGCGATCATGTGCATGATCCGGCCGCATTCGCTCTCGTCGGCGAGCGCGCGCTCGAGCGCTTCGACCTGGCCGCGAATGCGGCCCACCCGCGCCAGCAGCTTCTTCTTCTCTTTGATCGTGTGCGTCATGGCGCTCAGTATAGGGTACCCCCCTATCCTATATCAAGCGCGGTCAAGAGACGGGGGACACAGGGGACAAAAAGGTGACCCGCCCGGGGGAACGGCCGGGCGGGTCGGGCACGACACGGGGTGGATGAGGCGCCCGTGCCGGACGCGGGATCCACAACAGGTCAGAATTCAGCGGTCAGTAGCAGCTGCGAACGCGACCGACGTAGTTGCCGTAGGCGTCGAACTGGCGCACCCAGCCGCAGCGGCGATGGCCGTAGTAGGGATAGGGGTTGCTCGCGGCGATCGCACTGCCGACCACGGCGGCGCCGACGAGGCCGGCTCCGACGCCCCAGCCCCAGCGTGGCCTGGCCTGAGCGTCAGTCGTGGTGAATGCGATGCTGCCGGTGACGGCAAGAGTAGCAAGAGCGAAAGCGGCAATCCTGGTCTTGATCGACATGGTCAAACTCCATCCGGATAAAAGCGCACCTTGTGGTCCGCACGGTCCTTGGACGGAGGTTTTGCGCGTCGGGTTCGATTCCGGTTGCCGCGGTGGATCTGCTCGTCCCGTTCTGGCAATGATTGTAGTGGCTTACGGGTCGAGCGGTGCGATCGTGCCGGGCGCTTTTGCAAGCTCCTTCACGTCGAATTTATCGACGTCGAGGAGGAGCTCGCAGAATGCGCGGGCGCCGTGCTCGATCAGCTTGTCGCCTTTCTCGGCCGAAGCCTGCGTTGCGTCGCCGATGGCGCCGCTGGGGTGGAGGTCCTGGGCCTGCCAGGCAAAGGGCGCCGGCCGCTGCGCCGAGAGCCAGCGATAATTCTTCTCCATGTCGAGGCTCAAGGGACGGAAGTTGGCGATCCTGTCCGCCCGGACATGGTCGGCAAAGCGCGCCAGCATAATCGAGGTTTCCACCGCGCCGCCGTGAATGCCGTGGCGCAGCTCTTCCTCCTCGAACAGCCCTTCCGGCGTGCCGAAGCGCGACCATGAGGTCGTGACGGCCAGAAGCCCGCGGGACGCGCGCAATTCCTGCGCAACCAGCGTCATGGCGGCGCTGTTGCCGCCGTGGCTCGTGACCATGATGAGCTTCTTGACGCCTGCGCGCGCCACGCTTGCCCCGAGCGCCGTCCAATCCTTCAGCGCCTTGTCCGCCGGCAGCGTCAGCGTGCCCGGAAAATCGATATGCTCGGTGGAGATGCCGACCGGCTGGATGGGCAGGAAGGTGACGGCAAGACTTGCCGGCAACAGCTCGCGAACCCGTGCCAGGTAGGCCTGCGCGATCATCACGTCGGTGCCGAGCGGCAGATGCGGACCATGCTGTTCGGTCGCTGCCAGCGGCAGCACCGCGATCCAGCGGGAGGCGTCTGCCGCGCCGATGTCGGGCCAGTGAATCTCGGTCCAGTCGCGGGGCGGGATGCTGTTCATCGAGCGAATTGTTTCATTCAACGCATTTGCGGGTTAGTTTACTCTCGGCTGGAACGCAACGAGCGTCCAAAACCTCCCTATCATGGGCCAGAACGATCGACGGAGTCCAACCATGAAGCCGGCTCTTTTGCTGCGAGCGTTAACCGGTCTTGTCGCGGCATGGCTCGTGGCGTCGCCCGCATGGGCCCAATCCAGCCCAAGGCTGGACAAGGTCACGTTTGGAACCAACTGGGTCGCCGAGGCCGAGCATGGCGGCTTCTTCCAGGCGGTCGCCGACGGCACCTACAGGAAGTACGGCCTCGACGTCACGATCCTCCCGGGCGGGCCGAACGACAACAACCGCATGCTCCTGATCGCCGGCAAGATCGACTTCTTCATGGCCGCCAATACGCTGATGTCGTTCGATGCGGTCATCAACCACGTGCCCCTGGTGGCGATTGCGGCGATGTTCCAGAAGGACCCGCAGGTGTTCGTGACGCATCCCGAGACCAAGGCGGCCAGGCTCGAGGATTTGAAGCCGCTGACCCTGTTCGTGTCCAAGGATGGTATGACCAGCTATTTCCTGTGGCTGAAATCCGAATACGGCTTCAGCGACAAGAACGTCAGGCCCTACAACTTCAATCCCCAGCCCTTCATCGCCACGCCGCAAAGCGCGATGCAGGGCTATGTCACATCCGAGCCCTACGGGGTCGAAAAGAGCGCCGGCTTCAAGCCGGGCGTCTTCCTGCTCGCCGACTACGGCTTCAACAGCTATTCGACGCTGATCGAGACGCGGGCCGACATGATCGACAAGAAGCCAGATCTGGTGCAGCGCTTCGTCGATGCCTCGATCATCGGCTGGTACAATTACCTCTACGGCGACAATTCCGCCGCCAATGCCATGATCAAGAAGCTCAACCCGGAAATGACCGACGAACTGCTCAGCTATTCCATCGCCAAGATGAAGGAATACGGCATCGTCGATTCCGGCGATGCGTTGAAGGATGGCATCGGTGCAATGAACGATGAGCGCATCACCAGCTTCTTTCAAAAGATGGTCAGGGCGGGCGTGGTCCATCCCGACGTGGATTACCGCAAGTCCTATACGCTTCGTTTCATCAACAGGGGTGTCGGTCTGGATTTGCGGCCAAAGAACTGATGGATCGGTCGCAAACCTTGTCCGACACGGACGCGGATATCGCAGGGCTCTCGGTCAGCCTGCGCGGCGTCACCAAGACCTTTGACAGCGGCGTTGCGGCACTTGGACCCTTGGACCTGAGGGTCCGCAAGGGCGAGTTCGTCGCGCTGGTGGGCCCCTCCGGCTGCGGCAAGTCGACGGCGCTGCGGCTGATCGCGGGATTGATCACGCCGACCTCGGGCACGGTGCGAATGTCCCGTCATGGCGGCGAGGCGAAGCCGGGCCATGCCATCGGCTTCGTGTTCCAGGAGCCGACCCTGATGCCGTGGACGTCGGTGCGGGAGAATGTGCGGCTGCCGCTCAAGCTCGCGCGCGTTCCTGCCGCGCAGGCGAATGCGCGCATCGACGAGGCCCTGCACCGCGTCGGGCTCACCGAATTCGCGAAGAGCTATCCACGCGAATTGTCCGGCGGCATGAAAATGCGGGTGTCGCTGGCGCGCGCGCTGGTGACGGACCCCGACATCCTGTTGATGGACGAACCCTTCGCCGCGCTCGACGAGATCACCCGCTTTCGCCTCAACAACGACCTGCTGACGCTGTGGCGGAACCTCCGCAAGACCGTCATCTTCGTCACCCATTCGGTATTCGAGTCCGTCTATCTGTCGCAGCGGGTCGTGGTGATGACGTCACGGCCCGGCCGTATCGCAGCCGAGATCGGCATCGCAACGGTCGAGCCGCGTGGCGAGGAGTTTCGCACCTCCGCGGCCTATGCAGATTATTGCCGCAAGGTGTCGGCCGCGCTGGCGCCATCCTATTCGGGACGATCGGCGCTATGAGCTTCGAGCCCAATCAGCGGGCCGCGGAGAGCGGCGCCTTCCGGGTCTTGCGGATCCTGCTGCCGGTCGTCGTCCTGGCGCTGGGCCTTGCGGCATGGGAGGCCGTGGTTCGGGTCAAGAATATTCCGCCCTATGTGCTGCCCGGGCCGGTGCTGGTCTTCAAGACCCTGATCGGCGATTGGGATGTGTTGTCGCAATCGCTGATGACGACGCTGCTCACGACGCTGGAGGGCTTTGTCGCCGCGTCCGTCGGCGGCATCGCGCTCGCGCTTCTGTTCAACCAGTCCAGGCTCCTGGAATATTCGCTGTTTCCCTATGCGGTGATCCTGCAGGTCACGCCCGTCATCGCGATCGCGCCGCTGCTCCTGATCTACCTGCCGCAACAGACAGCCGTCGTCGTCTGCGCCTGGATCGTCGCATTCTTCCCGGTGCTGGCCAACACCACGCTCGGACTGAACTCGGTGGATCGCAATCTCGCCGGATTGTTTCAGCTTTATGGAGCCTCGCGCCTGCAGACGCTGCATCTGCTCAAGCTGCCATCGGCCCTGCCCTATATCCTCGGGGGCCTGCGCATCGCGGGCGGGCTGTCGCTGATCGGTGCGGTGGTTGCCGAGATCGCCGCAGGAACCGCGGGCGCAGGGTCCGGACTTGCCTTTCGTATCGCCGAATCCGGCTATCGCCTCAACATTCCCCGGATGTTCGCCGCACTCCTGCTGCTCTCGCTCGCCGGGATTGTCATCTATGGGCTGCTGGCGCTACTTTCGCATCTCGCTCTGCGGCGGTGGCACGAAAGCGCGCTCGGAAAGGAAAGCTGATGGCCCCTGGAACTTCCTCCTCGGAAAAAATCGATCTGGTGGTTTACGGGCCGCGCAAGGCGATCGTGGACAACGGTTTCTCCGATCAGTTCGTGCTGCATCATTGCGAGATCGCCGGCGATCTTGAACGCCTCACGCCGGACGTGGCCGCCAGGATCCGCGGCATGGCCATCACCTACAATTCGGTGCGGGGCGACGCCAGGACGCTGGCGCTGTTTCCGAAGCTCGAGATCGTCTCGACCTTCGGCGTCGGCTACGATCACGTCGATGCGGCCTTCGCGCGCGACCACGACATCATGGTCACCAATACGCCCGATGTGCTGACCGAAGAGGTCGCGGACATCGCCATGGGCCTTCTGATTGCGACGTTGCGCGAGTTCATCAAGGCCGACAGGTATCTGCGTTCCGGCTTGTGGCTGAACCAGCAATATCCCTTGAGCGCCGGCTCCTTGCGTGACCGGACGGTGGGTGTGGTCGGCATGGGCCGGATAGGACAGGCGATCGCGCGGCGGCTCGATGCGTTCAAAGTCCCGGTGGTCTATCACACCCGCAATCCGGTGGCCGGCCTGTCGTACCGGCACTATCCCGACCTGATCGGGATGGCGAACGCCGTCGACACGCTGGTCGTCATCGTTCCAGGCGGCGCCGGGACGGCGAAGATGATCAATGCCGACGTCATGAAGGCGCTCGGCCCGCGCGGTGTCATCATCAATGTTGCGCGCGGCACGGTGGTGGACGAGCAGGCGCTGATCGAGGCGCTCAAATCCGGCACCATCCTGGCGGCCGGCCTCGACGTGTTCGAGCGTGAGCCGAACGTGCCGGATGAGTTGAAGGCGATGCAGAATGTCGTCCTGCTGCCACATATCGGCTCGGCTTCCGTGGTAACACGCAACGCGATGGATCAGCTCGTGGTCGACAATCTGAAGGCCTGGTTTGCCGGTAAGCCGCCGCTGACACCGGTGCCGGAGACGCCTGTAAAGGCCTAGAGCATGATCCGGAAAAGTGGAAACCGGTTTTCCCTCGCGACAAACGCAAAGCGTTTGCGCGCAGATCATGCTCAAACAAGAAGATGGGATCATGATCCGATTCCGTCCAATTGGATCATGATCTCATGATGAAATTTCGCGTGTGCTTTGCGGTGGCGTTGCTTTTCGCATCGATTGCGTTGCCGGCACGCGCGCAGGATGCGGCAACACTGAAGAAAGAGATGATCGGTCAGTGGGAGCTTTCCACGACCGAGCGGAGCAAGACCTGCGTGGTGACGCTGAAGGGCGATTCGAGCGTGCAGGGGCTGAAGCTCGAGCTCGAGCCTGCTTGCGCAACGGCGCTGCCCTTCACCAGGGAGATCACCGGCTGGAGCATCAAGGGCCTTGATATCGTGCGACTGCACGACGCCAAGGGTGAGGCGGTGATCGACTTCACCGAGGTCGAGACCGGCATTTTCGAGGGCGTGCGCACCAATGAGGGAGTCTACATCCTGCAGAACCTCGCCGCAGCCCGCTCGCTCGCCAAGTCGATGGACCAGATGATCGGCGATTGGGCGATGGTGCGCGGCAACGGCGCGACAGTCTGCGGACTGACGCTGACCAACAACGACGCCGGCAGCGACAATTTCCAGGTCTTCCTGAAGCCGAAATGCGATTCCGTCATCGCTTCCTTTGCGCCGACGCAATGGCGGCTCGAGCGCGGCCAGATCCTGCTGATGTCTGATCGCGGTGAGACCTGGCGCTTCGAGGCCGACGACAATGCGCAATGGCGGCTCGTCCCCGACAGCGCCGATCCTCTGATCATGCTGCGGCAGTAGGTTGGCGACCTCTTCGCGCTGGGGGTAACGAGATCGGGCTTGTCCGGCGTAGTGAGCACCCTCCCCTGGAGGGGGAGGGTCGGCTCACATTGAGCGCAGCGAAATGTGAGGCGGGGTGGGGTGAGGCCGTCGCGTGTGGTTTCACCCCCCCCCCCTCGCGCGTTTGGATAGCGCTGGTCCCGCCCCCCCCCGGGGGGGGGGGGGCGCCCACCCGCGGCGGGGGCCCCGCCCCCGGCGCAGCAGAAGGGTCGCGCGCGCGGGC
>CAYVVB010000116.1:0-5396 GCA_964454955.1 uncultured Bradyrhizobium sp. | reverse complement strand
GGACTGTCATCCAGCACGCGGCCCACGAACGGCGCCGTCTGGTCGTTGCGGGGTTCGACATCCATCAGCACGTCGACCGGCTGCTGCGGCGAATGCGGATCCAGCGCCTTGCCGTCGATGTCGCGAATGGATGGATCGTGGAAGCCGGCGCGCGCAAGCTCGTTGCGGGCGGCGTCGAGCTCGTTCGGCTTCAGCCGCGCGATCCAGCCCGCCACGACGAAATCGGCCTTGAAGGCGTAGATCGAGGAGCGCAGCGGCTCCAGCATGTTCGCCTTGACCACTGAGGGCGAACGGAACAGGTAGGACGCGACACGGGCGAGCAGCTCGCGTTCGGTCAGCCGGTCCTGCACCAGGCTGGCATGCACGTCGATGGCGCGCGCCAGCGCAATGCCGTCGATCGTCAGCTCCTGCTGGTGGACGCGGTGAGCGGCAAGCCCGGACAGCGTCACTCCGATCAGTGCGATCAAGCCGATGATGAAACTCAGCCGGACCACTCGCCTACTCGACGTTGCGCGGTTGGCGGAGTGGGACAGCGGTCATGAGAAATTCGTCGGACGGCAATCGCGGGAGGGAAAGGCGGCAATACGGCAGATATGATGATGCAGACATGATCGGTACGCAACTGCGCGCGGCAGTATGACGCTGCGATTTGCTGGAAGTCCCCACTGCCGGCTCTAGGAAAGGACCCGAGGGATGGTAACGGGGAACAGCCGTTTTTGTTCCCGCCGGACCGGGACATTCCGCTGGCTGGCTGGGCGGGGGAGCCGCCCGCCGCAAGCATTAACGGAAAGCGTTAACGGGACGGCCCCGGGCGAGCCGAAGGCTGCAGCCCACCCCTGGCCTCGATGAAGCCGACGATCCGGTCCAGGCCCTCGCTCTTCTTCAGGTTGGTCATGACGAAGGGCCGCTCCCCCCGCATCCGCTTGGCGTCCGCCTGCATCTTCTCCAGCGAGGCCCCGACATGGGGCGCAAGGTCGATCTTGTTGATGACCAGCAGGTCGGAGCGGGTGATGCCGGGGCCGCCCTTGGAGGGGATTTTGTCGCCGGCCGCGACGTCGATGACATAGATGGTGAGGTCGGCGAGTTCCGGCGAGAAGGTCGCGGCCAGATTGTCGCCACCGGACTCGATCAGCACCAGGTCGAGGTCGGGGAATTTCGCTCGCATGTCGGCCACCGCCGCAAGGTTCATCGACGCGTCCTCGCGGATCGCGGTGTGCGGGCAGCCACCGGTTTCGACGCCAGCGATACGGTCCGGCGTCAGCGATCCCGAGCGCACCAGGAATTCCGCATCCCATTTGGTATAGATGTCGTTGGTGATCGCGGCGATGTCGTAGCGCTCGCGCATCGCCTTGCACAACAGGTCCATCAGCGCGGTCTTGCCAGATCCGACGGGGCCTCCGACGCCGATCCGAAGCGGGCCGTGTGAGCTTGGCATCTTGTTTCGATCCTTCAGTTGTCGTCGTCGCGCCGAAAGCGCGAGGAATGAATGGGACGCGTCATGACCTGAACAGGCGCGTATATTGCGTCTCGTGGCGCAGGCTCGCGAGATCGGCGCGGAAGGTCGAGCTGCCGAGGTCGTCGAGCGAGGCGCCTCTCGCACGGTCCGCGGTGGCCGCGACCATCGCCTCCAGCGACGCGAGCACGCGCTGGCTATCGGTCTGGCCCAGCGGGATCAGCCGGCTGCCGGCCGAGATCCAGTTCGAGACCAGCGCATGCAGGAAGGCGTGCAGCGTCGGATCGAGCGGGATGCCATGCGCGGCGCTGACCAGGCCGACCGCGACGGGGTAGACGATCGCGCCATCGCAATGCGCGAGGCCGCGCTCGAGGCCGGGACAACTCCACGCCGCCCGCGCGGTTTCGATGAAGGCGCGTCCCTGCGTCATGGTTTCGAGCTGCCGCTCGCGCGAGGCCACGAAAGCCGCCGCGAGCTCGGCGACGTTGCGCAAGGCGGCTTCATCGGCCGCCTCCACCGCGCGGTGCGCATGCGCCAGAAAGACGGCATCGCAAAAGCCCGATCCGTCGCCAAGCATCGCCGCAAGCCAGTCGCGCAGCGTCTGCGCATCCCGGATATCGCCGGCTTCCACGGCCCATTCGATGCCGCTGGAATAGGAGAAGCTGCCGACCGGGAAGGCCGGCGAAAGCCAGGTCAGAAGCCGATACAGCGCAGCCGTACCGCCCCCCGCCGCGTGGTCCCTATCCGTCGTGGTCATGAGCATGGGAATGGCCGTGATGGTGCTCGTGGTGACCATGGCCGTCATGATGATCATGATGGCCATGATCGTGCGCGTGCTCGTCCGCCGCGGGATGATGATGCGCGTCGGCCTCATGCGCATGGCCGTGCGCGGCCCCGGCATAGGCGCCGCCTTCGGGATCGAACGGCGCCTCGATCTCGATGACCCGCGCGCCCAGCCCCTTGACCATCGCCTCGATCACATGGTCGCGCCTGATCCGCAAAGCCTTTGCCATGATCTGCGTCGGCAGATGGCGGTTGCCGAGATGCCAGGCGACGCGGATCAGATGATGCGGATCGTGGCCCTTGATTTCGAGCAGCGGCTCGGGCGCCGCAACAACCTCGACCAGCCTGCCGTCTTCGAGCACCAGCGCGTCGCCGCCGCGCAGCGCAATCGCGCTCTCGAGGTCGAGCAGAAACGCAAGCCCACGCGTACCTCGCATGGTCATGCGCCGCCGGTGACGGTCGTCGAAATCGAGCACCACCGTATCGGCCGCAGCCTCGGTCCAGCGATACTGCGGCTTGACCTGCGTCGCGCGGATCATTGCGGTCTCCCTCTAGAACTTCTCGACCTTGCCGTCGCTGATGATCTCGATCACGGTGGAGACCTTGAGCGACCCGGAATAGTCCCGCCAGGTCTTCATGTGGGGAGCTCGTGCATGGGCGTTGAGATCCTCACGGCTTTCCCAGCGCTCCACCACCACATACAGATTGGGATCGTTGACGCTGGTGTGGCCCTCATAGGAAAGGCAGCCCTTCTCCTTGCGCGTCTCGGCGATGCAGTCCTTGTGTCCCTTGATGAAAGCCTCGCGGCATTCCGGCTTCATTTGCGTGGTGGCGATGACGTAGATCACGAAATTTCCTCCCGGTTTCTTTCCGGCTTCAACAGCCCATCCGCCTTCCCTCTCCGTTTGCGGACAGGGACGGCAGGACTCTAGAACATGAAATAGCGCTGCGCCAAGGGCAGCACCTCCGCCGGCTCGCAGGTCAGAAGCTCGCCGTCGGCGCGCACTTCATAGGTCTCCGGATCGACCTCGATCCTGGGCGTGGCGTCATTATGGATCATGCTCTTCTTGGAGATGCGGCCGCGGGTGTTCTGCACCGCATAAAGCGTCTTGTCGATCCCGAGCTTGCGTCCAAGGCCTGCAGTGACCGCGGCCTTGGAGGTGAACACCACCGATGAAGCCGTGAGCGATTTGCCGAAGGCCGCGAACATCGGCTGGTAATGCACCGGCTGCGGGGTCGGAATCGATGCGTTGGGATCGCCCATCGGGGCGGCCACGATCGAGCCGCCCTTGATGATGCAATCCGGCTTCACGCCGAAGAAAGCCGGCTGCCACAGCACGAGGTCGGCGAGCTTGCCCTTCTCCACCGAGCCGATCAGCCTGGAGACGCCATGGGCGATCGCCGGATTGATGGTGTATTTGGCGATGTAGCGCTTCACCCGGAAATTGTCGTTGTCCTTGCCCTTGTCCTGCGGCAACGGCCCGCGCTGCTTCTTCATCTTGTCCGCAGTCTGCCAGGTGCGGATGATCACTTCGCCGAGCCGGCCCATGGCCTGCGAGTCCGACGACATCATCGAGAGCGCGCCGAGATCATGCAGGATGTCTTCCGCCGCGATCGTCTCCTTCCGGATGCGGCTCTCGGCAAACGCAAGGTCTTCCGCGATGGCGGGATCGAGATGGTGGCACACCATCAGCATGTCGAGATGCTCGTCGATGGTATTGCGGGTGAAGGGCCGGGTCGGATTGGTCGAGGACGGCAGCACGTTCTTCAGGCCGGCGATCTTGATGATGTCGGGCGCATGCCCGCCGCCGGCGCCTTCGGTGTGGAAGGCGTGGATGGTGCGGCCCTTGAAGGCCTTCACCGTATCCTCGACAAAGCCCGACTCGTTCAGCGTGTCGGTATGGATCATCACCTGAACGTCGTAGTCGTCGGCGACCGACAGGCAGTTGTCGATCGCGGCCGGCGTGGTGCCCCAGTCCTCGTGCAGCTTGAGCGCACAGGCGCCGGCCTTGATCATCTCCACCACCGAGGCGGGGCGCGACGCATTGCCCTTGCCCGCAATGCCGAGATTGACCGGAAAGGCATCGAACGACTGGATCATGCGCCCGATATGCCAGGGTCCGGGCGTGCAGGTGGTGGCAAAGGTGCCGTGCGACGGACCGGTGCCGCCGCCCAGCATCGAGGTGACCCCGCTCATCAGCGCGTGCTCGATCTGCTGCGGGCAGATGAAATGGATGTGGCTGTCGAAGCCGCCGGCAGTGAGGATCTTGCCTTCGCCCGCGATGACGTCGGTGCCCGGGCCGATCACGATAGTGACGCCGGGCTGGATGTCGGGATTGCCGGCCTTGCCGATCGCGCTGACGAGGCCGTCCTTGATCGCGACGTCGGCCTTGACGATGCCCCAGTGGTCGACGATCAGCGCGTTGGTGATCACCGTGTCGGCGGCGCCCTGCCGGCTGGTCGCTTGCGACTGCCCCATGCCGTCGCGGATCACCTTGCCGCCGCCGAACTTCACCTCCTCGCCATAGGTCGTAAAGTCCTTCTCGACCTCGATGATGAGATCGGTGTCGGCGAGCCGCACCTTGTCGCCGGTGGTCGGGCCGAACATGTCGGCATAGACGGAACGTTTGATTTTCACGGACATCAGTGCCCCCAACTAGCAATCCAGGTTACGGCAGTACGCTCACAATGTGCTCTTGGCATTCGCAATGGCTTCGTCAAACAGGCTGTCGAGTGTCCCGTTCACGCCGCGGCAGCGATCGACGACCTGCTCGGCCCAGGCCACGTAATCGGCGAGCTCCTCGCGCTGTGCCTGGCTCGGGCTTGAGAAAATACGAGCCCGGACGTTGCTGACCTTGTCGGCGATCTTGATCAGCCTGGCGCCTGGCGATTTTCCCGGCGCGTCCTCGATCTGCTTCTGCCGGCGTTCGCTCTTGGGCAGGTTCATATCGTCCGTACACTCGTCCACGAGGCCGGCGACGCGCAGACCGAACCGCTGCGCCAGCTCCTCATGCGTCGTCCCGGTATCTTCCAGCGTGTCATGCAGCCAGCCGGCCGCCACCAGTTCGGCGTCCTCGCCCTGGGTCGCTGCGGACAACAGGTTCGCAACTTCGGCCAGGTGATTGACATAGGGCTCGTCACCACGCCCCTTGCGCTGCTG
>CAYVVB010000115.1:0-24116 GCA_964454955.1 uncultured Bradyrhizobium sp. | reverse complement strand
GAAATTCGCGCCGAGGACCTGCTTTGCACAGTCGAGGCAGGCGTCACCCGCAAACAATTGAATCAGGATTTGCGCGCCACCGGCCTGTTCTTCCCCATCGATCCGGGAGCCGATGCCTCGTTGGGCGGAATGGCGTCGACGCGGGCGTCGGGCACCAATGCGGTGCGCTACGGAACCATGCGCGACAACGTGCTGGCGCTGAAAGTGGTGCGCGCCGATGGCGAGATCATCAAGACCGGCACCCGAGCGAAAAAATCCTCCGCCGGCTATGACCTGACGCATCTGTTCGTCGGCGCCGAGGGCACGCTCGGCATCATCTGCGAGCTCACCTTGAAGCTGCGCGGAATCCCCGAAACCATTGCGGCCGCGGCCTGCTCGTTCGAGACTTTGGGCGGGGCCTGCCAGGCGGTGATCCTCGCGATCCAGACCGGCATTCCCCTGGCGCGCATCGAACTGCTCAACACCGAGCAGGTGAGGGCGTGCAACGCCTATTCGAAATTGACGCTGCCGGAAACGCCGCTGCTGCTGCTCGAATTTCACGGCACCGCGGTCGAAGTCGGCGAGCAGTCGAAGAATTTCGGCGAGATCGCGAAGGAATGCGGCGGCGGCGATTTCACCTGGACCACCAAGCCCGAGGATCGCACCAAGCTCTGGCAGGCGCGGCACGACGCCTATTGGGCGGTGAAGGCGCTGCGCCCGGGCGCGGGCGTGGTGGCGACCGACGTCTGCGTGCCGATTTCGCGGCTGGCCGATTGCGTCACCGAGACGGAGGCGGACCTGAAGCGGCTCAACCTGCTCTCGCCGATCGTCGGCCATGTCGGGGACGGCAATTTCCACTGTTCGCTCGTCTGCGATGTCAACGATGTCGAAGAGATGGGGCGAGGGGAGGAGTTCATGCACCGCCTGGTCGAGCGGGCGCAGGCGATGGGCGGCACCTGCACCGGCGAACACGGCATCGGCCAGGGCAAGCAGAAATATCTGAAACCCGAGCTCGGGCCCGAGGCACTGGATGCGATGCGCGCACTCAAGCGTGCGCTGGATCCGCAGGATATTTTCAATCCCGGAAAGATCGTGCCGGCGGCATAGGCCTTCGATCGGCCGCGGTCACAGGCCGCAGCCCTCTATGCCCTGGGGCATGGAGGCTCTCACGCATAACTTCATAATCCGGACCGTGCTGCGGCAATCGCGCCGCGGCGCGCGCCTTGCTCTTTGACGCCGCAAAGGATACCCTGTCTACCTCTGATTGCAGGTGCCGATATCGCGAGCCTGGAGGCTGCCATGAGGGGCATGCAGGTGTGGCTTGGTCAGGGAATTGTCGCAGCGATCTTCATGTGCACCGCGGGCATTTGCCTGGCGGACGATTGCCGCTTCCTGATGCGCGATCCCCTGGACTTGAGGGATCGGCAGGTCTTCTTCCGGTCGGCCGGTGCGAACGGTTGGACGCCGCTCGACGGGGCGCAGCCCAATCTTGCCAATCAGACCGTCGAGTTCGCCTACGTCATCCGCGAAAGCATCGATCCCGCCAGGTCGGGAGTCGTCATCGTCAAATCCGCGCGCACGCGTCCGCTCGACGAGCCGGCCGTTACGCGCGCCTCGCGAAACGTGCGCCTGGTTCGAAAGGCCGAGCATCTCGACAACGGAACCTGCGGGCCTGTGGCCGATTTCGGCGAAAGGGATATCCCGGCCGATTCCTACGACCGCTATCATGATGAAGGACGCAAGGTCCGCGAGAGCGACGTGCTTCGCGCCTTCCATTTCCGTTACCTGGGCCGCAAGGCGGCGTGTCGCGCGACCGACGACAGCACGCAGGACTCGCTGGTGCCGTGGGATGCCCGCAGCAACCGCTCGCAGTTCTCCTTCGACCCCGCCGTGGTCTCCGGCGGAACGTACAGTCAGGCGCTTGCCTGGATCGGGGTCACGAGGGGCTATGCAAGCTCGGAGAATCTCGCGGACCAGCGCGTCGAGCTCAAGCAATATCGGGTCGACGCGGCCCTGCCGACCTGTGTGCGCTTTCGCCTCTCCGGGCTCAAGCGCGGCAGCTTCCTGCGCATCAACGATCTCGAGGCCCTGGCGGCCAATGGGCTGAACTACACGCGCGCCCGCGAGGGTGAGTGGCCGCTGTCCCCATAGAGCATGATCCGGAAAAGTGTGCAGCGGTTTTCCGAAAAGATCATGCTCAAACGAAGATCTAAAGCGCGATGGTGGTTCAGCCCAATCCCATCGCGCTTTAGTCGCGCGACGAAAGGCGTGAAGAAGACATGGCTGCTCCCATGCGCGACGATACCCCGCCGGCAAGTGAGCAGGACGTCATCAACACGGAAACCGCTGCGATCCTGCTCTCCCGCGCGGAGCGCCTTGGCGGAGCGGGCGCGGCCCCCTGGTCCGGCATCGGCCTTTCCGGAGGCGGCATCAGGTCCGCCACGTTTTGCCTGGGTGTGCTGCAGGCGCTGGCTGAAACCGATTTGCTGCGGCGCTTCGACTACATTTCGAGCGTGTCGGGAGGGGGTTATATCGCGACCTCCCTGCAATGGTGGTGGGGATCGCCGCGCAGCGACGACGACAGCGCGAGCGAGCCGTCTTTCGGCCTTGCGCCGTCCGATTTTCCCTACGGGCCGGCACGGCCCGATCCCGAGTTCATCGGGCCGCCCTCACCGGCGCAGCCGCATGCGGAACGGAACCTCGCCTTCCTGCGTGCGCACAGTTCGTATCTGACGCCCGGGCGCGGCTTGAGCATCTGGTCGATCCTCGGCGTGCTGCTGCGCACGGTCATCATCAGTTCGCTGACCTGGCTGCCGATTTTCGCCGCGTGTTTCGTCGTGCTGTCGATTGTCGGCTACCTCCTCGATCTGCTGTTCCATCGGCTGGACGTGCTGTCTCCGCTGTTTTGGCAAGTCATGCC
This sequence comes from uncultured Bradyrhizobium sp., assembly GCA_964454955.1. Taxonomy (GTDB): domain Bacteria; phylum Pseudomonadota; class Alphaproteobacteria; order Rhizobiales; family Xanthobacteraceae; genus Bradyrhizobium. Next base: position 21,217 of record CAYVVB010000115.1, on the reverse strand, counting down.
CGCGCGCTGGATGCAGACCTGCGACAGGGACCTTTCCTGCGATCTCGGCTATTCGGCGGTCTATGCGATCGGTCTTTGGGCCTTCTATATCGTTGCAGCGCTATTCGTGGCCGCGGCGGTCCTGTTCGCGCTGGTCAGCCGGGCGCCCCAGGACAGTCCTCATCCGGCCCGCACGGTTGCGAAATCCGGCATTTTGGCGCTGGCATGCGCGGGCGGGCTCGGATGGATCATCTTCGCCTATGCCCGCCGCGACACGTCGATGGTCCTGGTCGGCCTCGCACTGGCCGTGACATTGGCTGTCTGCGTGCTGATCATCGTATCGGAGCTGGTGACGCCGAAGTCGCTCAATGCGAGCTATTGGTTGCGCCGCACGATCGAACGCGTCATGGGGCTTGCCTTCATTCCGTCGCTGGCCGTCCTCGTCTACTCGACCATTCCGATCATTCCCCATTTCGGACTTAAATACATCGCCGGCCACGGCGCAAACGCCACGCTCGTCGCGCTGGTCGGCTTGCTCAGCGGCGTCGGATCGGCCCTTTACGGCTATTACACGTTTCTGCGCAGTATCGTTCCCGGACTGATCGGGCAGATCGCTGCGACGGTCGCCGCAATCGTCGCACTTTATATGACGGCCGTGGTTTCCTATGTCCTCGCCGCGCTGCTTCTGCATTTCAACGACAGCGATCTTGCCGCCTGGAGGCTTTACATCCTGATCGGCATCAGCGGCGCCATATTGCTGGCGTTCGCCATTGCGCTGATCGCGAACATCAACTTCGTGGGCTTTCATCGCTTCTACCGCGACCGGTTGATGGAGGCCTTCATGCCGAACGATGCCGCCGTACGCGCGATGAAATCCGATTTCTCTCCGATGGCCGATACGCTTTCGATCGCCCAGTTGCGGCGCTTCTTCGAGGCCCGGCAACCGGGCGAGAGCTGGCGCGCGCGGCCCTATCCGTTGATCAACACCAACGTGATCCTGATCAACGACGATGACCAGAAGGCGGCCTCGCGTGGCGGCGACAACTTCCTGATCTCTCCCTTCTTCATCGGCAGCGGACGCACCGGCTGGCAGGACACGGTCAAGTACATTGCCCTGAACGGTCCCTTCACATTGGCATCGGGAATGGCGGCTTCGGGCGCTGCGGCCAACGCCAGCGCCGGCTACATCGGGACCGGCATTACGATGAACCCGCTGGTTTCCGCGGTGATGTCTCTCTTGAACATCCGGCTTGGCCTCTGGGTCGGCAATCCGGGCCGGCGGTCGTCGCGGCGCATCCGTTCGATTCCGACATTTCTGACCATGGGCATCTATGCGGGGTTTTCCAAGCACCGGCACGACAGCAAGTTTCTCGAACTGACGGACGGCGGCCATTTCGAAAATCTGGGCTTGTACGAACTGGTGCGCCGCAAACTCGAGATCATTCTCATTGTCGACGGTGAAGAGGATCCGTCGATCAGCCTGTCGTCACTGGTTTCGGCCGCGCGGCGCATCGAGCAGGATTTCGGGGCGAGGGTCGATTTTCCGGCCGGGGAAGGCGGCCCCGAACGGCTGGTGATGTATCCCAGCAATGACGGCTACCCCTACGGCGTCAAATACGCGAAGGCGCCCTATCTGGTCGGGACCATCACCTACAGGGACGGCCGTCGTGCCGCGCTGATCTATTTGAAGGCGACCGTCATTCGCCAGATGGATTTCACCACCGCGGGCTATCTCGCCAACAATCCGGCCTTTCCGCATCAGACCACCGCGGACCAGTTCTTTCACCCGGAGCAGTTCGACGCATATCGCCTGCTCGGCTATGAGAGCGCAATGCAGATGATTGGAGCGCTGCAGTTGCAGGCGACGATTGGCTCGGCGCAGGCGATCCTGGACCGGTATGCCAAGGCGATGCGAGAGCCCGGCGATCTCCCGACTTCCATCGCCACGGTGGACGGCTAAGCTGCCTGAGGGGCGCAGGATCGCTCGCTTGACGCGATGCCCGTCGGAACTTTCGGTTCCCCTTTGCGTCATCTCAATGACGCGATGAGGCTGGCGGGGGAGGGTGCCGTGTCGAAGTCCCGCATTGGAATTGTTGTTGTGATCGTTCTCGCCGCCCTGATGCCGGATATGGCGCTCGGCAGAGGCCGTGGCTTGCATCTGGGGCCGCTCGGCGCCGTGAGGTCGGTATTTGGGCGCATCCTGCCGTTGCGGGCGGGACGATTCCATCGTGGTCACTCTTACGCGCATCATCACGGGCACATCCGAAACGCGACCGTTCCGCGAAGCGAACAAAGCAACCAAAGCAGCCAGGGCAGTCAAGACGATCAAGACAATACGGGTTCGCCGCCACAGGCCGGCGAGGAGCGCGAAGGCTCTCTGCTCGACAAGCCTGCCGCGCGCGCGCAGATCGTCGCGGCGGCTGCGCTGGCGGGCTGGCATGACGGCCGCGCCGCGAACGGGTGGTGGCGTCACGGCGACGACGACTATGGCTGGGTCGGGCCGCTGTTCTGGCCATTCGCCTATGACGACATCTACAGCTACGTGATCTTCGGCAACAGCGTCGGCTTCTGGGACTATGGCTACGCCGATATCTTCGCCGGCATGTTCGCGCCCTATGGCCAGCAGGATCTTGCAGCCTATGTCGGACCGGATCCGTCCGGGCAACGACATCGCAAGATCCCGCCGCTGCAGCAGTTCTGCGGCGACGACAGCCGCGAAATCGCCGGCCTTCCGGTCGAGCGGATTGCGCAGGCGATCCAGCCCAACGATGCACAGCGTGCCGCGCTGGACGAGCTTGCCGACGCCTCGATCAACGCCACCCGGATGATACGGGCGTCATGCCCGACGCAGATGGTGCTGACGGCGCCGGCGCGCCTTGCCGTGATGGGCCAGCGCATCGAAACGTTGATCAAGGCCGAGCTTGCCCTCCAGCCGCCGTTGGACAAGCTGTTCGAGGCATTGGATGACGAGCAGAAGGCGCGGCTCAACGCTCTTGCCGACGATCGGCGCAAGACCGCCGTCGCAAACGGCGCCGACGAGGCGCCGGCTCAAGCATGCCAGGGGCCGCAACCCGGCACGCTGCAATGGCCGGGAGACGAGATCGCGGCCAGGCTGCACCCGAACGACACGCAGCGTGCCGCTCTCGACGTGCTGCAGGCGGCCGGCGCGAGAGCGCTCGACATGCTCAACGATGTCTGTCAGCCGGGCGACGCGCTCACGGCGCCGGCACGGCTTGCCGCACTGGATCGGCGGCTCGATGCCATGCAGCACGCCGTCAGATTGGTGAGCGACGCGCTCGAGGATTTCTACGCAACACTCGACGACGAGCAGAAGGCGCAGTTCGAGGCGATCGGACCAAGACGGACATCATAGATTTGGTTTTGCACCGTCGCGGCGCCTTGTTCCGACCGGGAACTTTCGGCTTCCTGCGGCGTCAATTGAGTGACATGATCGGATAGGGGGCAGAAAGCCATGTCGAAATCCCGCGTTGCAATTGCGCTCCTCATTCTCGCGACCGCGCTCTCCGGAGCGGCGCTTGCCAGGGGGCCCGGCGGTGGCGGCGGCCGTGGCGGAGGCGGCGGCCACTTTGGTGGGGGTGGCGGTCATTTCGGTGGCGGCCATTTCGGAGGTGGACACTTTGGCGGCGGCCATTTCGGCGGTGGTCACTTCGGCGGTGGTCGCGGCATTGCCCACTTTGGCGGTGGTCATTTCGGCGGCCGTCATATCGGTGGTCTGCACATTGGCGGCGCACGCCATGCCGGCGCGAGGTTCGCTGTCCCGCACGGCAACTTCCACGGCCGATCCCTTGCACACCATGGCGGAGTGAACTTCAGCCAGGTCCGCAACGCGCACGTCCGACCGGGAAGCGTCCATAACGCGATGGCCTCGCTGTCACATGCTCACGGGCTGCGCAACTGGCGCTGGCTCAGCAATCCCGGGGCACGCGGGCAGATCGCCGCGGCCGCAGCGCTCGCCGGCTGGCATGGCGGTCACGGCAAGAATGGCTGGTGGCGACACCGCGGCGGCGGGTATGGCTGGGTCGGCCCGCTGTTCTGGCCGTTCGCCTATTACGACATCTACGATTACACGATCTGGGGCGACGGCATCGGCTTCTGGGACTACGGCTATCCGGACATCTATGCCGGCATCTTCGCGCCTTACGGCTACGACGAACTCGCCGGCTATATGCCACAGGGCACGCCCAGCCGCAGGCATCAGGCCAGGCGTCCGTCGGTCGCGCAGCTCTGCGGCGACGACAGCCGCGATGTGGCCGGCCTTCCGATCGATCAGATCCAGAACGCGATCCAGCCGAACGACGCCCAGCGCGCCGCGCTGGACGATCTTGCCAACGCCTCGGTCAAGGCGGCGCAGACCATCCACGCCGCGTGTCCGACGCAAGTTGCATCCACGGCCCCCGGCCGGCTTGCCGCCATGCAGCAGCGCATCGAGGCGATGATTTCCGCCGTGGAGATGGTGCGTCCGCCGCTGGAGAAGTTCTACGGCCTGCTCGACGACGAGCAGAAGGCGCGGCTCAATGCGCTTGCCGAAGACCAGCGCAAAGCGCGGCCCGCGACAGTTTCGCTCGCGCAGAATTGCGGCAATGCGCAAGCCATGCAGTGGCCGGGCAGCGACATCGAGGCCAAGCTGCATCCCAACGAGACCCAGCGCACCGCGCTAAACGCGCTGCAGGACGCCAGCGCCAAGGCCGCCGACATGCTGAAGACGGAATGCCAGCCGGACGATACGCTCACGCCACCGGCGCGGCTCGCGGCGATTGCCAAGCGGCTCGACGTCATGCTGCAGGCGGTCAAGCTGGTGCGCCCGGCGCTGGAGGATTTTTACGCGACGCTGAGCGACGAGCAGAAGGCGCAATTCGAGGCGATCGGACCGGGACGGTCGACCTGAGGCCGCGGCGCGGCAGAACGCTCCGCGTCATTCCGGGGCGCTCGCGTCAGCGAGCGAACCTGCAATCTCGAGATTCTCAGGTGCGCAATTGCGCACCACAGTTCGATGCTTGCGCATCGCCCCGGAATGATGACGTCTGAGGCATGCATGAGCGCCGGCCGAACCGCCCCGTCCGGCGTTCTCCTGCGCCGGCTGCGCGAACAGGGTCCGCAGCTTTGCTGCCATACCCTCGGCCTGCAACATCTCGCTGAACATCTGCAGCCAGGCCGCGAACACGATGTTGAACGGGTTGGTGCTGGGCGCGAGGCCCGCGATACCGAATTGCATCGCTTCATCCTTCGGTGCAGCGGCGAACGTGCCGAACAGCCGGTCGAACACGATCAGCACGGCGCCGAAGTTCCTGTCGATGCACTTTGGGTTCGACGCGTGATGCACATGATGATGGCGCGGCGTGTTGAGCACCCACTCCAGCGGGCCGAGGTTTGGCGCGTAGGCCATGTGCAGGAAGAACTGGTAGAAGAGCCCGGCCGCGAGCGTGGCGAAGACCGCTGCCGGATTGAAGCCGAGCGCAATGAGCGGCAGGTAGAACAGGAAGCCGCCGGTCAGATGCGCACCCCAGCCGAGGCGGATGCCAGCGCTCAAGTTGAGCCGCGTCGGCGAATGATGAACCGAGTGCGTTGCCCAGAGCCAGCGGATCTTGTGCATGGCCAGATGATGCACGTAGTAGCAGAACTCGGCGCCCAGAAACAACGCGATCCAGGTCCAGGCGCCGGGCGAAACGTCGAACAGCCGATGCCGATAGACGAACATGATCGGCCACGCGGTGACGCCTGCGCTCAGCGCGCGGACCGCCTTGCTGCCGAGCGCGATGGCGAGTGAAGCCGCAGTTTCTCGCGCATCATAGCTGTCATCGGCATGGTTCAGCCGATGGATCAGATATTCCGACAGCATCAGGACGAGGATGAGGAGGAAGCCAATTCCTCTGCCGTGAAAAGCGAAAGGGAACGAAGAGCTCATTGGCGTGCTCCTTTGAAATGCGGCCCCGCCGCCGCCCGGCGCGAGGGAGATGCCGGGCGGCCGCGTGCTGGCGTCACTGCGATTTGCTGGAGGATTGCTGCGCTCGCGCCTGCTTCAGGACGTTCTTGCAGCCGTCGGAAAGCTGATCGAACTTTTCGACCATGCATTGCTTGATGCGTCCGCCGCCGGGAAAGATGCCGGAGCAGTGTGCACGGACGTCGGCGGCGCAGGCCTGCCGTAATTCTCCGCGCTTTGCGTTCTGCGCGGCGGCCGGAGCTGCCATGGCGGCGCAGGCCATGGCGAGGAGAGCTGCGACAGCGAACTTGAGTTCGCGCAAGCTTGACGGCCTTACCATGTGCAGACCCTCCGCGGTCCATAGACCGTGTTTCTCCACCAGCAGCGTCCGGGATACGGCGCGCCATAGGCGGCGTAGGGTCTGTAGACGTAGGGGACGACCCCGTTGGGGTGACAAACGCCGTAAGGTCCGCGATGCCAACCGAGGCCGCAGAAGTCCCGCACCGCGATGACCTCGTTGGCCGGTGATGTGGGAAGAGAGGCGATGGTAAAGGCCTGCGCCGCCGGGCTTGCCAGCGTCAGCTCGGCGGCGAAAGCAAGGGCCGCCGGCCATAGTGACTTTTGCATTGGGATCGATCCTTTCAACGGTTTGAACGCCGGGGACCTTCGCCTGCCTTCTTTGCCGCCGTGTTTCGGGGCGGAGTGCGTTTGTAACGTTTTGTAACGGCGCGCTTCGGCCCTATTGCTGCCGGGCGGGGGCCGCATAAGGCGAACCATGGAACACCGCACCATCATGATCGTCGAGGACGATCGCGAAATTCGCTCATTGCTGGCCGATTTCCTGGGGCGCGAGGGGTATGCCGCGGTCTGCGCCGAGAACGGCGAGGCCATGGACCGCGCGCTGCTCAGGACGCGGCCCGATCTCATCGTGCTCGACATCATGCTGCCGGGCGAGGACGGGCTGTCCATTTGCCGGCGCCTGCGCGCGAAGGGCGGGCTGCCGATCCTGATGCTCACCGCGAAGGGCGAGGATGTCGACCGCGTCGTCGGGCTCGAATTGGGGGCTGACGACTACCTGCCGAAGCCGTTCAATCCGCGTGAACTGCTGGCGCGCATCCGCGCCGTGCTGCGCCGCGCGAACGGACCCCTCCAGGCTGCGACATCACGCCGGCTGGGGTTTGGAATGCTGGTGGCCGATCTCGATGCGCGCAGCCTGTTCGATGAGCGCCTGGCCATGGTCGAACTCACCTCGGCGGAATTCGATCTGCTGGTCTGCTTCCTGGAGCGCCCGAAGCGGGTGCTCTCGCGCGAGCAGCTTCTCGACTGGACGCGCGGCCGCACCGCCGAGCCCTACGACCGCACCATCGACGTGTCGGTGAGCCGGCTGCGCCGCAAGCTCGCCGCTGCCGATCCCGCGGCGGCATGTTCAATCAAGACCGTGCGCAATGGCGGCTATCTGTTCACCGCCGACGTGCGCGTGGTCTGACCCTCGGAGCAGCGCCCGATGAGTCGCCTCCGCATCGCTGCCCGCCTCGCGCTCATCGTGGTTGGCGCCGTCGTCCTCGTGCAGATGCTGATGATCGCCGTCTACTTCGTCGAGCAGCGGGGAAGACTTGAGGCCGTCGGCATGAGGCCGATGTTCGGCCACATCGCGGCATTGGTCCGGGCGATCGAGCACGTACCGCCGGCGGATCGCGAACTGGTCAGGAGCGCGGCGTCCACGGTCCGGTTCGCGGTGACCATCCGTCCGGATGTTCCGGAAAATACCGCCCACGGCCGCCTGTTGGGCAGCGCGGAGCAGGAGCTGCGCCATCTCATCGGGCCGCCAGTTGATCGTTTTGTCGCGCTGTCATTCATCTCCGGCGAGGAAGAGGGCGGCCGCCCGGTCAGCCGCCTGCGCGATCTGTTCGGCGCCCGCCTGCACGCGGTGATCGGCCTTGCCTCGGGCGGCTATCTGGAAATCCTGACCTCCGGCGAGCTCAGCCTGCGGCTGCTTGGCATCCCGTTCGGCCTGCTTGCGGGAATTCTCGGCCTCGTGGTCGCGCTCGCAGCGCTCATCGCGGTTCGCCGGGAAACCAGACCGCTGTCCGAGCTCGCGATGCAAATCGAGCGTTTCGGCAGGGACATGGAGACGGAGCCGATCGCCGAACGCGGAGCGCCGGACGTACGCGCGCTGATCCGCGCCGTCAACGCCATGCGGGCGCGCATCGCCGAACTGTTGCGCGGCCGGACGCTGGTGCTGGGCGCGCTCAGCCACGACCTGCGCACCTATGTCACCCGGCTGAGGCTCCGCCTCGAACTCCTGCCCGAGAGCGAACAACGCGCCAAGGCATCGGCCGATCTCGATGGCATGCAGTCGCTGATGGATGACGGGCTCGCCTTTGTGCGCGCGTCCTTTGCCGCCACGTCCAACGAAGGCGCCGATCTCGCGCTTGTCGCACGGAACGAATATCAGGCGCGCAAGTCGCAGAAGGCGCCGATCACGCTCAGCGGCGCGCAAGGCCCTCTTGCCGTGTTCGGATCGCCCGGCGGCATCTCGCGCGTCCTTGCAAACCTGGTCGCAAATGCATTGGCCTATGGCGGCAGCGCCGACATCTCCCTGCATGCGGAAAGAGACTCCATCGAGCTTTGGGTCGAGGACCGCGGACCGGGCATACCTGCTCTCGAGCGTGCCCATGTGTTCGATCCGTTCTATCGGCTCGAGGCCTCGCGCAACCGGGAGAGCGGCGGCGCCGGACTTGGGCTGACCATCGTGCGCCAGATCGTGGAAAGCAGCCGCGGCACCGTTTCGATCGAGGACCGTCCGGGCGGCGGCACGCGAATCCGCGTGCGCCTGGCCCGCGCGGGAACTCTGGAAGCGCAAGGCCCTGCAGCTTCGCGAACGGCCTGACCGCTGCCGCTCGATCGGTTCGAGATCATGGCGGTCCCGCCGTCGTGGCGCCGCCCAGCGCGCGCACCGCTTCGTCGACGCTGCGGAAGATATGATCCCGCGGCAGCACGTCGTAGAGCCGAAAGCGTTCGAAGGCGTCCTGCGCGCGCAGCGATTCGAGGCGGGCGATCGCAACGTCGATGTTCTGCTCGCGGCATTGGGTGAACAGGTCGAGCAGAAGCTGGGCCGCGGTAAAGTCGATTTCAGCCGTGGCGGCGGCTTCCAGCACCAACAGGTGCGGCCTCGTCTTCTGCAGCATCGCAAGCAGGTCGGCGTGGAAGGTCGAGGCGTTGAGGAAGGCGAGCGGCGCCTGCAGGCCGACCACGAGCACACCCGGAATCCGCTCGCCGGCGATGTGCGTGCTGGTCGGCCACCAGATCGTCGTGCCCGGCACACGCTCGAACACCACCAGCCTCGCCCGCGTCGTACTCCAGACGCCGTGCAGGAGCGACAGCGCGATCCCGATCGCCACGCCCTGTTCGATCGGCAACACGATGATCGAAGCCGCGGTGGCGACGATGAGGAAGAATTCCGGCATCGACTGCCGAAAGATCATGGCGATCTGTCGGAAGCGGATGATGCGCAGGGCGACGAACAACAGGACGCCGCCGAGCGCCGCATTCGGCACGTGCCTCAGCAGCGTGGCGCCGAATACCGACAGCGCCAGCACGATGGCTGCGGCGAACAGCCCGGACATTTGCGTCCGGCCGCCGGTCTCCGCGACGATGCCCGTGCGCGGAGGGCTGGCGTTGACCGGAAACGCACCGAACAGGCCGGCCAGAATGCTGCCAGCGCCGGCGCCGAGAAAGTCGCGGTCGACGTCGGCGGGTTTGCCCGCTTCGGAAGGGAAGGCTCGGGTGGTCGCGGCCGTCTGCACCATCACCACGATGACGATCAGCAGACTTAAGGGGACGAGCTTCGCCCATTGGTCGACATCGATATCGGGAAGCGACAGGATGGGCAGCGTTGCCGGCACGCCGCCCACCACGTTGACGCCCTTGCTCTCGAGACTGCCGGCGATCACGGCCAGGGTCGCCGCGATCAGGCCGATCAGCGCGCCCGGAATTTTCGCGCTCACGGCCTCGCAGGCGGCGACCAGCGCGAGCACCCCCAGCCCGATTGAGACGGTGTAGAGATTGGCCTCGCGCAAGTGCTGCGCCAGCACGGCGATTTTTTCCAGGATCGGCCCGCCTGGCGCGGGCAGGCCGAGCACGCCCGGCATCTGCGAGACCAGAATGTGCAACGAGATGCCGGCGAGAAAGCCGACCGTCACCGGCGTGGACAGCAGGTTGGCGATGCCGCCGAGCCGCAGCAGGCCGCTTGCGATCAGCATTCCGCCGACCAGAAGGGCGAGCGCCATGGCCAGCGGCAGGTAGTCGGGCGAGCCGGATGCGGCGAGCAGCGCAAGCCCGCCGGCGAAGATCGGCGTGATGGTGGAATCCGCGCCGCAGGACAGGAGGCGGTTGCCGCCGAGGATCGCAAATCCGAGCGATCCCGCGACGAAGGCGAGAAATCCGATCTGCGGCGCGAACCCGCCGAGCCGCGCGGTGGCCATCTGTTCGGGGATGGCGATCGCCGCAAGCGTCAGGCCTGCAATGATATCCCCGGGCAGGCGGTCCGGCTGGTAGCCGCGCAGGGAACGGAACACCGGCCAGGATGTCTCGGACGTTGCTGCGCTGTTCGGCCTTGCCACTTCTCGACTCCATTCAAGCATCGGGAACAAAACCGATTGCCGCGCCGGCGGCAAGGGGCAGGCGGATCAGCGCAGCGTAATCCGCCGTCGGTCCGATTGCCGGCGAACGTAGCCCGCGCGGCTGGTCGGTGACAGGGCTATCCCGTTGATGCTTTACTGGTGCGGTCGGCTGGTTGGCGGATTACGCTGCGCTGATCGGCCCTGCGGGCAGCGTGCAGCAAAAGGCACCTCAATGATGATTCCAAGCCTCTTTCTCTCCCACGGCGCCCCGACCCTGCCGCTGACGGATGCGCCGGCGCGGTCATTTCTGAGCGGGCTCGGGGGAAGGCTGCCGCGGCCGAAAGCCGTACTGGTGATCTCGGCGCATTGGGAAACCGCAAGCCCTGCGGTCAGCGCCGTACGGCGCAACGACACGATCCACGACTTCTATGGTTTCCCGCGCCAACTCTATGAACTGACCTATCCCGCGCCCGGCTCGCCGTCGCTTGCCGCCGAGGTTGCGAACCTGTTGCGCGCATCCGGCCTCGGCTGCACCATCGATGACAGTCGCGGCCTTGACCATGGCGCGTGGGTGCCGCTGATGCTGATGTATCCGGACGCCGACATCCCGGTGCTGCAGGTGTCGGTCCAGCCGCACCTCGGAACGGCGCATCATCTGCGCGTGGGGCGGGCGCTGGCGCGGCTGCGCGGCGAGGGCGTTCTGATCATCGGCAGCGGCAGCCTCACTCATGATTTGTCGGAATTTCGCGGCCAGGCTGTGGATGCGCCGGCGCCCGATTGGGTCACCGGTTTTGCGGACTGGATCGATCATGCGCTGGAGGCGAAGCGAACCGATGATCTGCTCGCCTATCGCGAGCGGGCGCCGTTCGCGGTCAAGAACCATCCGAGCGAAGAACATCTGCTGCCGATGTTCGCGGCATTGGGCGCCGCAGGCGAAGGCTGGCGCGCCGAGCGGCTCCACGCGAGTTCGACCCATGGCATCCTGCGGATGGACGTTTACGCGTTCACGGCCGACGCCGCACCCGCAGAGACCATGGCCTCCGCAAGTGCCGCGGCATTGGTGCGGTAGGCTGGAGCAATCGTCGATTGCTGAGCGGGACGAGCACCTGCAACCGCGTCCGTCATTGCGAGGAGCGAAAGCGACGACGCAATCCAGACTTTATCCCCGGAGAAAGCCCGGATTGCTTCGCTGACGCTCGCAATGACGCCGGAGATTGGGTGCACGTACCTATTCGCGTAGCTCGGCGGCTCCGCTACGGTAACGGAGGCTGCGGCGACTTTCCTCTTCGCAAAGTCGTCGCCGCAGCCTCCGATGCAGCTCTACAAGAAGAAATGACCGCCGGGGAGATGGCTGCCGGAGGCCTGAGCATAGGCCTCCCATTGGTGATCGAGCACGATGGTCTCGTGGCTGCCGTTGCTCTGGGTGATGTCGATCGCGAGATCGCTGAGGCCGCTGCGGTGGGCGGAGACGTCGTTCGAGCCGTTGACCAGGCTGACCAGCGCCGCCATCGAATTCACCACCGCGCCGGAGCCTGCGCCTTCGCCGGTATCGAGCACGGTTGCCGGGTGCGCGCCGCCGGAAGCGAAGGTGCCGGCCTGATAATCGTACAGCACGAGGCTGTCGCCCTTGGCGAAATTGAGGTCGAACACCGTATCGGTGGCGTGCTGGCCCGCCTTCTCGTCGGTGCCGTTGAAGCGGAACTGGTCGGCCCCCGAGCCGCTGTACAGCAGATCGTTGCCGCCGCCGCCTTCCAGCACGTCTGAATGCGACCCGCCGATCAGCACGTCATTGCCGGCCTTGCCCTCTAGGAAGCTGCCGAGCGGGCCGCGTTCGGCGACGAGCAGGTTGTTGCCGTTGTTGCCCTCGACGAGGTTGTCTTCGGTGACGGTGATCTTGGTGCCGCCATTGCCGTCCGAGGCCAGATCGAAGTTCAGGCCGGACGCATAGGCATGCGAGTCGAGCTGCAGCGAGACCGTGCCGGACTTCGCGCCCGTGATGGTCAGCACGTTGTCCGCCGACAGCGTCACTTTGGTCGCCTTGCCGATGCCGGCGAGGTCGATGGTGTCGCCCGCTCCAAGGTCCGCGAGCGTGTTGTCGAGGTGACCGTGGTCCAGCGCCGCCTGGTCGATTTTCAGCGTCTGCCTGCCGTCCTCGAAACTGATCGCGCCGGTGCCGGCGGCATCGAGCGCCGCCAGCTCGAGCGTGCCGGCATGCAGGGTCGTGCCGCCGGTATAGCTGTTGGTTTGCGTCAGCACGGTGGTGCCGGTTCCGGCCTGGTCGAATACACCGCTTCCGGAGATCGTGGCATTGAAGACGAAGACGTCCGAATGCACGTCCGCGAAGATGCCGTCGTCGGTCACCGCACCGCTGAGCGAGCCGCCATTGGCGATCGCGAGCTCGGCGCCCGCGGCCACCGTGATGCCGGACGAGAAGCTTTCGGCGTCGGTGACCGTCCAGTGGCCTCCCTGCACATCCAGCAATTCGAAGTTCACCGCATGCGCCAGCGTGCCCGCGCCGGTGCCCAGCAGGTTGAACGTGTCGACGCCGTCGCCACCGTCGATCGCGGCCGTGAAGGTCGAGCCCGCATAGTCGTTCAGCGTATCGTTGCCGCCGCCCATCGCGACGCTGCCCTCGATGACGCCCTTGTTGGTGATCGTGTCGGCGAAGGTATCGGTGATGGAAATCGCCTGGCCGCTGCCGCCGTGGATCAGGCCTTCATTGTCGATCGTCGTCGGCCCGAAGGCGTTGCCGAGATTGCTGTCGTCGACCGTGATCGCGCGCTCGGAGCTGTCGAGCGTGCCGTGGTTCACGATGCTGCCGCCGCCGACCGCGACAGCTTCCGCGAGCTCGCCGTCGGTGTGGCCGGTCGCCGTGATCGTGCCGTCATTGGTCAGCGCGATCAGGCCGTCGATATCGACGCCGTCGCCGTCACTGGTGCCGTCGGAATGACCGGTGATGAAGCCGTGGTTGACGATCGTCGTCGTCGTGGTGCTCGCGGTATCCAGATTGATGCCGGAGCCGGCGTCGCCGATGATGCTGCCGCCGGCATCGTTGGTCACCGTCACCGGCTGGTCGCCGGTGATGCCGTGGCGGGCGCCCTCGATCAGGCCGCCGTTGTGGTTGTTGACGACCCCGCCGCCATTGCCCTGGAAATCGATGCCGTCATTGCCGGTATCGCCGGAGGTATGGCCGAGGATCTTGCCGGAATTGTCGATCACCATGTTGACGCCGCCGCGGATCGCATCCGCGTCCGCGGCCTGGATCAGGCCGGTCGCCGTGTTGGTGAGATGGACGGTGCCATTCGTTGACACCAGGTCGTTGAAATCCAGCGCCTGCCCGTTGTTGCTGCCCGTTCCCGTGGACTGGATGGTGCCGGCGTTATCGACGGTTACCGTGTAGGCGGCGTTCGTCGTCAGTGTTGAAGCGGTGATCCGCACGGCATCGCCCTGCGACTGGACAACGCCGTCCGCGCCGTTGGTGAGCGTGAAGGAGGTGATGCTGGCGAGACTCGATGTGTTGAGGTTGATGGCGCGGCTCGCGGATGCGGTGGCGTCGATCAGCCCGTCATTGGTGATGGTAATGGTGCCCGCGCCCGGCCGGATCGCGTCGTCGCCGCTTGAGCCGATCACCGCGCCCGCATGATTGATGATGTCGACGATCGCGGTCGGCGAGGTGATCGCCGCGAAGTCCAGCGCCTGGCCGCTCGCATGCGCGACGATGTTGTTGGACGCATCGACCGCGCCCGAGACGATCAGGCCGGAATTGTCGACCGTGATGGTGCCGTTGGAAATGTTGGTGTTGATGCGGAAGGCGTCGTTGCTTGAGGCAATCAGCCTTGCCCCGGATTCGTTGAGGAGGGTGAAGCTGCCGGTCGAGAACGAACCCGAGGTATCGATGCCGCGAGAGGTGGCATTGATGCAGCCGGAATTGTCGATGACGACGCCCGGGCTCGCGGAGCCGCCGGTCCATTGGATGGCCGTCGCGGCCGACAGGGTGCCGCCGGCCTGGATGGTGCCGGTATCGTTGCCGCCGACGGTTTTCGCGGTCGTGTTTGTCGTGCCGCTCGCCACGGTGAAAGAAGCCATGATCCCCCTCAAATGAAATTGCAAACAGGTCTGGAAAATCGACGCTGACCGGCGTCACGGAATGCTTGCAGGTGGAGCCTCGACCGGTACCGGGACTGCATGACGGCACCATGACAGGGTCGAGAGCGGCCCACAGTCGACGCTTGCCTGGCAACCACAGTGCGGGTCGCAATCCGCCAAAGTGTAGCCAGGCCATTCTTTCGGCCACTTCACGTATTTAAAAGAGCCTCCTTTCGACCGTGTACCTAAGCCAATTCTGCGATTGCGGCGGCTTCGTTTGTTGTTTTGACAATCGAGGAGACGGCCCCGATGGCAATCGAGGGGATTGCCGCACCGCGCCGGCGATCGAGGCGGAGGACTTCTCTCCCGAGGCTCCTGGCCCATGCGGGAAGATTGGCGGCGATGGCCGGCATCGGCGCCACCGCTTTGGGCGCCATCGTGATCATGATCGAGCCGAATCCGGTTGTTGCCCGGATGCTGTTCGCAGAAGAGGCCGCAGACGATTCAAGTCGACTGAACAAGGAAAGCGGTCTCGACAAGATCTGCCGTACCGTCGAGCGGGTCTCGGCCGAAAACGACTTGCCGGTGGAGTTCTTTACCCGTTTGATCTGGCAGGAGAGCGGGTTCGAAACAAAGTTGGTGAGCCGGAAGGGTGCGCGCGGCATTGCGCAGTTCATGCCGGCAACGGCGATAGAGCGCGGGTTGAAAAATCCATTCGAGCCGCTTCAGGCTCTCAAGGAATCAGCCAGCTATCTTCGTGAACTGTTCATAACCTTTGGCAATTTGGGTCTGGCGGCTGCGGCGTACAACGCCGGTCCGGCTCGCATCAGCCGCTGGCTCGCGGGAAAGGCTCATCTGCCGGACGAAACCTCCAGCTATGTCCAGATCGTCACAGGACACGCGGTCACGGAATGGGCGAGCCCGAACCCGCCCCGATGGGAGGGGGCTACGATTCCAAAAGGTGTTCCGTGCGACCAGCTCGACACGTTGATCGCGGCAAGGTCCGAGGAAGCAAAAGCTCCCGATCGGGCAACGTCCGAACAGACAACGCCAGGATCGCCGGCAACACCGGAAGAAACCAGGGCGGCTCCCGCGGAAACGTTGAAAGAAGCAAATGCAACGCCTCCGGCGAGCCCCTCGCAGCCAACTCCTCCTGCCAATTCCTCGGACGCCTCGGCAGGGGGACCACCAACTTGGGGCGTTCAGCTGGCCGGCAGCTGGGAAGAGGGGAAAGTGCTTGCGAGCTTTGAACGCATCCGCCGTCAATTTTCTGAAATCATCGGCGACCACCGGCCGCTCGTGCTGAAACAGCAGACCCCGATGGGGCACGCGACGCGTTACGTCCTGCGCATCAGTGAGACGTCACGGCAATCGGCGGAAGCACTTTGCGACCAACTGCGCGCCGCCAACGGCGCTTGTCTCGTCCTGGCCAATCCCAGGGACTGACTCTCCCGCAGTCCCTGACGCCGAGTGTTGGCAGCCTTTCTAGTCGTTCGCAGGCACCGAGTGATGCTCGTGCGCGATGCGCCAGTCGCCGTCAACCTTGCGCAGACCTACAGTCAGCCGAAACAGGAAGCCGTCCTTGTCCGCCGGGTTGCTGGACGAATCGGGACCGCAGCGCATGATCGCCGCCGCAAAGGCGACATCCTGGCCCGCGGTCACGGCGAGTTCTTCGAAGTCGAAGGCCGTTCCAGGCTTGTGGTAGCGGAAAAGCAGGTCCCAGGTGCGTTCGTACGCCTCGATCCCCCTGCATTGCAGGGGCGGCGGCAAGTCGAACATCACCATGTCCGCTTCGTGGTGCGCGAGAATGGCGGGAATATCGTGCCGGCGGACCGCGTCCGCCCAGGTTTCGAGAAGGGTCTTGATCCGCGTCTCGTCGTTGTTGGGATGTTCGGACATCGTTCAGCTCCTTCGTGCATTCGGAGGACGAACTGGGCGGCATGCATCCGACACCGGCCGTGCCGTCGTACGGCTTATTCTTGCGCACCATAAGCCAGGGTTCGGCTGTCAACCGTCAAATTCCGGAAATCCCGGTGCTCATTTTGTCCCGACAGCTAAACCTTTTTGCCCACACAAACGAACCCCGTTTTTCATGTAGCTGTCATATGTCGTCGCTAGATGCGGTGAGGTGGTGCGCTCGTGCGAATAAGGTTCGCCGCGGTCGCCGCCACCGGTCTTAGTCGCCGCAGCACCACAACGCTCCTTGCTGACGCCTCCGACATAACGAGGCAGACAGGAAGAAGCCGTGGTGCGCGGCGGCGGCGTCGCGATGGTCAATGGGCGGTCAAAATATGCGAACGGGAGACCCCGCTCGAATGCGCTCCGACCTTGATTCACACAGGCGAACTGAGCTGCGCGTCGATCCCTGACCGCTCTATCGATCAACCTCGCGGGAGCTACTGCAATGCATCTGAAATACGCTCTTTCGGCAAGCGCCATGGCGCTGACCGTTGCCCTGGTCGGTGGCGTCTTGGCCGCACCAGCGGCCAAAGCCGAGACAGCCAAGGAGCCGGACACCCTCACCATCGCCTGGCTGCCGAACGACTCCTCGGATGGCTTGGCCGGGATGCGCGACGAAATCGCCAGCGTGATCGCCAAGGCCACCGGCAAGAAGGTGGAAAACAAGCTCACCACCGACTATGCGATCGCCATTGCCGCGCTGGAAAACGGCCAGGCCCAGATCGGGTGGTTCGGAGCCAACGAATACCTGACCTCGCACGCCCGCGACCCCAAGGTGATTCCGCTGGTGGTCAACACCGGACCATCGGGAACCCTGAAGGACTCGCTCTATTACAGCCGTTTGGTCGTCAAGAAGGGCGATGAGACGAAGTACGAGTCCGACGGGCAATTCAACATCGCGAATATTGCCGGCAAGCGGATGTCCTTCGTTTCCACCAACTCCACCTCCGGCTTCAACATGCCGGCCGCCGCCATCGTGGGTCAGTTCAAGAGCGATCCGAAGTGGAAGAACCTGACCTTCGAAGACCTTGCGCAAGGCGGCGAGGGCCACTTCTTCGGGCAGGTGCTGTTCGGCGGCTCCCATCAATTGTCGCTGGTCAACGCATTGACCGGCCGTGCCGACGTGGCCGCGGTGTGCGACTTCCTGGTGACGAATTACGTGACGCTGGTCTCGGGCACCGACAACACCGCCGGCGCCGTCTACGAGATCAAGCAGGATGCTGCGGCTCCGTTCAGTTCCCTCGGCGGGAAGCAGTTCGTCGTCATCAAGTCGATCCCGGTGCTGAATCCGCCGGTCGAGGTCAACAGCGCCTATCTGAGCGACAAGACCATGAAGGAGATCACCGACGTCCTGAGTTCGGACGAAGTGGCGAAGGACCCGAAGATTTTCGCTCCCGCCGGCACCAAGGGCTCGGATTTCCAGGCCCCCGCTCGCTTCGTGAAGGTCGAGGACTCCTGGTACGACCCGATGCGCAAGGTCCTGGGGATCAAGTAATTCCCGTTGCTCTCTTCGGGGCCCGGCTTTCCGGGCCCCGAAACTATTTTCCGGCTCCGCGCCTCTTTCATGAGGGATGAAGGATGACACAGATGTCGCAGCTTTCCGAGCCGCTGTTGTTGGAAGTCAATCATCTCACGAAGCATTACGACGCAGCGAGGCCGGCGCTCGACGACATCAGCTTTTCCATCAGGAAGGGCGAGTTCGTCTCCGTGATCGGCCCTTCCGGCGCCGGCAAGTCGACGCTGCTGCGCTGTATCAACCGGATGATCGAAGTCAGCAAAGGCGAGGTCTGCTTCGAGGGGCTGCCGGTCGGCCGGCTCAACAGGACGGATCTCAAGAAGCTGCGCAGCAAGATTGGCATGATCTTCCAGCACTACAACCTGGTCGACCGGCTGACGGTGATCGAGAACGTTCTGCATGGCCGGCTCGGCTCCAAGTCCACGCTCGCCGGCGCGCTGGGCCGGTATACCCGCGAGGAGAAAAAGCACGCCATGGACGTGATCACGATGCTGGGTCTTGCCGAACAGGTCTACCAGCGGTGCGATCGTCTCAGCGGCGGACAGAAGCAGCGGGTCGGCATCGCTCGCGCGCTGGTCCAGGACCCGAAGATGATTCTCTGCGACGAGCCGATCGCCTCGCTGGATCCCAGCGCCTCGAAGATCATCATGGAGCAGTTGAAACGGTTTTCGAGGGAGATGCACATCACGCTGATCGTCAACCTGCATCAGGTGGATGTCGCCCTCAAATATTCGGACCGGATTCTGGGCGTCAACAAGGGCCGGCTCGTGTTCGACGGCGGGCCGGGCGAGCTGTCGCCCGAGCGGATAGCGAAGATCTACGGGACGGAAACCGCCCCCATGAGGGTGCGATATGCCAGCTGACATCTTCGTCAAGCGCCGCAACGATCGCCTGCTCTTCTTCGCAGCCCTTGGCGGGCTGACTGCGGGGTCGATCGTCATCACCAAGTATGACGCCGCCGCCGGGCTGACCAGCATCGGCAAGGCCTTCGTCTGGGGCGCGAGCAATTTCTATCCGGACGCCCATGCCATGGCGAAGTTGCCGGAGATCGCGCAGAAGCTCCGGGACACCATTCTCATGTCGGTCGCGGCGACCACGGTTGCCGCTGTCTTCGCCTTGATGCTGGCCATGGTCGGCTCCCGTACGACGCGGATCAACAAGCTCTTCAGCGTCATCGCCAGGGGCGTGGCCTCGGTGTTTCGCAACATCCCGCTGGTCGCATGGGCCATGATCCTGATGCTGGCTTTCAGCCAGAGCCTGCTGACCGGCTATCTGGCGCTGTTCTTCGGCTCGCTCGGCTTCCTGACCCGGGCTTTCATCGAGACGATCGACGAGGCCAGCATCCATGCGGTGGAGGCGCTGCAGGCCACGGGCGCCAGCTATTCCTCGATCGTCCTGCAGGCCGTCCTGCCGTCGAGCCTGCCGCAGATGGTGAGCTGGCTGCTGTTCATGATCGACACGAACATCCGCGATGCCACGCTGGTCGGTCTGCTGACCGGAACAGGCATCGGGTTTTCCTTCGACGTCTACTACAAGAGCTTCCATTTTCACGAAGCGAGCCTCGTGGTGATCATGATCGTGATCACCATCATCTCGATCGAGATCGTCTCGAATTACATCCGAAGGATCATCCTGTGATGCAGCTACAGGACACCCTGACCGGTATGGGGCGGCTGAGCGACGGCGGCGTTGCCTCGCGGCTCACCGTCAGGCCGTTGACCAGGGAGCGGATCGTCATCCGCCTCCTGCTGCTCGCGCTGGCGCTGACGACCGTCTACGCCCTGGCACATATCGACGACGGCGGCACCAACCTCGCCCAGGCCCTGTCGGATACGCTGGCCAATCTGAGGATCATCTTCCTGCAGCCGGGCGGCCCGCACCTTTCGTTCCTCAACGCCCTCTACGAGGTGGTCATCACCCTGGGGCTGGCGTTTCTGGCCACGCTGTTCGGAGCCTTCATCGCCTTGTTTCTCGGCCTTCTGGGGGCCCAGAATCTGGCTCCAAAGCCCGTGACCAATGTCGTCAAGGCCTTCGTCGCCTTTATCCGGGCGGTGCCGACCATTCTTTGGGTGCTGATCTTCGCGGTGACGGCGGGGCTCGGCGCTACTGCTGCGGTCATCGGCATGACCTTCCATTCCGTCAGTTACCTGACCAAAGCCTATGCCGAGTCCTTCGAGGATCTGGATCGAAGCGTCATCGAGGCCCTCAAGGCCAGCGGCGCCAATTGGTGGCAGATCGTCTTCCAGGCGGTCATCCCGTCGTCCTCCACCTATCTGCTGTCCTGGACCTTCCTGCGCTTCGAGATGAATTTCGCGACTGCGGTCGTGGTGGGGGCGGCGGCCGGGGCGTCCGGGGTCGGTTTCGATCTCCACATGGCGAGCGAGTACTATTTCGACCTGCGCGAGGTCGGCCTGATCACCTACATCATTCTGGCCTTCGCCATCGTCCTCGAGACGATCGCCACCAGAATGAAGAGCAGGATCAAGACCCATCAGGCTTGAGTTGGCAGGTCCGCCCCGTTGTGTGAGCATTTTCCGGACCCCGCAGAGCAGCGCGCGGCCGTATCCCGGAGTCCTTACCAATACCAACCCCACGCCGGAAGCGTCACCTCCTGATTTCCATAGCGCACCACCGGCACGACGGGCGGGCCGTATGGATCGATCCGGTCGTCCTCGGGGCGATAACGATATCGTGGAACGATATTGGAATCCCAGTAGGGAGTTGGCCTCACTACGGGCACCGCGACATAGAGCCTCGCCCGTGGTTCACGAACGACTTTGGCCGTCCGAGCCTGGGCTGCGGCGCCCAAGATCCCCTGGGTACACAGCACCAGCGCCGCCCCGAGAGCGAACGTTGCGGTCATTGTCCTCATGCTTCGGCCTCCTTGCCCAGACGCAAATCAACGAGCACCTGCTCATGATCGTTCCAGTCTGCGCGAGGCTTAAGGCGACAGTGGGACGCAGGATCGCGCTGCGTGGATTGCCGGCGCTTCCGGCATAACGGCCATGTGCAACTTGTAACCGTTTGATGGAGCAGGCCAGAAAAACGCGGGCCCGCTGACGCAGACCCGCGTTGCTGTCCCACTACAGTGGTGATCAGTCGTGCTTCTTGATCACG
>CAYVVB010000114.1:0-8102 GCA_964454955.1 uncultured Bradyrhizobium sp. | reverse complement strand
CGGGTTCTGACAAGGGGAAATCCGGTCAGTCTGTGCTTCGAATCATATAGCGCATGGGGGCGGCTTTCACCTCCCCCACAGCCCCAGGGAAACCGGTTTTTCTCTTCGCTTTTCCAGTAACTTAGGCCGCCTTCCGAAGGCTCCTAAAGGCAGCGACGCCCTAGAACGGGATGTCGTCGTCCATGTCGCTGTTGCGGCCGCCTCCTCCACCCGATGCGACGCGACGGGGCGCCGAACCGGAGGACGGTCCCACCGAGCCGAAATCGCCGCCGCCCTCGTCACCGAAGCTGCTGCCACCACCGCCACCCCGGCCGTCGAGCATGGTCAGGTTGGAATTGAAACCCTGCAGCACCACCTCGGTGGTGTATTTCTCCGCGCCGCTCTGGTCGGTCCATTTCCGCGTCTGTAGCTGGCCCTCGACGTAAACCTTGGCGCCCTTCTTCAGATACTGCTCGGCCACCTTGGCGAGCCCTTCATTGAAGATCACCACGCGGTGCCACTCGGTCTTCTCCTTGCGCTCGCCGGTCGCCTTGTCGCGCCAGGTCTCCGAGGTCGCCACGCTCAAATTGGCGATCGGCCGGCCGTCCTGGGTCCGCCGGATTTCCGGATCCTTGCCAAGGTTTCCGACCAGGATCACTTTGTTCACGCTTCCCGCCATCGCCACTCTCCACGCTGAAAATCGTAAGGCCGCCCGCCTTTGGGCCGAACCCTATACGCTTGCTCGGCTCGCGAGCGCCGGCCAATCCTCAATTATCCCCACATATAGCACCGCCGGAGGCGTCGTTCCAGTTTTGTTCCACGACAATCACGGGTAGGCGTTCAGCCCTGCCGGCTGCCTCGCCAAGCCGTCGCCAACCATCTCGGGATGGCTAAAAAATCCTTTACCTGCACGGCCTTGCAGGCCGCGTACTTCTTCCGCGAGTGTTGCATTTGAGAGACGGCATTTCCGGCTGGCTGCCGATATATACCTCCCTGAAACATGGATCGTATGGGCGGTCGCGACTGAATTGAGGGCGCCTCCAGGGGACCAACGGAAGCGCAACAGGGCTGGGGTTAGGACGATGAAGAACATTTTGCTGGGGCTCGTTGGGCTGGCTGCGCTCGGCGCTGCGCCTGCGACTGCTGCCGACCTCGCCCCGCGCACCTACACCAAGGCGCCGCCGATGATTGCCGCGATCTACGACTGGAGCGGCTTCTACGTTGGTATCAATGGTGGCGGGGGCTGGAGCCACAACTGCTGGACCAATACGGCCCTCGGTGGATCTCCCACGGTACCCAACGCTGCCGAAGGTTGCCACGATGCCAGCGGCGGCGTGGTCGGTGGCCAGATCGGCTATCGCTGGCAGTCGGCCGGCTGGGTGTTCGGCGTCGAAGGCCAGGGCGACTGGGCCGATCTCAAGGGATCGAACGTCGCCACTGCGACCCTCGGCCTTCCCCATACCAATGAAACCAAGATTGACGCGATCGGCCTGATCACAGGTCAGGTCGGCTACGCCTGGAACAACGTGCTCTGGTACGTGAAGGGCGGTGCGGCCGTGACCGACAACAAGTACAACGGCATTGTGGCCGGCACCCCGTTCGATACGGCCAGCAACTCCCGCTGGGGCGGTACGGTCGGAACCGGCGTCGAAGTCGGCTTCGCTCAGAACTGGTCGGTCGGCGTCGAGTATGATCACCTGTTCATGGGCACTAGCACGATCAACACGACTTTGCCGGGCGGCGGCGCGTTGCAGCGCACGGACAGCGTCAAGCAGGACGTCGACCTCGCCACCGTACATGTCAACTATCGCTGGGGCGGCCCTGCCATCGGGAAGTACTGATCTTCGCGGACAGCAAGCGCTCTCGTCAAACCAATGAAGGCCGGCCTCGCGCCGGCCTTTTCTTCGTCCGCTGCAGCTACCCGTGTCTTTACGGCTTGCTCACCATCATCTCATCGACATCGGCGAGTGCGTGCCGCCGCGCGGGCTCGTAGCCGTCGGTTGACGGTATTTTACCCACTGCTCCCCTATCGTTTTCCCATTCGATGAATTCAGCGGCTGGTTGAGAACCGGCCGCCTTAGCCAAGAATTGGGTGGGAGTAGAAAATGAAAAGGACCTTGCTGGTCGGAATGGGTCTGGCGGCGATGGGGATCGCCCCTGCCCTCGCCGCGGATTTTCCTGCGTACAGGTACACCAAAGCGCCGCCGATCGTGGCGCCTGCCTATAGCTGGGCGGGCTTCTATCTCGGCCTCAACGGGGGCGGCGCATCGAGCCACAATTGCTGGGATTACACCGGTATCAGCATTTCCGGTACTTTTTTTCCGGCCTCGCCGGGCGTGCGCAATTGCCATGACGCCACGGGCGGGTTGGTTGGCGGCCAGATCGGTTACCGCTGGCAGGCTTCCAATTGGGTGTTCGGCCTGGAAGCCCAGGGCGACTGGGCAAACCTGAAAGGATCAAATGTAAGCTCCGAGCTCGGTGGTACAACAACGAACCAGACCAAGATCGACGCGATCGGCCTGTTCACCGGCCAGATCGGTTACGCCTGGAACAACGTGCTCTGGTACGCGAAAGGCGGCGCCGCGATGACTCACGACAACTACAACGGCATCAGCAACGTAACCGGCTTGGTGTTCGATCGGGCCAGCGAAACCCGCTGGGGCGGTGCAGTTGGAACCGGCGTCGAGATCGCCTTCGCGCCGGGCTGGTCGGTCGGCGTCGAGTACGACCACCTGTTCATGGGCAGCGGCAACGTCAATCTCGCTTTCGTCTCGGCTCCTATAATCCGAAGCGAAAGCATCAAGCAGGACGTCGACATGGCTACGGTCCGGATCAACTACACTTTCGGCGGCCCTGTGGTTGCGAGATATTGAGCCTCGCGAACCTGCGAGCCTGGTCATTCCCAAGAGGCCGGCCCCGCGCCGGCCTTTTCTATTTGCCCGAGGGCTCCTCTCCCTTTGCTGCTGCCTGCTCCCGCCATCATCTGAGGAAATCGTTGATGGCTTGCATGCCGCACTGGAATTCCTTACCCGTTCTTCCTACGTTCCAATATCCCTAGTGGCGTCTGATCTCGGCTGTTCCGGCGAGGCGCGCCTTGAATGTGCGCGGCTCACGCGCCTGGAATTGCCGATATGGATGAAATTCTGAAAGCGCGACGCCAACAGAATGCAAACAGCTTGCGCGCCATCACCATCCGCGGCGCGCGCGAGCACAATCTGAAAAACATCGACGTCGAGATTCCCCGCGACAAGCTCGTGGTGTTCACCGGGCTCTCAGGTTCGGGCAAATCCTCGCTCGCCTTCGACACCATCTACGCCGAAGGCCAGCGGCGTTATGTGGAGTCGCTCTCGGCTTACGCGCGGCAGTTTCTCGAGATGATGCAGAAGCCCGACGTCGACCAGATCGACGGGCTGTCGCCGGCGATCTCGATCGAGCAGAAGACCACGTCGAAAAATCCGCGCTCGACCGTCGGCACCGTCACCGAGATCTACGACTACATGCGCCTGCTCTGGGCGCGCGTCGGCGTGCCCTACTCGCCCGCCACGGGCCTTCCGATCGAAAGCCAGACGGTGTCGCAGATGGTCGACCGCGTGCTGGCGCTGCCCGAGGGCACGCGGCTCTATCTGCTCGCCCCGGTCGTGCGCGGCCGCAAAGGCGAGTACAGGAAGGAGCTCGCCGACTACCTGAAGAAGGGCTTTCAGCGGGTCAAGATCGACGGCACCTTCCATGAGCTCGCCGAGGCCCCGACCCTCGACAAGAAATTCCCGCATGACATCGACGTGGTGGTCGACCGCATCGTGGTGCGCCCCGACATCGGCCAGCGGCTGGCCGAGAGTTTCGAGACGGCGCTCAAGCTCGCCGAAGGGCTTGCGGTGATCGAATATGCCGACAGTCCCGCCTCTGCGGCGCCGGCCGAGGAGAAGAAAAAGACCGCAAAGATCCACAACAAGAGCGGGCCAGAACGCATCCTGTTCTCGGAGAAATTCGCCTGCCCCGTCTCCGGCTTCACCATCCCCGAGATCGAGCCGCGGCTGTTCTCCTTCAACAATCCCTATGGCGCCTGCCCCGCCTGCGGCGGGCTCGGCGTCGAGCAGCATGTCGATGAAGACCTCGTCATTCCCGACAAGGAGCTCTCCTTGCGCAAGGGCGCGATCGCGCCCTGGGCGAAATCCTCCTCGCCCTATTACATCCAGACCCTGACCGCGCTCGGCAAGCACTACAAGTTCACGCTCGACACCAAATGGAAGGACCTGCCGAAGAAGGTGCAGAACGCGCTCCTGCACGGCTCCGGCGAGGACGAGATCAAGTTCTCCTATGAAGACGGCGTGCGCTCTTACGACACCAAGAAGCCATTCGAGGGCGTGATCACCAACATCAACCGCCGCTACCACGAGACCGAGAGCGAATGGGCGCGCGAGGAGCTCGGCAAATATTTCGCCGACGTGCCCTGCGCGGCCTGCACCGGCTATCGGCTGAAGCCGGAGGCCCTGTGCGTCAAGATTGCCGGCAAGCATATTGGCGAAATCTCCGACATGTCGGTCAAGCGCGCCGCCGACTGGTTCGAGAACGTGCCGGCCGCGCTGAACACGCAGCAGAACGAGATCGCCGTCCGCGTGCTGAAGGAAATCCGCGAGCGGCTGACCTTCCTGATCGATGTCGGCCTCAATTATCTGACGCTGTCGCGATCCTCCGGCACGCTGTCCGGCGGCGAGAGTCAGCGCATTCGCCTGGCCTCGCAGATCGGCTCGGGGCTGACCGGCGTGCTCTACGTGCTGGACGAGCCCTCGATCGGCCTGCACCAGCGCGACAACGCCCGCCTGCTCGATACCTTGAAGCGGCTGCGCGACCTCGGCAACACCGTGATCGTGGTCGAGCACGACGAGGACGCGATCCGCCTCGCCGACCATGTGCTGGACATCGGCCCCGGCGCCGGCATGCATGGCGGCCACATCGTGGCGCAGGGCACGCCGGCCGACATCATGCACAATCCGAAATCGCTGACCGGCAGGTATCTCAACGGCGAAGAGTTCGTGGCCGTGCCGGAGCGGCGGCCGCCGAACCATCGCCGCACCATCAAGGTGGTGAACGCGCGCGGCAACAATCTGAAGAACATCACCGCGGAGATTCCGCTGGGGCTGTTCACCTGCGTCACCGGCGTTTCCGGCGGCGGCAAGTCGACGCTTCTGATCGACACGCTCTATCGCGCGATCGCGCGGAAACTCAACAATGCCAGCGAAGGCGCCGCCCCGCACGACCGCATCGAGGGGCTGGAGCATATCGACAAGATCATCGACATCGATCAGTCGCCGATCGGCCGCACCCCGCGATCCAATCCTGCGACCTATACCGGCGCGTTCACGCCGATCCGCGAATGGTTTGCGGGCCTGCCCGAGGCGAAGGCGCGCGGCTATGAGCCCGGGCGCTTCTCGTTCAACGTCAAGGGCGGCCGCTGCGAGGCCTGCCAGGGCGACGGCGTGATCAAGATCGAGATGCACTTCCTGCCCGACGTCTACGTCACCTGCGACGTCTGCAAGGGCAAGCGTTACAACCGCGAGACGCTGGAAGTTTTGTTCAAGGGCAAGTCGATCGCCGATGTGCTCGACATGACGGTCGAGGAAGCCGCCGAGTTCTTCAAGGCGGTGCCGCGCGTGCGCGAGACGTTCCGGACCCTCCACCGCGTCGGCCTCGACTACATCCATGTCGGCCAGCAGGCGACCACGCTGTCCGGCGGCGAGGCCCAGCGCGTCAAGCTCGCCAAGGAACTCTCCAAACGCGCAACCGGGCGGACGCTCTACATCCTGGACGAGCCGACCACGGGCCTGCACTTCCACGATGTGAAGAAGCTCCTGGAAGTGCTGCACGAACTGGTGGCGCAGGGCAACACCGTGGTGGTGATCGAGCACAATCTCGAGGTCATCAAGACCGCCGACTGGGTGATCGACCTCGGCCCCGAAGGCGGCGACGGCGGCGGCGAAATCGTCGCCTGGGGTCCGCCGGAAGACATCGTGAAATCGGCGCGCAGTTATACCGGCAAGTTTCTGGCCCCGGTGCTGGCGAAGTCGCACAAGCCGCGCAAGAGCGGCGGCGCGAGCGAGGCGGCGGAGTAATCCGCATGAACTCCACCGTCATTCCGGGACATCCCAAGAGGTGAAGTCTCTCGAGATTCCGGGCTCCACGCTTCGCATGGCCCCGGAATGACGGCTGAGCCCCGTGCACGCGGCGCAAGATTCCGTCACGCCGCCTGCCCGATCCTCGGCGCCGCGCCTTTCCCGCGCACCTCCGCCTCCTCGAACTCCGCCGCCGCGATCGCTCGATCGAGCGCCGCGCGCAGCTCCTTTGCGGTCTCGAGCGTCAGCTCGATCCCGGCGCGCGCGCCCGGCTCCAACGCGGTGTTGATGAAATCGAGCGTGATCACGTCGCCCTCCGGCGCGTGGCGCGCGTGATCATAGGCGACCACCGTGTGCGTGAGCGGAAACCATTCGTCTCCGCGCTTGGCCATGCCGTCGGCGCGGGCGATCTCGATGATGGATGTGCACATATCCGTCTCCTATTTCGCCAAGTCTATTTCACCAAGTCTATTTCGCCAGATGCTTGCCGAAGAACGAAAACACCTTGCCCCACGCATCCATGCACTGTTCGGGCCTGTACAGCGGCCGGTGCCAGTAGAAGAAGCCGTGGCCGGCGCCGTCGTAGCGGTGGAATTCGTAAGCCTTGCCGTGCTTCTTGAGCTCCGCCTCATGCTGGTTGACCTGCTCGGGGCTCGGTGCCCGATCGTCGTTGCCGAAGATGCCGATCAGTGGGCAACAGAGATCCTTCGTCATCTCGATCGGCGCCACGGGCGTCTTGTCGTTGAGCTCCTCCTTGCCCATCACGACGCGACCGCCCCACAGCTCGGCGCAGGCATCGACGTCCTTGCGCTGGCAGGAATAGATGAAGGCGTGCCGGCCGCCGGAGCAGGAGCCGAAAATGCCGACCTTGCCGTTGTGGCCCGATTGTGCGCGCATCCACTTCACGGCGGCTGCCGTATCTCCGATCATCTGGGCATCGGCAATGCCACCCTCGGCGCGCACCTTGGCAGCGACGTCATCCGGATTGCCCTCGCCCGCACGTTCATAGAGGTTGGCGCAGATCGCAAGGTACCCGTGATGCGCGAACCGGCGTGTCGTCTCGATGTAGAATTCGCTCCAGCCCGGCAGATGGTGGACAAGCACCACGCCGGGAAAGGGACCCGCGCCCGACGGCTTGGCCACATACGCGGTAATCGGCGTTCCCTTGTCGCCGTTGATCGTGACGTTCTCGCAGGTCATGCCTCGGTAAAATGACATCGTCTTGCTCCCTGGGTATCGTCGTTCGCTGGCGGATCTAATAGTCTGTCCCGCCGCCCTTACAAAAGGCACATTGTGCGTCTGCCATGTATGTTGTCGCCTGTTGGCCCGCATGCCCTATTCCCTCGTCATCTTCGATCTCGACGGCACGCTCGCCAACAGCTTTCCCTGGTTCCGTCATCACGTGAACGGTGTCGCCGATCGATTCAGCTTTCGTCGCATCGCTGACGAAGACATCGATGGCCTGCGGCATGCCGGCTCCCGGGAAATCCTCGCCCGCCTCGATGTGCCGCTCTGGAAGCTGCCGCTGATTGCCCGGCACCTGCGGCGCCTGAAGGCCCTTCATATCGCCGACATCCCGCTCTTCCACGGCGCGGAGACAATGCTGCACACGCTGGCGGGCGCGGGCCTTGACCTCGCGCTCGTCAGCTCGGACAGCGAGGCCAATGCGCGCCGGCAACTCGGCGAGGCCGCCGCCCTGTTTTCCCATTTCGATTGCGGCGCATCGCTGTTCGGCAAGGCCGTCAAGTTTCGCCGCGTCGTCCGCCATGCCGGCCGCAAGCCTGCCCAGACCATTGCCATCGGCGACGAGGTTCGCGACATCGAGGCTGCGCGCGCCGCCGGCATTGCCTGCGGCGCGGTGCAATGGGGTTTTGCGGCGCCGGAAGTCCTGCGGGCGCTCGGACCTGACCTGACGTTCGAGCGAATGGAAGATATCTCGCGCGGGTTGATCGCGCCGCGCGGACAGAATTAGCAGGCGCGAAGACCCGCTCGACCACAACCCTCGGATGTTGCGTT
>CAYVVB010000113.1:0-8167 GCA_964454955.1 uncultured Bradyrhizobium sp. | reverse complement strand
CCAGGAACATGGCGATCAGGCCGTAGTTCTTGTTGCAAGAAGCTACGCCGCCACAGGTTTTGGATGCCGCGAAATCGCAAGCACGGTCGCGGCGGCGATGAGGCAGAGCGCGCCTGCGGCGAAGAAGGCCGGCAGGTAAGTTGCAAGCTCGGTGCGCGACAGGCCTGCGCCGAACGCGGCGGTGGCTGCGCCGATCTGATGTCCGGCAAAAATCCAGCCGAACACCAGGTTGGCGCGCTCGGTGCCAAATCGCTGCGCGGTCAACCGCACCGTCGGCGGGACGGTGGCGATCCAGTCGAGCCCGTAGAACATCGCAAACAGCGACAGTCCGTAGAAGGAGAAGCCAGTGAAGGGCAGGAACAGGAGCGAGAGGCCGCGCAGGCCGTAATACCAGAACAGCAGCCAGCGGTTGTCGTAACGATCCGACAGCCAGCCCGAGCCGATCGTGCCGAAGAAATCGAAAATGCCCATTGCGGCGAGCAGGCTCGCGGCCTGGACCTGCGGGATGCCGAAATCGAGGCACATCGGAATCAGGTGGACCTGGACGAGCCCATTGGTGCTGGCGCCGCAAACGAAGAAGGTCGCAAACAGGATCCAGAACACGCTGCTCTTCGAGGCATCGCGCAAGGTGCCGAGCGCGGCAGCCATGATCGGCGCCGTCGTCGGCGAGGGCGGCGCCAGCGGCTGCGTCCCGTTGTCGCCGTAGGGGCGCAGGCCCAGGTCGCTCGGCCGGTCGCGCAGGACCATGAGCACGGCAAGGGCGGAGACGCCGAGCATCACGCAGATCAATGCGAGCGCGACCCGCCAGCCAAACCGCTCGGTGAGGCTCGCAAGCAGCGGCAGAAAGACGAGCTGCCCGGTGGCGACGCTCGCCGACAGAATGCCGACCACGAGTCCGCGCCGGGCGACGAACCAGCGGGCGGCGATGGTCGCGCCCAGCACCAGCGCCGTCATTCCCGTGCCGATCCCGATGACCACGCCCCACAGCAGCATCAGTTGCCAGACCCGTGTCATCGCGAGCGATGCAACCAGCGCCGAGACCACGATCAGTTGCGCTGCCAGCGTGACGTTGCGCAGGCCGTAGCGGTTGAGGAGGGCCGCCGCGAACGGCGCCATCAGCCCGAACAGGACGAAGCGGATCGACAGAGCGGACGAAATCTCCGCGGCGCTCCAGCCGAACTCGCGTTGCAGCGGCACGATGAACACGCCGGGCGAGCCGACCGTGCCGGCGGACACCAGCGCGGCGAAGAACGTCACGCCGACCATGACCCATCCGTAGTGGATGTTGCGGCGGGCGAGCGCCGCAGCCAGCCGGTTCGAAATCATGAAACCCCCTTGGCGCGTGATTCAGTGCGCGAGGCGTTCGACCGCGATGGCAGTGGCTTCGCCGCCGCCGATACAAAGCGCCGCGATCCCACGTCTTGCATTCTGCGCCTCCAGCGCATGCAGCAGGGTCACGATCAGCCGTGCACCGGTGGCGCCGATGGGGTGACCGAGCGCGCAGGCGCCGCCATTGATGTTCAGCCTGTCGCGCGGAATAGCGAGGTCGCGCTGCGCCGCCATCGCGACCACCGCAAAGGCTTCGTTGATCTCGAACAGGTCGACATCGCCGGCTTGCCAGCCGACCTTGTCGAGCAGTTTCCGGATCGCCGGGATGGGTGCGGTGGTGAACCATTGCGGTTCCTGGCTGTGCGTCGCGTGACCCTTGATCTCCGCCAGCACGGGCAGGCCTTCGCGATCGGCAAGCGAGCGCTTGGTGAGCACCAGCGCCGCAGCGCCATCGGCGTTGGCGGAAGAGGCGGCAGGCGTGATCGTGCCGTTGGGACGGAAGGCCGGCTTCAGCGACGGGATCTTCGCAGGGTCGACCTTCAGCGGATGCTCGTCGTTGGCGATGATCCGTGGTCCGGCCTTCTCGGCGACCGTGACCGGCGCGATCTCCGCCTTGAACGCGCCGCTCTCGACCGCCTTGCGCGCCCGGCTCAAGGTTTCCATCGCGTAAGCGTCCTGGTCCTTGCGGGTAAATTGATAGGCCTCCGCGGTCGCCTCGCCGAAATCGCCCATCGAGCGGCCGGTCTCATAGGCGTCCTCCAGGCCATCCATCATCATGTGATCGATAATGCGGTCGTGGCCGGCGCGGTAGCCGGTGCGCGCCTTGGCGAGCAGATAGGGCGCATTGGTCATGCTCTCCATGCCGCCGGAAATGACGATGCTGGCGGAACCGGCATTGATGATGTCGTGGGCGAGCATGGTGGCCTTCATGCCGGAGCCGCACACCTTGTTGATGGTTGTGGCGCCGGTCGCGTCGGGAAGCCCCGCGCCACGCGCGGCCTGCCGCGCCGGCGCCTGGCCCTGTCCGGCCGGCAACACGTTGCCCATGAAGACTTCGTCGATCCTCTCGGGCGAAAGCTTCGCCCGTTCCAGCGCGGCGCCGATGACATGGGACCCGAGCTTATGGGCCGCAAATGGCGAAAGCTCCCCCAAGAAGCGGCCGAGCGGTGTGCGGGCGGCCGAAACGATGACGACGGGATCGGAGGCGGCAGTCATGGCGTGTTCCCTGGATCAGGCCTGTTGCATGACAACAATCATATAATGCGCCGCAGAACTTGCAATGGCAGGGCGGGGTTAAAGTTGTCGTGAACTCCGGCGCCAACAACGGGCGAGACTGTCATCATCCGCGAAAGCGGATGATCCAGTACTCCAGAGTCGGAGTTATATACGGATGAGGCGCGGCGTACTGGATGGCCCCGCCTACGCGGAGCATGACCATATCAACGATCACCGCTTCCTGTCGATGAACGCCCGCATTAACCGCGTTGGCTCGTCGGTGAGAAATGACTTCCCGAACACGCCGATGCTCAAATCCACCGACTCTTTCAGCGGCAGTTCCTCCCATTGCCGCAGCAAGGCCTTCTGCGCGCGAAGGGCGTGCGGCCCGCATTCGAGCAGGGCCTTCACTGTACGCTCGACCGCTGCGTCGAGTCCGCCCTCCGGCGCGACCGCGTCGACCAGTCCCCAGGCGAGTGCGGTCGGCGCATCGATGGTCTCCGCGGTCATCACCAGCCAGCGCGCGCGGCCCCAGCCGATCAGCCGCGGCAGCAGCGCCGCATGAATCACCGAGGGGATGCCGACGCGCACCTCGGGCATGCCGAACTTGGCGTCATGCGCCGCAATCCGGACATCACAGGCGGCGGCAACTTCAAGTCCGCCGCCGAGGCACCAGCCGGGCAGCCGCGCGATCACGGGCGCGGGGAAGACGCGCACCGCCTCGCAGAGGTCGCGCAGGCCCGTGATGAAGGCCTCCGCCGAAGCCTGGTCGAGCCCTGCCATTTCCTTGATATCGGCGCCGCCGATCAAGCTCTTCTCGCTTCCGCCCTTCAGGACGAGCACCCGAATCTGCGGCTCCGCCGCGAGCTGCGTCAGCCCCTCGCGCAGTCCGTTGATCGCGGGCGAGCCCAGGATATTGAGCGAGCCCGCATTGCAGATCGTCAGCGTGACGACGTCGCGCGCGTCGCGGTCGATGCCGCAATAATGGTTGAGCATGTCCATGTCAGGTCTCGCGCTAGGGCCGCAAAGCCGGCACTTCCCGGCCAAATCAGGGCTTTGTCAAGCTCGGCGGCGA
This sequence comes from uncultured Bradyrhizobium sp., assembly GCA_964454955.1. Taxonomy (GTDB): domain Bacteria; phylum Pseudomonadota; class Alphaproteobacteria; order Rhizobiales; family Xanthobacteraceae; genus Bradyrhizobium. The sequence continues at coordinate 4,548 of CAYVVB010000113.1, read as the reverse complement.
ATCCGCCAGATGAACGCGAGTTAACGAAATAAGTGCAGCTTTTCCGGGTGGTCGTACTATTATATGACCAAAGACATTCCATAGGTCGTTCTATGCGCTATTCCAGGGAACACAAACAGGAGACCCACGCGCGGATCGTGCGGAAGGCCTCGGTGAGGCTGCGGGAAAAAGGCGCGCATGGCGTCGGCGTCGCCGACTTGATGAAGGAAGCGGGGCTGACCCATGGCGGTTTCTACGCCCATTTCGATTCGCGCGATGCGCTCCTCATCGAGGCCTTTGCCTATGCGATGGACCGCTCGATCGAGAATTGGCGCAAGCTGCTCGAGCGGACGGCGCCGGAAAAGCGCCTGGCGACACTGGTGGACGCCTACCTGACTTCGGTGCATCGCGACGATCCCGGCCATGGCTGTGCCATTACCGCGCTGGGCCCGGAAATTGCCCGCGAAAGCCCGAAAACGCGGAAGGCGTTCGCCGCCAAGGTCGAGCAGCTCATCGATCTGATGGCCGATCACATTTCGGGCGTGCCGCGCAAGTCCGCGCGCAAACAGGCGGCCGGCCTGCTTGCCGCCATGATGGGGACCGTGGTGCTCGCCCGCATCACCGGCACCGGCGAGTTGTCCGACGACATCATGCAGGCTGGACGCGAAGCCGTGCTCGAGCGTGCGGCCAGGCTGGCGCTCAGGAAGCCGCCCTCGAGGAAGGCGGCTGCGCCGGCCCGGCATTAAGCGCTCCGGTCTCGGGCGTCGGACTACGCCATTGGTCGAATGCGGCCTAACAGGCCGGGCAAGGGCGCATTTTCGCAAAACCGCCGCGCGGAAAAGACCTTTCCAAACGCCGTAAAGACTGCAAGATGCCGCCCAAATCGGTATCCAGTCAGGTCTTGGAGGCACGCATGCGCTCAATCGGACACTTTATCGGCGGTCGCGAGGCGAAGGGAACCTCCGGACGAACGGCAGATGTTTTCGAGCCGATGACCGGCGAGGTGCAGGCCAAGGTAGCGCTCGCCTCCAGGGCGGAGGTGCGCGCGGCGGTGGAAAACGCCAAGGCCGCGCAGCCGGAATGGGCCGCCACCAATCCGCAGCGCCGCGCTAGGGTCATGATGAAGTTCCTGGAGCTGGTCCAGCGCGACTATGACAAGCTCGCCGAGTTGCTTGCACGCGAGCATGGCAAGACCATTCCCGACGCCAAGGGCGACATCCAGCGCGGGCTCGAGGTCGTCGAGTTCGCGATCGGCATTCCGCATCTGATGAAGGGCGAATATACCGAAGGCGCCGGGCCGGGCATCGACATCTACTCGCTCCGCCAGCCGCTGGGCGTCGTTGCCGGCATCACGCCATTCAATTTCCCGGCGATGATTCCGATGTGGAAATTCGCCCCTGCGATCGCCTGCGGCAATGCGTTCATCCTGAAGCCTTCCGAGCGCGATCCCGGCGTGCCGATGCGGCTCGCCGAATTGATGATCGAGGCGGGGCTGCCGCCCGGCATTCTCAATGTCGTCAACGGAGACAAGGAAGCGGTCGACGCGATTCTCGACGACCCCGACATCAAGGCCATCGGCTTTGTCGGCTCTTCCCCGATCGCGCAATACATCTACGAGCGCGCGGCCGCGACCGGCAAGCGCTGCCAGTGTTTCGGCGGCGCCAAGAACCACGCCATCGTGATGCCGGACGCCGATATGGACCAGGCCGTCGACGCCCTGATCGGCGCAGGCTACGGCTCGGCCGGCGAGCGCTGCATGGCGGTGTCGGTCGCGGTGCCCGTCGGCAAGACCACCGCCGACCGGCTAATGGAAAAGCTGATCCCGCGCGTGGAATCCTTGAAGATCGGCACCTCGATCGATCCGTCCGCCGATTACGGCCCGCTGGTGACGCGCGAGGCGGTGGAGCGGGTGAAGAACTATATCGACATCGGTGTCAAGGAAGGCGCGACGCTCACCGTCGACGGCCGCGGCTTCAAGATGCAGGGCTATGAGAAGGGCTTCTATCTCGGCGGCTGCCTGTTCGACAACGTCACCAGGGACATGCGCATCTACAAGGAAGAGATCTTCGGGCCGGTGCTGTCGGTGGTGCGCGCGCACGACTACAAGGAGGCTCTCGCGCTGCCATCGGAGCACGACTACGGCAACGGTGTTGCGATCTTCACCCGTGACGGCGATGCCGCGCGCGACTTCGCCGCGAAAGTCAATGTCGGCATGGTCGGCATCAACGTGCCGATCCCGGTGCCGATCGCCTATTATACCTTCGGCGGCTGGAAGAAGTCGGGCTTCGGCGACCTCAACCAGCACGGCCCCGACTCGATCCGCTTCTACACCAAGACCAAGACGGTGACCTCGCGCTGGCCCTCCGGCGTCAAGGAAGGCGCGGAATTCTCGATTCCGACGATGAAGTGAGACGGCTGGGCTCCGTCATTGCGAGCGAAGCGAAGCAATCCAGAGGTCGTGCCGCGGCAATGGCCCGGGATTGCTTCGTCGCTTCGCTCCTCGCAATGACGCTGAGAGCGGCAAGTGAGGTATAGGCCAATGCCGACGGACGCGGGCAACGCATGCAGTTCGCACTGAACGAGGACCAGATTGCGGTTCGCGACATGGCGCGGGATTTCGCCGCGGAAAAAATCGCGCCGCATGCGCTCCGCTGGGACGAGGAGAAGCACTTTCCCGTCGACGTGATGCGCGAGGCCGCAGGTCTCGGCATGGGCGGCATCTATATTCGCGACGATGTCGGCGGCTCGGCCATGACGCGGTTCGATGCGGCGCTGATTTTCGAGGCGCTCGCGCAAGGCTGCCCGACGGTGTCGGCGTTCATCTCGATCCACAACATGGCGTCGTGGATGATCGACGCCTTCGGCAACGAAGACCAGCGCCGGAAATGGCTGCCGAAACTCTGCACCATGGAGTTTCTGGCGAGCTATTGCCTCACCGAGCCGGGCTCGGGCTCCGATGCTGCGGCGCTGCGCACGCGCGCGGTGCGCGAGGGCGACCACTATGTCCTGAACGGGCAGAAGCAGTTCATCTCGGGCGCCGGCGGCGGCGACATCTATGTTGCGATGGTACGTACCGGCGGCGAGGGGCCGGGCGGCATTTCCACGCTGGTGGTCGAGGGCGACACGCCTGGCATTTCGCTCGGCGCCAACGAGCGCAAGATGGGCTGGAACGCACAGCCGACGCGCGCGGTAATTTTCGAGAATGCGCGCGTGCCCGTCGCAAACCGTCTGGGTGAAGAGGGGATCGGCTTCAAGATCGCAATGGCCGGGCTCGATGGCGGGCGCATCAACATCGCCGCCTGTTCGCTCGGCGGCGCGCAGGCCGCGCTCGACAAGACGCTCGCCTACATGAAGGAGCGCAAGGCGTTCGGGAAGCGGCTCGACGAATTCCAGGCGCTGCAGTTTCGTATCGCCGACATGGCGATCGAATTGGAGGCGGCGCGCACCTTTGTCTGGCGCGCGGCGGCTGCGCTCGATCGTAAGGACGCGGACGCGACCATGCTCTGCGCGATGGCCAAGCGCTTCGGCACCGATGTCGGCTTCGAGGTCGCCAACCAGGCGCTGCAGTTGCACGGCGGCTACGGATATCTCAGCGAATACGGCATCGAGAAGATCGTGCGCGACCTGCGCGTGCACCAGATCCTGGAAGGGACGAACGAAATCATGCGGCTGATCGTGGCGCGCAAGATGATCGAGGGCGCGCGATGACGGGAGCGCCGGCTGTGGCGGATGGTGAAGGCGACCTGATCGTCCGTCGCGAGGGCTCGGCCGGAATCATCCGGCTCAACCGGCCCAAAGCCATCAATGCCTTGACGCTGGAGATGACGCTCGGGATCGACGCCGCGCTCGGCCGCTTCGAGGCCGATCCGGACGTCGCCCTGGTGCTGCTGGAAGGTGCCGGCGAGCGGGGCCTGTGCGCCGGCGGAGATATCCGCGGGCTCTACGAGAGTTCGAAAGCCGGAGGCGATCTGGGCAAGGTATTCTGGCGCCAAGAATACATCATGAACGCCCGAATCGCGAAATATCCGAAGCCCTACGTCGCGTTCATGGACGGACTGGTGATGGGCGGCGGCGTCGGGCTTTCCGCGCACGGCCGCCATCGCATCGTCACCGAACGCACGAAGCTTGCGATGCCCGAGGTCGGCCTTGGTTTCTTCCCCGATGTCGGTGGCACGTGGCTGCTGTCGCGCGCTCCGGGAGAGATCGGGACCTATTTCGCTCTGACCGGGCAGACCATGAACGGGCCCGATGCGATCCATGCCCGCTTTGCCGATGCGGTCGTGTCCTCGGACAAGCTTCCGGCGCTGCGCGACGTCCTGACGAAGGTCCGTCCGGGGACGTTGCCGAGCGAGGTCAAGGCGCTGATCGATGGTTTTGCGACCGGCGAAACGTCCGGCCCGGTGGCCGCAATGCAGGGACGGATCGACAAGTGGTTCGCTTTCGACCGCATGGAGGATATCGTCGCTGCGCTGCGCCGCGACGGCTCGGAGGCCGCGGTCACGACGTTGAAGGCGCTCGGCGAAAAATCACCGCGCGGTATGGTGGTCACACTCAAGCTGCTGCGGCTCG
>CAYVVB010000112.1:0-13060 GCA_964454955.1 uncultured Bradyrhizobium sp. | reverse complement strand
ATGCGGGCAAGGTGCTCGTCAGCGACACGCCGGAAAGGCTGGCCGAACGGCGCGGCGAGGACAGCCTCGAAGAAGCATTCGTCGCCTATTTGCGGGATGCGATCGGCACGAGCGATGTCGAACCTCCGAACGCCGCACCGGAACCGCCCATCGAAGCTGCGGCGGCCGGCGAAGGCGGCGCTGCGCATGGTGATTTGATGCGATTCTTCGATCTGCGGCGTGTCTTCGCCTACAGCCGGCGAGAGGCGCTCGAGCTGCGGCGCGACCCGATCCGCGCCACGCTGGCCATCCTCGGCAGTCTCATTCTCATGTTCGTGATGGGTTACGGCATGAACATGGACGTCGAGAACCTTGCCTTCGCGGTGATGGACCACGACGACACGACCATAAGCCGCGATTATATCCTCCAGATCTCCGGATCGCGCTACTTCACGGAAATGCCTCCGATCGCCAGCTACGACGATCTCGATCGTCGCATGCGCAGCGGTGAACTGAGTCTTGCGATCGAGATTCCCCCGGGGTTCGGACGGGACGTCGCCCATGGTCGCAATGTTCAGATCGGCGCGTGGATCGACGGCGCCATGCCTTCGCGTGCGGAAACCGCGAGGGGCTATGTGCAGGCTATGCATGCGCACTGGCTGGCCCAGCGCGCCCGATTGCTCTACGGCAACGCCGCGACCATCGGCGACTTCCAGCTCGCGACCCGTTATCGCTACAACCCGGACATCAAGAGCATCGTCGCCATGGCGCCCGCCATGATCCCGATCCTTCTCCTGATGATACCGGCGATATTGGCGGCGCTCAGCGTCGTGCGCGAAAAGGAGCTGGGATCGATCATCAATTTCTATGTGACGCCGGTTACGCGGCTGGAGTTCCTCGTCGGCAAGCAGATCCCCTATGTGGCACTCGGCATGCTGAATTTCTTCCTGCTGACGGCATTCGCAGTGTTCGCGTTCAGCGTTCCGTTTACAGGAAGTTTCCTCGCATTCACCGGCGGAGCTTTTCTCTACGTCATCATCACGACTGCGATGGGACTGCTCATATCGGCGTTCATGAGCAGCCAGATCGCAGCGATCTTCGCGACTGCGCTGCTCACCATGATCCCTGCCACCCAATATTCGGGCCTCATCGATCCGGTATCGTCGCTTCAAGGAGCCGGCGCAGTGATCGGACGGGTCTACCCGACTGCACATTTTGTCACGATTACACGCGGCACCTTCTCGAAGGGGCTCGAGCTCGCTGATCTGTCCGGCCCGTTCTTGGCGCTGCTCGTGACCATCCCGATATTGCTCGCGCTCGCAGCGGCGTTTCTCAAGAAGCAGGCAAGCTGATCATGCGCCCGGCCAACGTCGTCCAGCTCGGCGTCAAGGAATTGCGGGGGCTCGTGCGTGACCCCGTGCTGCTGATACTGATCGTCTATGCCTTCACGGTTTCGATCTATACGGCGTCGAGGGCGCAGCCGGAGACCTTGAACCAGGCCGCGCTCGCGATCGTCGATGAAGACAAATCGCCGGTGGCAACACGCATCGTCACCGCGTTCAATCCACCCTATTTCACCATACCGCGGCTGATCTCCCAGGCGGAGATGGACAGCCGGATGGACGCGGGCCTCGATACTTTCGCGCTCAACATCCCGCCCAACTTCCAGCGCGACATGCTGGCCCAGAGGTCGCCGACCATCCAGCTCAACGTCGACGCCACCCGCATGTCGCAGGCCTTCACCGGCGCCGGCTATATCCAGACCATCGTCACCGATGAGGTCAGCGAGTTCCTGGCCCGCTACCGTTCGTCCGCCCCGCTTCCGATCGACCTGGCGCTCCGGGCCCGTTTCAACCCCGAACTCAACAGGAGCTGGTTCGGCGCCATCAACAATGTCATCTCCTCCGTCACGATGCTATCGATCATCCTGACCGGAGCCGCGCTCATTCGCGAGCGCGAGCACGGGACAATCGAACATCTGCTCGTGATGCCGATAACACCGTTCGAGATCATGGCGAGCAAGATCTGGGCAATGGGTCTTGTGGTTCTCCTGGCCGCCAGCGTGTCGCTGGTATTCGTCGTGCAGGGCTTGTTGTCGGTCCCGATCGGAGGCTCGATCGCGCTTTTCCTGTTCGGGACGGCGCTCTACCTGTTCGCCATGACCAGCATGGGCATTTTCCTGGCGACGGTCGGGGGAACGATGCCGCAGTTCGGACTGCTGCTGATGCTTGTCCTGCAGCCGCTTCAGATGCTGTCGGGAGCCACGACGCCGCGGGAAAGCATGCCTCAGATCATTCAGGACATCATGCTGGCCGCGCCCAACACTCACTTCGTCATTCTCGCGCAGGCCGTGCTGTTCCGTGGCGCGGGACTTGCCGTGGTCTGGCCGCAGATCGCCGCGCTGCTGGTCATCGGCGCGATCCTGTTCTGGTTCTCGTTCTGGCGATTCCGAGCATTCTTGCGATAGCGGAGTATCTCCTGCGCCTCAGCCCGTCTTGGCGGGCCGGTCGCCTTGACTAAGCCAGAAGGCCAGGCCGAGCCCGATCAACAGCACGGCTCCCAGGACGAAAAAGATCACCGATTGCTGCAGCCACGACAGCGCGGGGACCGCGACCGCCATGGCGAGGCCGAGGAAGCAGATTTGAAGCGACATCAGGCTGAGTCCCGCCAGAAATGTACCGAGGGCCAGGAGCACCAGAAGCACAAGGCTGGTTGCCGGCACCGGCATCAGCTGCTGGACGCGCGACACGAGCATGATGTTCATGGCGGCAAGGACGGCAACCCAGTGAACCGCTTGCGTCCAGATCAATCGAAGCCGCGTCTGCTTGCCTTCGAGCTCGGACCATTTCGTGATGACACAGACCACACCGACGGCAATCGCCAGGAACTCCCAATAGCCAAGCAGCGGCTGGTGCGAGACATTCGTGTATCCGACACCTCCGACCGCAAGAAGCAGCGCGACGGCATATGGCAATTGTCGCCACAGGAACCTGCTCCTGCCGGAGGAGCTCGAGGGAGGAGTCGGATCATCGTGCCGCACGTCAAGCTCGCTCATGGGCAACCCCATCACGATCTCGAGTCCGCGGCGCTCTCGACGAGCCTCGCGGACTCGCGCCGAAAGGCCTCTGGAAGTTTATCACGGTCTTGATCGGAACAATCCAAGAGATCGCACCGATTTTGGCCGGCGTCGGCGCCGAAGCGTCAGCTCAGGCGTCGCCGCCAGATGGCCCACGAGTTGCCCTCGGGTTTCGCTCCCGTCGGCTCCTGGCCAGCGCTCAGGTCGTCGCCAAGGCAGTCCTCGACGTAGAACCGAAGCACGGCGACACGCCCGATCGCGACCAGCGGCATGGCAAGGGCGATGCCCAGGATACCGAACAGCGCTCCCAGCAGGACAATGGCCACCAACGTCCAGGCAGCGGGGATCTCGACCGCCTGACGCTGGATCAGCGGGCCGATCACATAGCCTTCGATGGACTGGATGATCGTGTAGATGGCGACCGCCCAAACCACCGCCGAAATGCCGAGGGGCATCGCGACCAGCGCGACGGGAATGGCGGCAACGATCGGACCCAGATAGGGGATGAAGTTCGAGAGGCCCGCCTGAAGGCCGAGAACGAAGGAGCTCGGCAACCCGACGAGATGGAGGGTGATCCAGACACATATCGTCATCAGAATGATGCGGATCACCTGTCCGACAAACCACAGCCGCAGGACGCTTCCCATCTCGTCCAGGACCTCTCTCACCCGCGCCCGGTAGGGACGCTTCACGAGCAGGACCAGGCTTTCGCGATAGCTTGCGGGATCGAAGGCGAAGATGATCCCCAGGAACAGGACCACGAGCGCGTTCGTCAGGAAGCCCGAAGCCGTGCCGAGGATTGTATAGGCGTGGCTGAGAAACCAGTGATGATCGGACAAGAACCAGCGTGAGAAGTCGCGGCCGCCTTCCGGACCGAACAGGTCCACGCCGATCGAGACAAGGTGCGCCTGCAGCTGATCGAGTTGCGCGTCCATCACCTCCAGCACGAGGCGGGTCTGCCCGGGCAGCTTGCCCGCTCCCCAGACCAGGCTGAACACGAGAAGCGCGGTCAGCAGCAGAACGACCGGTATCAGCCGCCAGGCGCGATTGACCGGAAGGACGGGAGCAAGAGTTCGGGCGCAGCCGTCCAGCAGCGCGGCGAGCAGAACACCTGCGAAGATGACCAGAAGACTGGACACCGCCTGCCAGGCCAGGAACAGGGCCACGGCGGCGGCCAGCAGGGCCAGACCGGTCGTGAGAATGCTACGGCGTCCGCCTGTCGCCGTGCCCTCGGCGGGATCATCGTGTGAAGCAACCTCGCGGATTCGTTCCTGTCCTGGTTTGGGATCGGTCATCGGCTGCTCTGGTCACGTCAATGGACCTGCTCCGTCGTGCGGGTCTGCCAGGCGACAGCCTGAGAGACTTGCCGAGTGACCGACAACCCGCTTTGCCACCGGGACCTGCGGCGTCTGGCGACTATTGGCGAACCCGTCGGCTGCCATAATGCGGATGCCGTCCGCCGCGATGACGCCAATAGCGGTGCTTCCAGGGGGTTGCGCGCGCCATCGCGCTGCCCGGCGCTGACACGCTGGGATTGTTCGATTGCGCGAGGGACGGCGTTCCGGGCGCAGCAATCGCCACCGATGCTCCGATGATGAGGGCGCCCCATATGGCCCGCACGTTCATGATCCATCTCCAGGGTTACTGACGGCCGGAATATCGATCGTGTTCGTAGGTCAGGTTGTCTGGTCGCTGACTGCTCGGGAGGCTTTGACCCGCAACAGCCGCTTCAAGAAGCCATCGCAGCCTTAAGTGTTCCCCATTCTGGCGCGATAAGGTTGCGTGTGTCTACGCTATCCCGGCAGGATCGCACGTTCGTGACAGATCGGGCAGCCAGGGCGATGCGCGACGATGCGGCGTCGAAAGAGCATTAAGCCTTGGAGCGGGCGAAGGGAATCGAACCCTCGTATGCAGCTTGGGAAGCTGCCGTTCTGCCATTGAACTACGCCCGCGCCGGTTCGTGCCCTCCTGATTAGCCGAGAGCGGGCGATCCGCCAAGCGGGTTGTTGGACGCGCTGCTGCCGGTTGCCCCAAAGCGCCTGCCCGCCTAGATAGGCGGGATGAGCTCGACCACCCTGCTCGCGCGGCCATCGATCACGGTTTCGGATTTCCGCTGCACCGCCGCGGCGGGCGACAAGCCGTATGTGGAGCAGCATCGCTGGCATTCGATCTCCTATGTGCGCAAGGGCAGCTTCGGCTATCAGGCTTGCGGCCGCGCGCACGAGCTGGTGGCGGGAAGCGTGCTGGTCGGCTATCCCGGCACCGAATTCGTCTGCACCCATGACCACGTCTGCGGCGACGAGTGCCTGACGTTCTATCTTGGGCCGGAACTGGTGGACGCGATCGGCGGCAGCGCGAGGTACTGGGAGGCCGGCGCTGCGCCGCCGCTGCCCGAACTGATGGTGCTCGGCGAACTCGCGCAGGCGGCCGCCGAGGGCAGGAGCGATATCGGGCTCGACGAGATCGGCCAGATTTTCGCGAGCCGTTTCGTTGAAGCGGCATCAGGGCGCGCGCGTCGACCGGCCAGGACCACGGCACGGGACCGCCGCCGCGCGGTGGAAACCGCCCTGTGGATCGACGCGCATTCACACCGGCAGATCGAGCTGGAGGATGTCGCGGCGCAGGCGGGCATCAGCCCGTTCCACTTCCTGCGGCTGTTTTCCTCGGTCCTCGGCGTCACTCCGCATCAATATCTGGTGCGCTCGCGGTTGCGTCACGCCGCGCGGCTGCTCGCCCGCGATGAACGGACCGTGACCGACATCGCCTATGATGTCGGCTTTGCCGACCTCTCGAATTTCGTCCGCACCTTCCATCGCGCCGCCGGCATCTCGCCGTTGAAGTTTCGCCAGGCCTCGCGCGGGATGCGCAAGATTTTCCAAGAAGGGTTGAGCCTCAACTGACTAGGCTCGTCTCCATGCCGCGCGCAAATGCGCGCAACAGCATTGGAGACGATCATGTACGACCACATCGGACTCAAAGTCGGCAATCTCGACGAGAGCGTCAGGTTCTACAGCGCAGCACTCGCGCCGCTCGGCTATGTGCTCTGTTCGAGGGATGAAAGCGGCGCCGGTTTCGGTCCGAAGGGCGAGCCGGCGCTTTGGCTCTATCTGCACAAGGGGCTGAAGAACTCCGGCACGCACATCGCGTTCCGTGCCCCCGATCATGACGCGATCAAGAGGTTTCACGCCGAAGGCCTGAAAGCCGGCGGCCGCGACAACGGCGCGGCGGGCCTGCGGGCCGACTACAGCCCGACTTATTACGCCGCCTTCCTGATCGATCCGGACGGCAACAACGTGGAAGCGGTCTGCACGTAAGGCCGCGCGGCCGATGGCGTCAGACCCGAAAATGCTTGCTCAGCTTGAGGCCCTGCGCCTAGTAGTTCGAGCCGATACGCTGGCCGTAGAGCGCGTCGGGTCGGGCCAGCATTTTTTCATAGACCAGGCGGCCGACGATCTGCCCATGCTCGAGAATGAAGGGCACCTCTCGCGAGCGCACTTCGAGGACCGCACGCGCCCCCTTGCCGCCGGCACCGGCATAGCCGAAGCCGGGATCGAAGAACCCTGCATAGTGCACGCGAAACTCGCCGACCAGCGGATCGAACGGCACCATCTCCGCCGCATAATCGGGCGGCACCTGCACCGCCTCCTTGGAGGCGAGGATGTAGAACTCGCCGGGATCCAGAATGAGGCTGCGGTCGCGCCGCGCCGGGATCGCTTCCCAGAACTCGTCGACCGCGTAGCCGGCGCGGCGGTCGACGTCGACCACGCCGGTGTGGCGCTTGGCGCGGTAGCCGACAAAGCCGCCTGAATTCTCCCCGGAGAGATCGACCGACAGCGCGACACCGCCCGACAGGTCGACATCGTCCACGTCGACCAGCCGCTCCTTCGCATGGAGCGCATCGAGCTCGTCCGCATCGAGAATGGCGTCGCCGGTACGGAAGCGCACCTGCGACAGCCGGGAGCCCTCGCGGAGCAGCACGGGAAACGTCTTCGGGCTGATCTCGGCATAGAGCGGGCCGTGATAGCCGGCGCCGATCATGTCGAAACGACGCGTGCCGTCGGCGATCACGCGGGTGAAGACGTCGAGCCGACCGGTCGAGCTTTTCGGATTGGCCGCCGCCACGATCTCCGGCCGCAGCGCAAGACTCTCGATCAGCGGCACGATGTAGACGCAATTGGTTTCCAGCACGGCACCATCGGCCAGGCTGATCTCGTGCAGCTTCAGTTCGTCGATGCGCTCGGCCACCGTCGCGCCGGGCCCAGGCAGGAAGCTGGCGCGCACGCGATAGGCGATATCGCCGAGGCGCAGATCGAGGCTCGCCGGCTGGATCTGGCTTTCGACAAAGGGATAGGCCGGCAGGATCAGGCCGGAATCCGCCATCGCCGCGATCATGCGGTCGGGCAGAATGCCGTTGGCGTCTCCTGCAAGCGTGAACGACAAATGCCGATCCCTTTGTTCGTCCTCTGGGCCGATGATCCCCTGCGTCTGGTCTGCCGCCATAACCCCTCAAAAACAGGCCTTTTATTGGGTTAGCCGAAGCCCGCCTTGACGGGAAGGTCGGGTGCGAATAAGAGCATGACTTATCCCGTGGTGATTTGGGCCGGCCGGCTTGCAGCCACGTTAAATAAGTCGCTAAACAGGCCGGGGACACGTGTGATCCCGGCCTCGAGGAGTTCCCAGGCCGGTTTTTTTGTGGCCGTCGTCCGGTGGCCACGTTGGAGGTCACATGTCCAAATCTACCGCATCGCCCGCAGCCCGCTATCGTCCCGAAACCCGCCTGGTCCACTCCGGCACCCTGCGCTCGGAATTCGGCGAGACGTCCGAGGGCCTGTTCCTGACGCAAGGCTATGTCTATGACAGCGCCGAGCAGTGCGAGGCGCGCTTCAAGGGCGAAGACCCCGGCTACATCTATTCGCGCTACTCCAACCCGACGATCGCGATGTTCGAGCGCCGCATGATCGAGCTCGAGGGCGCGGAAGCCGGCCGGTCCGCCGCAACCGGCATGGCCGCGGTGACCACGGCCATCCTGGCGCCGCTGAAAGCGGGCGACCACATGGTGGCCTCCAAGCAGATGTTCGGCTCCTGCCGCTACGTGGTGGAAGACCTGCTGCCGCGCTACGGCATCCAGTCGACGCTGGTCGACGGGCTCGACCTCGACCAGTGGCAGCGCGCCGTGCGGCCGAACACCAGGAGCTTCTTTCTGGAGAGCCCGACTAATCCGACGCTCGACGTACTCGACATCGCCGCGATCGCAGCGATCGCGCATGGCGCCGGCGCCCGGCTGATCGTGGACAATGTGTTCGCAACCCCGATCTGGCAGAGCCCGCTCGCGCTCGGCGCCGACGTCGTGGTCTATTCCGCGACCAAGCATATCGACGGCCAGGGCCGCTGCCTCGGCGGCATGATCCTCTCCTCGGAAGCCTTCATCACCGAGCATCTGCACACTTTCATGCGCCAGACCGGGCCTTCGATATCGCCGTTCAACGCGTGGGTGCTGCTGAAGGGACTGGAGACGCTGGCCGTGCGCGTGCGCGCGCAGACCGAGAGTGCCGCCCGCATTGCCGATGTGCTGGCCACCCATCCGAAGATCTCGCGGCTGATCTACCCCGGGCGCGAGGACCATCCACAGGCCTCGCTGGTGAAGAAGCAGATGCGCGCCGGCTCGACGCTTGTCGGCTTCGAGATCAAGGGCGGCAAGGCCGGCGCGTTCCGCTTTCTCAACGGGCTCAAGCTCGCGCGGATTTCCAACAATCTGGGCGACGCCAAGAGCCTGGTAACGCATCCTGCGACCACGACCCATCAGCGTCTTTCGCCGGACGCGCGCGCCGAACTCGGCATCAGCGAAGGCTTCGTGCGCTTCTCCGCGGGTCTGGAGCATCCCGATGACCTGATCGAGGATCTCACCGCCGCGCTGGAGAAGGTTTAGATGGCGAATAGCGAGTAGTGAGTAGTGAATAGATCGTAGCGACTGCGAATCCCTGTTCGCTATTCCCTACTTGCTACTCGCATTCTCCATTCTCACATCGGCCGATAGGTCTGCACGGTCGACGGCACGTTGACGCCGATCCTGATCTGGCCGACCGAGCGGACGATGTCGTCGCCGAGCAATTGCGCGAAGCACGCATAGCCCCAGTCGTTCATATGCAGCCCGTCGGCGATGACGAAATTGTCGATCGGCAGCGCCTGCGTCTCGTGCCAGTCGCGCATCACCGCGAAACGCGGGAAGATGCCGATGTGACGCAGCTCGGCGACCCTGCCGAGCAGCTTCACCATCCTGCCGGCGCTCTCGGGATGCTCGGTGACGCGCGGCGAATATTGCGGATCGACCAGCACCACGTCGCTTCCCGCGGCCTGAATACGCGCAACTCCGTCTTCCACCATCTTCGCGGTTTCGTCCGGATCGAGGTTGCGCAGGACGGCGTTGGTACCGACCTGCCAGATCACGAGATCAGGATGCACGTCGATCACCGAACTCTGCAGCCGCTTCGTCATCTCCGGCGCATCCTCGCCGCCGCGGCCCGCATTGATGACGGTGATGTCGGCCGCCGGATAGTGCCGGCGCAGCAGCGCGGCCAGCCGGTTCGGATAATTGAATTCGGGCGAACTCGAGCCGTAGCCTTGCGTCGAGGACGAGCCGAACGCGACGATCACCACGGGCTTGCCCGAGGCCAGCTTCGCGGCGACGTGCGGCAGCGTGCCCATCGACTTCATGCCGCCCTTCGGCGGCAGGCAGGGCACGCGGCTGAAAATGTCGCCGGCCGATCGGGCGACCTGCTTGACCTTGTCGATCGCCGTCGCAGCGAGGCTCCTGGATTGCGCAGGCCCGCTCTGCTGGCCGGCCCGCGCCTGGTCCGCGCCCGGCGCATTATTCGCGCTGCCTGAAAGCGGTGCGCTCGTACTTTCAGAGGTGGCCGCCGGCTGCGAGGCCGGAGCAGCCTGCGCGGCGCTCTGGGCCCTTACGGAGAGCGGCGCCAGCACGAGCAGCGCCGCGAACGCGGAAGCGAGCAGCGACGCGGTCGCGCAAAAAGGGAAGCGGTTACTCAACAAACTCATCGACGGAAAATCCTAGTTCTGTTGCGGCGGGCTGGGATGCGCCGCATCGAGGACGAAAGTCGACAGCGCGCGGCCGAGGCAGTTGTGAACGCGCTTGGCGAGCTCGGTGCCGTGCACCGCGCTGAAGAGATCGAAATCGCCCTGCTCGTTCCACTGGCGCATGATGGCAAAACGATCGAACAACGGAATGTCGTGCTCCTGCGCAACCGCGCGCATATTGTCCATATAGGGCGAACCTGAAATCATGGTTTCGGTGCGCGGGCTATATTGCAGATTCATCAGGATCACATCGGCCCCCGCATTTTGCAGCGCGACAACGCCCTGGTTGACCGCGCCACGAAAATCGTCGGCATCTATCGATCGCATAGCATCGACAGTGCCGGTCTGCCAAATGACCAGGACAGGCTTCTTGGCTTCCAAAAGCTTAACGAAGCCGCTGCCGGCCTCTTCCGCCGTCTGCTTGGGCAGTATTTCTACGGAGACGTTGACCGCCAGCGCCGGAAGCTTCTCCTTAAGCGCGGCCTGCAACCGCGCCGGATAGGCAGCATCCTGCGCACCATTGATGCTCGACGAGCGGCTGCCGATCACCAGAACGTCCAGCGGCCGGCCGCCCTTGATCGTCTCGGCCACCTTGGGCAGCGCGCTTTCGGTCGAAAGCAGAGAGGCCGGCACGGGGCACGCCTCGGCCTCCTCCGCGCGCACGGGGCAAACAGCCGCCATCAATGCGAGCAAAGCCAAGCCCAAGCTCAACCGTGACCTCATCAACCTCCTCCCGCCAGATCGGCATTGCCGCGGACGCCCTTTTTTGCGCTCTTGTCGGCGGAGTGCTTGTACCACGAAATCAGCCAGGCGACGGCGCACATGATGAGGATTCCGCCGACGCTGATCAGCGCGTGCAGCGCAGCGCCGCCGGCTACCTCGGCCAGGACGAAGTGCCCGGCGAAGGCCAGGAAGACGCCGAGGCAGAAGATCTCCAGGGAGTGCTGGCCGCACAGGATCAGCGGCTTCAACCAGGGCGACCTGAGCCCCGGCCAGTCGCTGCGCAGGAAGCGCACCGTGATCGCCGCCAGCGCCAGGAAATGCGCAAAGCGCAGCACATCGAGATCGGTCTTGTCGATCGGGTACATCCATTGCTCGATCCGGCGCGGAACCAGATAACCGAGCTGCGGCACATACCAGGTCAAGGTCACGAAGAACGCCGCGAGCAGATAGGCGATGCAAACCCACAAGGTCACGTTCGATGACAGGATCATCGACATCCGCCGCGCGCCGCCAAGCGCGCACCAGGCGCCGAACACGAAGAGCAATTGCCAGGCGAGCGGATTGAACATCCACACGCCGTTCGGATAGGCGGACAGATAGAGATCATACTGCCAGGTGACCGCGTAGAGCAGGACCGAGAGCGCCAGCGTCACGTCGGCCCTCCAGCGCATCAGGACCAGGATCAGCGGCAGCGACAGCATCAGCACGATGTAGAGCGGCAGCACGTCCATGTTGACGGGACGGAAGCGCAGGAGCAGCGCCTGCACGATGGTGACGTCCGGCTGCTTGAGGAAATCGACGATTCCCATTTCCTCCGAATAAAGCGGGTTCTCGAAGCTGGTGGCGACGTAGGAGATCTCCGCGAGGAAGATGGTGAACAGGAACACATGCGCGACGTAGATCTGCCAGGCCCGCCGCAGGATGCGCGCGGTTGCCACCACGAAGCCGGATTCCAGCAGCGCGCGGCCGTAGACGAAGGCCGCCGTGTAGCCGGAGATGAAGATGAAAATCTCGGTGGCGTCCGAAAAACCGTAGTTGCGGATGGTGAACCAGGTGAGCACGCTCGGCGGCAGATGGTCGATAAAGATCAGCCACAGGGCGAGCCCGCGAAACAGGTCCAGACGCAGTTCGCGCTCGCCGACCGCCGGCAGCGTGATGGAGGCGGCAGCCGCCTTCTCCCGCCCCGGCATCTCTGCGGCGGCGGGCACGGAAAGCCCGGTCACTCGGTCGGCAACGGAAGCCATCAATCACCGTCAAACGGGCCGGCAGCGAACGCCGACGCAACAAGATACTACCGGTCGGCGAGGCACAGGCCAAGTTACCCGGGGACAGCGGCGCGACCGGCGCATGCGACCTGGGCCGGAACTATGTTCAAACCGCGATTTTAAAGTGAGCATTCCGGAGCTCTTGCGCAAGCTGCGCGATTGGTTCCGGGCCGGTTCTTGGCTATGATTGCCCTCATGTACCGCGCCATCACTCGCCAGATCGAAGTCACCGTCGAGCCGAACTTCATCCCCGACCAGTCGTCGCCGGAGAATTCCCGTTATTTCTGGTCGTACACCATCGTCATCACCAATGAGGGCGATGAAACCGTGCAATTGCGCACCCGGCACTGGATCATCACCGATGCCTCCGGCCGGCAGCAGGAAGTGCGCGGCGACGGCGTCGTGGGCGAGCAGCCCGTGCTCGCGCCCGGCGAGCGCTTCGAATACACGTCCGGGGTTCCGCTCTCCACCGCGTCCGGCTTCATGGCCGGGCGCTATCAGATGGTCAGCGAAACCGGCGAGCGCTTCGAGATCGACGTGCCGACCTTTTCGCTCGACAGCCCCGACGGCAGCCGCGTGTTGAACTAGCATTTCGGCCCTTCACCCTCCCCTGGAGGGGGAGGGTCGCACGCAGCGGGCAGCGCCCATGCGGGCGGGGTGGGGTGGCAGTCCCTCCGCGCTCTTCATGTTGTGTCAGTTTGTTGATTGCTCGTTGCCGCATGTTCGACTGACATCGAAAACAATTTTCGCGGTCTCACCCCACCCCGACTCGCATTTCGCTCCGCTCAACGCGAGTCGACCCTCCCCCTCCAGGGGAGGGTGAAGGGACGGTCCTGACCGGCTACATAGGTAACACAATAGACCGGCGACATTGGTAACAGGTCAACTGGTCGGCGAGGAGGACCTTGCCGCTGGGGTGGAAGGA
>CAYVVB010000111.1:0-8974 GCA_964454955.1 uncultured Bradyrhizobium sp. | reverse complement strand
ATCTGGATACACTTGCGATGCGGTCGCAGCAGCCGTCGCGACAGGTTGGAGATTTCCCGGCCCGCCAGGCGGATGCCGCCGGAGGTCGGATCGATCAGCCGCACGAAGCAGCGCGCCACCGTCGACTTGCCCGAGCCGCTCTCGCCGACGATGCCGAGCGTGCGGCCCTTGCGCAAGGTGAGCGTGACATTGTCGGCGGCCTTCACCTCGCGCGCTTTGCCGAAGAAGGATCGCTCGCGATAGATCTTGCCGAGCTCGTTGGCCTCCAGCACCACCGGTTCTCTTGTTTCGGGACGCGGCGGGCGCGGCAGGAGGCTCGGAACCGAGGCGAGCAGGTTGCGGGTATATTCCATCGTGGGCGCGCGCAGGATTGTCTCGAGCGCGCCGGTCTCGACCAGGCGGCCCTGGCGCATCACCGCGACGCGGTCGGCGATCTCGGCGACGACGCCCATGTCGTGGGTGATGAACAGCACCGCGGTGCCGTGATCGCGCTGCAGGTCGCGGATCAGCGTCAGGATCTGCTTCTGCGTCGTGACGTCGAGCGCGGTGGTCGGCTCGTCCGCGATCAGCAGCTTGGGCTCCAGCACCAGCGCCATCGCGATCATGATGCGCTGGCGCTGGCCGCCGGAGAGCCGGTGCGGGTAGGAGGCGAAGATGCGCTCGACATGGGGCAGCCGTACCTGCTCCATCATGTCGAGAATGCGCCGGCGCCGCGCGCGCGCGTCGAGATCGGTGTGGGCGCGCAGCACCTCGTCGATCTGGCGGCCGACCGGCACCACCGGATTGAGCGCGGTCATCGGCTCCTGGAAGATCATCGCCATGGTGGTCGCGCGCAATTGCCGCAGGCGGCGGTCGCCCGCGGCCAGGAGTTCTTCGCCCACGAGCTTCACGCTGCCTGCGGTCGGCGCAAGCGAGCCTTTCTGCAGCAGGCCCATCACGGTGAGCGAGGTGACAGATTTGCCCGAACCGCTTTCGCCGACGAGGCACAAGGTCTCGCCGCTTCCGACCTGCAGGGAGAGACCGTCGATGATGCGCGGTCCGCCCGGCTTCTTGCCGAGGCTGACGACGAGATCGGTTATGTCGAGAACGGGGTTGGTCATGCTCTCATCTCTCCGCCGTCATTCCGGGGCGCCTCGAAGAGGCGAACCCGGAATCTCGAGATTCTCTGGTGCGCAATTGCGCACCAAAGTTCGGTGCTGACGCACCGCCCCGGAATGACGTTCCTCGTCGCTCCGCTCCTCGCAATGACGCTCCTCACTTTCCGCCCTCGCGCTGCTTCATGCGCGGATCGAGCGCATCGCGCGCGGCATCGCCGACTAGGTTGATGCTCAGGATCGTGATCGATAACAACAGGCCCGGCCAGAAGATCAGCGACGGCTTGATCTGGAAGTAGGCGCGCCCCTCGGCCATGATGTTGCCCCAGGTCGGCGTCTCCGGGCTGATGCCGGCGCCGAGGAAGGACAGGATGGCCTCGGTGAGAATGGCGGAAGCGCAGACGTAAGTGCCCTGCTCGATCAGCGGCGCGTTGGTGTGCGGCATCAGATGCCGACACATGCTCTTGGGCAGGCTGGAGCCGACGGAAATCGCGGCTTCGACGTAGGGCTCCTCGCGCGCCGACAGCACGACCGAGCGCACCAGCCGCGCCACGCGCGGGATCTCGGGGATGGTGATGGCCACCAGCACCGTCATCACGCTCGCGCCGGACAGCGAGACCACGGCGATGGCGAGCAGGATGGAAGGGATCGCCATCAGCCCGTCCATGATCCGCATCATCACGGCGTCGACCCATTTGAAGAAGCCGGAGACGAGCCCGATCACGAGGCCGATGCCGACCGAGGCGATCGCGGCCCCGAGCCCGATGAGCAGCGAAATGCGGCCGCCATAGATGGCGCGCGACAGCACGTCGCGGCCATAGGCATCGGTGCCGAGCAGGAATTGGGCGCTGGACGGCTTCAGGCGCTGCGCCGGCGTGAGCAGCAGCGGATCGTGCGGCGCCAGCACCGGTGCAAGGATCGACATCGCGATGATCAAGAGCAGAAGAACGGTTGCGACCGCGATGATCGGGGTTGCCGTCAGAAAGCCGAAGCGGGGACCGAGCCTCGTGGTGATCGGCAGCGACGGTGAGGGAAGCGTTTCGATCGCCATCAGTATCTGATCCTCGGATCAAGCAGCGTGTAGGCGACGTCGATCAGGAGATTGATGGTCACATAGATCAGCGATGTCAGCAGGATCATCGCCTGGATCACGGGATAGTCGCGCGCCAGAACGGCATCGACGGTGAGGCGGCCGATGCCGGGCAGATTGAACACGCTTTCGGTGACGACGACGCCGGAGATCAGAAGGGCAAAACCGGTCCCGATCACTGTGATGACGGGAACCGCCGCATTGCGCAGGCCGTGGCGCAGCAGCACGGGGATCTCGCCGATGCCCTTGGCGCGCGCGGTGCGGATGTAGTCTTCGCCCATCACGTCCAGCATCGCTGCGCGCGTCATACGCGCGATCAGCGCGACGTAGATGAAGGACAGGGTCAGGGTCGGCAGGATGATGCGCTCGAGGAACGGACTGATGCCGGCCGTGATGCTCTTGAAGCCCTGGACCGGCAGCAAGCGCAGGTCGATTGCGAAAATCTGGATCAGCACATAGCCGATCACGAACACCGGGACCGAGAAGCCGAGCACGGACAATCCCATCACGAAGCGGTCGATCCAGGTGCCGTGCTTCCAGGCCGCGATCACGCCGAGCGGAACCGCGATCAGAACCGCGAGAATGATGGTGGACAGCGCGATGCTGATCGACGGCTCGACGCGCTGGCCGATCATTTTCAGGACCGGGACGCCGGAGATCAGGGATACGCCGAGGTCGCCGTGCAGGAGCTTGTTGATCCAGGTGAAGAACTGGATGTAGAGCGGCTCGTTGAGGCCAAGCGAGGTGCGGATGCGTTCGAGCTGTGCGGGCGTCGCGTTGTCTCCGGCCAGCACGGCTGCGGGATCGCCGGGGGTGAGCCGCAGCAACAGGAACACGAACAGTGCCACCACGCCCATGACGGGAACGGCGGCGAGCACGCGGCGCACGAGATATCCGAGCATGGTGAGATCCAAGGTCCTAGCGATGGCTCGCGCTGTCAACACGCAATTGTGAATACATCCGGATTTTGAAATCCATCGGTTTGCGGCCCGTCACCCCTGCTGGTCGGTGCATCGCTGCAAACCCCATGCCATTGCCTTTGCGCAACCATGCGCAAGCGCAGAGGGTGTGACCTTGTTTCTCCGGCGTCATGCCGGCCGATCGAGCCGCGGGGCTTTCGCGCGCGGTCAATCTCCTATTCGAGCGTCGCCAGCAGGCCTGCCATCAGCCGGCCGCGTTCGGCGAGGCTTTCGACGATGATGTGCTCGTTGAGCGTATGCGGATCGGCGCCGCGCACACCCAGGCCGTCGAGCGTGGGGATGCCCATCGCTCCGGTGAAATTGGCATCCGAGCCGCCGCCGGCGCTGCCATGCGGCAGTTCCATGCCGAGATCCCTGGCAAGCGCACGCGCCTTGTCATAGAGCGCCATGGTGCCGGCATTGGGCTCCCACACCGGGCGCGTCACCCCGCGCGTCACCGTGAACGTCACATCGTCCGTGCTGCCGGACAGCGCCAGCATCTTGTCCACGCCGCGGTCGAGATCGGCCTGGCGCTTGGCCATGCTCAAGGCCTCGCCGGTGCAGGTAGTGGCGACGCAGTTGACCCATTGTCCGCCGTGAACGATGCCGACGGAGAAGGTGCAGTCTTCGCTGCTCATGCCATCGATGGTGAGGATTTGCCGCGCCATTTCCCGGATCGCCGAACGCCCCTGAGACAGGTTGGCGCCGGCATGGCTCGGCTTTCCCACCGTCTCCAGGTTGAAGCGCGCAATCGCATAGCGCCCGGTGACGACACCGTTGTTGGCGCGGCCGGGCTCCGGCACCAGCACATATTTGTTGCGCGCAGCCTCCGCCTCGATGATGTCTCGCGTCGAGGGCGTGCCGACTTCCTCGTCCGGTGTGAAGAGGACCGTGATCGGCAGGGGCGTGGTGAAGTTCGCGTGCGCCAATTGCCGGATGGCTTCGAGCGACAGGTAGCTACCGCCCTTCATGTCGTAGATGCCGGGGCCGAAGCACTTGTCGCCTTCGCGGCGGAAGGGCAGCTTCTCCAGCGTGCCGACGGGATGCACGGTGTCGAAATGGCCGGCGATCAGGATTCCCGGCTCGCCTTGCTTCGGATGCGGAAAACGCGCACGGACGCAGCCGGCAAATCCCTGCCGCCCCGCGATGCGTTCGATGGTTGCACCCATGACCGCCATGTCGCGCGCGGCGATGTCGAGCATGCGCTCGACGGCGGCCGCGTCCCAGGTCGGGCTCTCGCATTCGACCCACACGCGCAGGCCCTGCAGCATGGCCTCGGAATCAAAAGGAAGATTGGCGGGGTTCATGGCGCTCTCTTTGAGTATGCTGGCGGAGAAAGGGTGACTGCGCCTACGTGAATGCGCGGTGACGTGTTTGTAAAGTGAAACATCCGCACGGCAGTTGTCGGCCAAATCGCGATTGACGCGCCGGATGCTTGATGCAAGTCTTGAATATGAGTGGATTTACAGCGCGTTAGTCCGCCTAAATAACGGACGACATGCACAATCAATGACCGGGCATTGACCGCTTTCACGCCAAGTCACACGCTACGTCAGGAGAACGATGAATGTTCCACATCTCGCGCCGGAAACTTCTCAAACTCGCGGGGCTCGCGCCGACGGCGTTTGCATTTGCGACTGCGTCGACGTCGCGAGTATCTGCCGCCGCCGGCAAGACCATCACGGCGGTGATGCACTCGGACTTGCGCGTCATCGATCCCGGCATCACCACGGCCTACATCACCCGCGATCATGGCTACATGGTCTATGACACGCTGCTGGCGACCGACTCCAGTTTCAAGATCCAGCCGCAGATGGCGGAGTGGAAAGTTTCCGACGACAAGCTGACCTACACATTCACGCTGCGTGACGGCCTGAAGTGGCATGACGGCGCACCGGTGACGGCGGAGGACTGCGTCGCTTCGCTCAAGCGCTGGGGCAAGAACGACGGCATGGGCCAGAAGCTGATGGATTTCACCGCCAGCCTGGAGGCGCCCGACGCCAAGACGATCGTGCTCAAGCTGAAGGAACCGTACGGACTGGTGCTGGAATCGATCGGAAAGCCGTCGTCGCTGGTGCCGTTCATGATGCCGAAGCGTCTTGCCGAAACGCCGGCCGGCAAGCAGATTCCCGAGCAGATCGGGTCCGGCCCGTTCAAGTTCGTCAAGGCCGAATTCCAGCCCGGCGTGAAATCCGTCTACGAGAAGAACACCGACTACGTGCCGCGCAAGGAGCCGCCGAGCTGGACCTCCGGCGGCAAGGTCGTGAAGGTCGATCGCGTCGAATGGGTCACCATGCCCGACCCCCAGACCCAGGTGAACGCGCTGCAGTCCGGTGATGTCGATTTCGTCGAGCAGCCGTCGTTCGAGATGCTGCCGATTCTCGAGGGCAATCCGGACCTGACGGTCGAGACGCTGAACAAGTTCGGCTTCCAGACGCTCGGACGCATGAACTTCCTGCTGCCGCCCTTCGACAACGTGAAGGTTCGCCGCGCCGCGCTGCTGGCGCTGAACCAGAAGGACGTGCTCGACGCGCTGGTCGGCAATTCGAAATACTACCAGGTGTGCGGCGCCGTGTTCATCTGCGGCACGCCGCTCGAGACCGACGCGGACGCGGCCGACCTGATCAAGGGCGGCAATGTCGAAGCGGCCAAGAAGGCGCTCGCGGAATCCGGCTATGACGGCACGCCCATCGTCATCATGGCGCCTGGTGACGTCACCACCCTGAAAGCGCAGCCCGTGGTCGCCGCGCAGTTGCTGCGCCAGGCCGGCTTCAAGGTCGACCTGCAGGCAACCGATTGGCAAACCGTGGTGAGCCGCCGCGCCAGCCAGAAGCCGACGAGCGAAGGCGGCTGGAACATGTTCTTCACCAACTGGGTTGCGGCCGACGTGATGAATCCCGTCGTCAACGTCTCGCTCAGTGGGCGCGGCAAGAACGGCGGCTGGTTCGGCTGGGCCGACGACGCCAAGATGGAGCAGCTGCGCGACGCGTTCGCGCGGGCCACCTCGCCGGAGGAGCAGAAGAAGATCGCCGCCGAAGTCCAGAAGGAAAATTACGACCAGGTGATCTACATCCCGCTCGGCCAGTTTTCGGTCCCGAGCGCCTGGCGCAAGTCGCTCTCCGGCATTCTCGACGGCCCGGCGACCCCAGTCTGGTGGAACGTCGACAAGACGGAGTAGGAGTTCGCGGCGCCCGAAGCGTGGTTGCTTTGGGCTCAAGCAAGCCGTCATCCGACAGGGGCGCGCCCCGCGAGCCTCTTCAGGCGCGAGGGACTGTTTCCGCCATCGTCACGCTCCCATGAAGAATCCGGCCCGCGGGGCATCCTTCACCAAGGATGCCCGTCAAGGTCCTGAGATCAAAGACTCGTCTGGCTAGAAGTGCCAATTGACGCCGCCGCGGACCATGTGGACGCGGCGTTCATCCGCGGCAACCGAGTTGTTGTTGCTGAGAATCGTGTAGGTCGCAGCAGCGCCGGTGAAATCGGCATAGAGATATTCCAGCTTGACCGACCAGTGCGGCACGAACATCGTTTCGAAACCGCCGCCGATCGTCCAGCCGGCCTTCCAACCTTCGCCGCCTGAGATGGCCGTCGCTTCCTTGTAGGCACGAATATCGGCGTAGGCCAGCCCGCCTGCCAGATAAAGCAGCGTGTTGTTGTCAAGGATCGTGGTCGCTGCACGACCACGCACGGTCCCGAATGACTTGATCTCGGTGGCGCAGGTCTCATTGCGCCTCGGACCGCAGTCGTGTTCCGCGCCCCGGATGTCGGCCCAGGCGAGATCCGTTTCGAGGCCCAGGACCCAGTTCGCTCTCTGCCAATTATAGCCAAGCGTGCCGCCGGCAAGACCGCCGTCCTGGTTGAAATAACCCAGGGACGTGTTGGTGCGCACATTCGTTTGCGAGGATTGTGCAGTGGCCCAGCCGCCTTCGACGCCGACATACGCGCCGCTCCATATGATCGGATCCGGCCGCACCGCCGCCTTGACCGGCAGATCGGCGGCAAGGGCCGCCGGCGGCAGCAACGAGAGCAGAGCAGCCAGCAACCGTATTTCTCTCATGGACATTTCATAGCCTCTCATGGAAATTTCATAGCTCCCCATTGCCTGAAAAAAACAGCTTGAAGGTACGATCGCGAAGATGCCTGGATTGCGTGCTGGCCTCCCCGCCAAGGGCACTCCCGGACACCTCAACAGTGTCGCCCCGCAGGAGCAGGCAGGCGAGGGCGGTGAGATACTCGCGTCTCCAGGCCGTCCGTAAGCGGAGCAGCCGCTCGAGATCGCGGCCGGTGGGAAGTGACATGGCGCCTCCAATCGAGCATGCTGCAGGCGGATGCGGCAGCAAGCTTCGAGGCTTAACGAGCAGAGGCGTCGTCAAAGGAACGCAAAAAAAACGTGAAGGATGGCCGTTTCTTTCGCTAAAAACCGCTTTCGCGGCGACACAAGGCTCCGACCGCTGGCCTGAAGGCCGGCCTCCGGACCGAGCGGCGCCGGATACTTGATCCATTTCGATTCTGTTGGCTCCAA
Source organism: uncultured Bradyrhizobium sp. (assembly GCA_964454955.1). GTDB lineage: Bacteria > Pseudomonadota > Alphaproteobacteria > Rhizobiales > Xanthobacteraceae > Bradyrhizobium. Next base: position 1,309 of record CAYVVB010000111.1, on the reverse strand, counting down.
TTTTATACCCGCCCCAATGACCTCTTCCGCCATGCGCCTGCAACTGCTCGGCCGATTTGCCCTTGTGCCGGCCGACGGCAGCTCGGCTTCGATCGAGTTGCCGACCCGCAAGACCGCGGCTCTGCTGGCCTGTCTCGCGATGGCCCGGGACTACGCGGCCCAGCGTGAGGACGTCGCTGCGCTGCTATGGGGCGGCTCCACGGATCAGCAGGCACGACAGAGCCTTCGTCAGGCGCTTGTCCTGCTGCGCAAGGAGCTTGGGCGGGCATCCCTGCTTCATGCGGACGCCAAGCTGATCCGCCTCGATCCGGAGTTGTGGTCCATCGACGCCCGGGATTTCGAATTGCTGGTGGAGTCGCCGAATGCCGTGGACCTCGACCGCGCCGCGCGCCTGTTCAAGGGCGATTTCCTCGCCGGACTCAATATCGATGAAGAAGGCTTCACGGAATGGACAGCTGCGCAGCGAATCCGCCTGCAGCTTGCCGCTTCCCGGCTGTGCGAGACATTCGTCAAACGCCCCGACCTCGTCGTCGATCCGAGTCAGGCGCTTGCTGCGGTCGAGCAACTGGTCGCGCTCGATCCCCTGCGCGAGGATTGGCATCGGCTCGCCATCGCCCTCTACGCGCAGAACCGCGGCAAGAACGAAGCGCTCGCCCGGGCCAAGACATTCGCCGCCCTGCTGAAACGCGAATTGGGGGTCGCGCCCGAGCGGGAAACACAAGCCATGCTCGACGATATCAAGAACAGCCCCGTGCAGGTGCCCGCGGTCCTGGGCAGCTTTGATGTCCCGTCTGCACCGGCGGCCGCTGCGCCCAGCGAAAGGCCGGGGCAGGCGTCGATCATCGCGCCGGCCCCGACACCGGCGCGCCCCTCATGGACAGCGATCGCCGCCTCGGTCGCGGCCGTGTCGCTGGTCATGGCGGCCGTCTTCGGCCTGCACACCATGACCAGCCCTCCGGCAACAGCGCCTTCGGCTGTAGCAACAGCGTCCGACCCATGGCAATCGCCATCTTCCACTCAGGCGCAACTGCAGAAGGGGATCGTTCCGATCGTGGTGCTGCCCTTCGCCGTCTTCGCCGACGCCGATGCCAGGGTGCAACTGATGGCGGACATGCTGACGGACGACCTGACGAATATGATGTCGCACGTCCCCTCGTTCCGGGTCATCTCGCACCAGACCGCGATCAGCTACCGGGGACAGGCGGTCGACGTGGCCCGGCTCGGCGCCGAGTTGAAGGTGAGATACGTGCTCGAAGGAAGTCTCAGGCTGCAGGGCGATCACTGGCGGATCAACGCCGAGCTGATCGAT
>CAYVVB010000110.1:0-23233 GCA_964454955.1 uncultured Bradyrhizobium sp. | reverse complement strand
GCCTTCGCCGCCGACGGGCCGTTCGCCGGCCTCGCCGTGCCGAAGGACGTCACCGTCAACCGACAGGTGCTTGCCGAACCCGACGCGGTGCTTGCGACGAAAAGCTGGGCCTCGCTGGAAGACGGCACGCCGCTCGTCACCGGCGAGCGTCGCGGCAAGGGTGTCCTGACCCTCTTCCATGTCAGCGCCGACATGCGCTGGTCGGATTTGCCGATGTCGGGCACTTTCGTCGAGATGCTGAGGCATATCGTCGACATGTCCGGCTACACGTCCGAGCAGGGCCCCGGCGTTGCAGCCCAGGGCAGCAAAGAAACCGTGGCGCCGCTGCACACGCTCGACGGCTTTGGCGCCTTCGGTCCGCCGCCATCGACCGCCAAGCCTCTGCCGGCCGATTATCGTGACCGCGCGACGCCAGAGCATCCGCCTGGATTCTACGGCCCCGCGGACGGGCCGCTTGCGGTGAACACACTCGCCGCAGCCGACCGCATAGCGGCGCTGGACGTCTCGCCCCTCAACGCGCGGCGCGCGACCTATACCAATGCCGAGCCGCGCGATCTCAGGGGCACGCTGCTCTCGGCTTCGCTCGCCCTGTTCCTGATCGACGCGATCATCATCGCACTGCTCGGCGGCGGCCTTGCCGCTTTGCTGCGGCGGCGCGCTGCTCCCGCCGTGCTGGCTGTTGGTCTCATTCTGGGCGGCATGCTGACACCTTCGCCCATCCACGCCGAGAGCAGCGATGATTTTGCCATGCGCGCGGTTTCGCAGACGCGGCTTGCCTACGTCGTCACCGGCAATGCGGATGTGGATTCCATCGTGAAGGCGGGCATGGCAGGGCTGACCCTGTTTCTTGCGCAGCGGACGGCGCTGGAAGCCGGCGATCCGGTTGGCGTCGATCCCGTACATGATGAACTCGCGTTCTTCCCGCTGATCTACTGGCCGATCGTGCCCGGCGCGCCAAAGCCGCCTCAGGACGCGCTGAACAAGATCGACGCATACATGAAGCAGGGCGGCACGGTGCTGTTCGACACCCGCGATGCGATCGAGGCGCCGCCGGGCGAAAATGGCGAATCGCAGACGCCGGGCATGCAGACGCTGCGCGACATTCTCTCCGCGCTCGATGTCCCCGAACTCGAGCCGGTGCCGCACGAGCATGTTCTCACCAAGACGTTCTACCTTCTGCGAGATTTTCCCGGACGCTTCACGACCGGCCAGACCTGGGTCGAGGCCTTGCCGCGCGATGAGGATGAGGAGGCGGCATCGCGCCCGGCCCGCGGCGGCGACGGCGTCTCGCCGATCATCATCACCTCGAACGACCTTGCCGGGGCCTGGGCGATCCGGCCCGACGGCCAGCCGATGCTGCCGCTCACCCCCGGTGAGCCGAAGCAGCGCGAATACGCCTTCCGCGCCGGCGTCAACATCGTGATGTACACGCTGACCGGCAACTACAAGGCCGATCAGGTGCATGCGCCGGCGCTGATCGAGCGGCTCGGACAATAGGTTTGACAACATGAACTACGGCATTGCGTTTACGCCGCTTGTTCCCTCGCTCGTGCTCTGGATCGGGCTCGGCGCGATCGTCGTGATCGCGGCGCTGCTGCTTGTTGCGCGCGCGCGCGGTGCGGCAGTGCGCGTTGCGGCACTCGCACTCATCGTGCTGGCGCTCGCCAATCCCTCGTTCACACGCGAGGACCGCGAACCCCTGAGTTCGGTGGTGGCCGTCGTGGTCGACAAGAGCCCGAGCCAGAATTTCGGCGACCGCACCAAGCAGACCGAGCAGGTTCGCACCGAACTCGTCGACAACCTGAAGAAGATCAAGGGCCTCGACGTGCGGGTGGTCGAGGCCGGCCAGGCCGACGGCGAAACCGACGGGACCCATTTGTTCGGCGCGCTGTCATCGGCCCTGTCCGACGTTCCGGTCGATCGCGTCGCCGGCGCCTTCATGATCACCGACGGCAGGGTGCACGACATACCCGCCAATGCCGGCGCGCTCGGCTTCCAGGCGCCAGTCCATGCCCTGGTCACCGGGGCGAAGAACGAGCGCGACCGCCGCATCGCAGTGACCGCAGCGCCCCGCTTCGGCATCGTGGGCCAGACCCAAACCATCAATTTCCGACTCGATGACCAGGGCGTTTCCGGCGAGCGCGCGAAGGTCACGATCCGGCGCGACGGCGAGGTGATCAGCGAGCGGACATTGCAGAGCGGCCAGAGTTCCAGCGTCGATATCGACATCAAGCACGAGGGGCCGAACATCGTCGAGATCGAGGCTTCGCCGCTCGACAACGAACTGACGCAGGTCAACAACCGTGCGGTGGTGGCGATCGACGGCGTGCGCGACAAATTGCGGGTGCTGCTGGTCTCCGGCGAGCCGCATTCCGGCGAGCGCACCTGGCGCAACCTCCTGAAGTCGGATGCCAGCGTCGACCTCGTGCATTTCACGATTCTGCGTCCGCCCGAGAAGCAGGACGGCACGCCGATCAACGAACTGTCGCTGATCGCGTTTCCGACCCGTGAATTGTTCCAGCAGAAGATCAACGAATTCCAGCTGATCATTTTCGACCGCTATGCCCGTCAGGGCGTGCTGCCTGTCGCCTATTTCGAGAATATTGCGCGCTATGTCCGTTCGGGCGGCGCGGTGCTGGTGTCGGCGGGACCCGACTATGCCTCCAGCACCAGCATCTGGCGCACACCGCTGGATTCGGTTCTGCCGGCAGAGCCCGTAGGCGTCACCGAGAAGCCGTTCTACGCGCATCTGACCGATGCCGGAAAGCGCCACCCGGTGACGCGGGGCCTGGAAGGCTCGGCAAGCGAGCCGCCGCACTGGAGCCGTTTCTTCCGTACGGTCGATACGCGCAACGCGATCACCCCGCCAGTAATGACCGGCGCCGATGGCGAGCCGCTCTTGCTGTTGTCGCGCTTCGGCGAAGGACGCGTCGCGCTGCTGTTGACGGACCACATCTGGCTGTGGGCGCGCGGCTATGAGGGCGGCGGTCCGCATCTCGACCTGTTGCGGCGGATGTCGCATTGGCTGATGAAACAGCCGGATCTCGACGAGGAGGCACTGCGGCTGGGCGTGCATGGCCACGACCTGGAAGTGACCCGCCAGACGATGGCCGACAGCGTCACTCCGGTCACGGTAACCTCGCCCTCCGGCGTCACCAAGGAATTGACGCTGAGCCAAGGCGATCCCGGCCAGTGGCGCGCAAGCGTTCCAGCGAACGAACTCGGGTTGTGGCAGGCCACCGACGGCACGCTGAAGGCACTGATCAATGTCGGCCCGACCAATCCGAAGGAATTTTCGGAAGTCACCTCGACGACCGATATGCTCAAGCCGCTGGCGCAGGCGACCGGCGGCGACGCCAGGCGCGTCGCTGACGGCTCAAATATCGATCTGCCCCGGATCGTGGGCGTGCATGGCTCCAGTGTGTTCCACGGTGACGGCTGGATGGGCGTGCGGATGCGCGATGCCAGCGTCGTCAAGGGAGTCGGGGTGCTGCCGATCTTTGCCGGGCTGGTCGGGCTGCTGCTCCTGCTCGGCGCGTTTGCCGCCACCTGGCTGCGCGAGGGACGCTAGATCGCGATGGAATCGGGTTGACTAACCGTCGCGCTTCGGTTTCTTGAAAGAACCGGCGCGGGTTATTTCGTCGGGTCCTTTGCCAGATCCCAGTCCGGGCGGACCGCGCCGGAGACCCCCTCGAAGGCTCTCTCAGCCAGTTCGGCCAGCAGGAGGCGATTGGGATCGACCGGTCCCGGCATCGTCACCCTGCCCTTTTCGATCCTCTTGAATCCAGCGCGGCTGTAATAGGCCTCATCGCCGACCAGGAGGATCAGGCGATGGCCTTTCGCTTTCGCCTCGCTCAGGGCGCGTTCAAGCAATGCCCGCCCCACCCCGCGGCCGCGGAACGGCGGCTCGACCGTCAGCGGCCCGAGCAGCAGGGCCTTGGTATCGCCGATGCAAACCGGCAGCTGGCGCACCGATCCGACCAGAAGCGTGCCGATGCGTGCGGTGAAGGAAAGCTCGAGCAGGTGATCGACATGCTCGCGCAGCCGGTAGGCGCTGAGCACGAAGCGGCCAGGCCCGAACGTGCGTTCGTGCAGGCGTTCGATCGCCTGGGCGTCCTTGGGGCTTTCCGGAGCTATGGTGATGGACAGATCATTCATGTGAACGCGCCTTAGCATCCGACGCAGCCGCGGTCCATTGTCCCGACATCACGACGGTGAAAACGTCTCAGGACTTCTTAACGGGGCGGTTGCGACAGATAGGCGAGAAGCTTCATCTCGCGCCGGCCGCGCGTCACGGTGTCGAGCACGAGCCCGGACGACACCGAAAGAATCGCCACGATCATCAAGCCGGTCGAGAGCACCGCGGTGGGCAGGCGCGGGACTACGCCTTCCTCGAAATAGGTGAAAAAGATCGGGATCGCGAGCCCAACCGATACCAGCGCCAGGAAGATGCCGATCGCCCCGAAGAAGCGCAGCGGCTTTTCCGAGCGATAGAGCTTGAGGATGGTGCCGAGAATCCGCAAACCGTCGCGCCAGGTGTTGAGCTTGCTGAACGACCCTTCCGGGCGCGCATAATAGGGCGTCTCGACTTCGGCGGCCGGCAGCGCCAGTTCGAGGGCGTGCACCGTCAGTTCGGTTTCGATCTCGAAGCCGTCCGAGAGCACCGGAAAGGATTTGACGAAGCGGCGCGAGAACACCCGGTAGCCGGACAGAATGTCCTTGAAGGCCTGACCGAACACGGAGGACAGGAAGCCGGTCAGCATCCGGTTGCCGGTCCGGTGACCTCTGCGGTAGGCGGCGTCGGCCTGGTCGATGCGCAGGCCGACCACCATGTCGAGATGATCGCTCACCAGCCGCTCGATCATCCCTGGTGCGCTCGGCGCGTCGTAGGTCGCATCCCCGTCCACCAGCACATAGATGTCGGCATCGATGTCGGCGAACATGCGCCGGACCACGTGGCCCTTGCCCTGCCGCCGTTCGGTGCGCACCTCGGCGCCGGCCTCACGGGCGACCGAGATCGTGCGATCGCGCGAATTGTTGTCGTAGACGTAGATGTCCGCCGACGGCAGCGCGTTGCGGAAATCTCCGACCACTCGCGCGATGGCAGCCTCCTCGTTGAAGCACGGCACCAGGACCGCAATCCTCGTCGACAATGGTGTCATTGGAAAAAAGCGCCCGTGCGTGGAAAGGAGCCTGTTCGCACCGCCGCGCATTTGTGATCAGGGATTCGCCGCCTGCCCGACCAGCCGTTCAAAAACGACGCAAACAACAGACTTTATAACGCGCACATCTTGCCACGCCGTAAACGGCATCCCGGCCTCGAATTTCGCTACAGGTTGCCGTCATCGCCACGTAGCACGGGGCGGTTTCCCCTCCAGCACTTCCGCGATCCGCAGCCGGGTGCCTTCCGTGGTTCCTTCCGGCAGGGCGTCGGGAGCGAAGAAACCGCAGGCCACGATCTCGCGGTTGGGCTCCGGACAGCGGTCCTGGCTGAAATGCCTGACCACATAGACCGCAACATGATCGCGCCGCGACACATGGCCGTTGAAAAACAGGCCGTGCAGCACCGGCGGGGCCGCAAGCTCGATCCGCCCCTCCTCCATCAGTTCGCGCTTCAGAGCGTCGGCGAAGCTCTCGCCGACCTCAACTCCGCCGCCGGGCAGATGCCAGCCCGAGACATAGCTGTGCAGGACCAGAAAGACGCGCCCCTCGTCGTCCAGCACCACGGCACGTACTCCCAGCGTCATGCCGCGGGCGAAACGCCAGTAGAAATGAAAAAGCCGCCGCAACAGCGGCTCCATCTGCCTTCGCAGTCCCTGCATCTCGGCCATCATCACCATCTCTCGATAGCATCCCTCGATAGCGCCGTTTGTTATTGCACGGGGAGCTTCCAGTTGCGAATAGATGGGCATCCGAGAGGATTTAATGCGGTGACCATGCAACCACTCGTTCAAGCGCGGCCGGAGGGCGGATGATGGCAGCATTTACTCTTGCCCACCTTTCCGACCCGCATCTGCCGCCGCTACCTGTGCCGCGCTTTTCCGAACTGATGGGCAAACGGGTCCTCGGCTATCTCAACTGGACGCGTAATCGTCACAAATATCATCGCCGGGAGGTGCTCGACGCACTGGTGGCGGACCTCAAGGCGCAGGCGCCCGACCACACCGCGGTGACGGGCGACTTCGTCAATCTTGCGCTGGAGGCCGAGTTCGCACCCGCGGCCGCTTGGCTGCGGGGCATCGGCTCGCCGGAGCTTGTCACCGCCATTCCGGGCAATCACGACGCCTATGTGCGCGAGACCGGCCATCGCTTCGTCGAAGCCTTTGCGGATCACCTGCGCGGCGACGATGCCGCCAACGACCCGAATTTTCCCTTCCTGCGCCGGCGCGGTCCACTCGCGCTGATCGGCCTGTCATCGGCGTTGCCGACGCCGCCGTTCTTCGCGACCGGCACGCTCGGCCCGGCCCAACTCGACGCGCTGAAAGGCCTGCTCGGGCGATTGACCGGCGAGCCTTTGTTTCGCGTGCTGCTGGTCCATCATCCCCTGCGTTCGGATTCGCACATCAAGCGCCTGACCGATGCCGCCGACCTGCTCGCCATTTTGCGAAACCACGGCGTGGAGTTGATCCTGCACGGCCATGACCACGTCCATTCCACGATCTGGATCGACGGGCCGGACGGCAAGATTCCCGCCATCGGCGTGCCGTCGGCCTCAGCCCTCGCCCACGGTCACCATCCCGCCGCCGCCTACAATCTTTTCTCGATTTCGCGCGAGGGCAATGCCTGGCGCTGCGAGCAAAGCGTGCGGGGCATGGACGAGAAATTGCGCGTCACCGAGCTCAATCGCGCGCGGCTGCTGTGAGCCGCTTCGACGTCTCACAAGCCTCAAAGCGAGGCAAACAGCGCAAGCCCAAACAGCGCGAGCGCACCGAGCACGAAGCCCAGCGCGAACGACCAGAAGCGGCTGCGCCTGCGCTTCTCCGCCTTGACCGGGGCTGGCGCCGGCGTCGCGGCTAGTGCGCGTTCGCGTTCGACCATGCGCCGGGCGACGTAATCGCCGACTGCGTTCACGATTGCAGGCACATCATGCGATTCCGCGAGCACGATGCGGCCGAAGCGGGTGTCCTGCACAAAGCGGTAGATGCGCTTGTCGCGCCCCATCACAATGTGGGCCACCACGTCGATCCAGAGCCTCGGCGTCTCGCCCTGGCTGATGCCGCGATCGAACAGATCGATCCGTTCCGGCACCTGAGCGAACAAGGGGTCGAGCGCCTCGTTGAGAATCTCGAGCCGCGCCACTTCCGCGTCGCGCAGGTCGACCACGACTCCGGTGCGGTCGGCGGCCTCGATCCGAGCCTTGCGAAGGGCATCGCGCAAACTGGTTGGCCGTGGTGCGCCTGTGCTTTGCGTATTTTGCGCCTCTGACATCTGACGGGGCCTTGACGTGGTTTTTGACCGCGTCAACCTATCAGCAACTCCAGGCGGCGCAAAGCACCTTTACTCTCAACGACTTACCTCTTCGGTGGATCAAACCCAAACGGCCTCACCCGGACATCCGGATGAGGCCGCCTGCCTTGGGCACTCAAAAGTAGCTTACGCGGCGCTGCGGTTTGGCTCCTCGACGATGGAGAAGCGCACGCCGGCCTTGTAGCGGTGCTCTTCCGACACCTCGCGCCAGCAGTCCTCAGCCTCCTTGCGGGTCTTGAAGGGGCCTTTGACCTGGGCCGAGCCTTCCACGAGCTTGTGGAAGTTCATCGAACCGAACTCACCGCCAATCACCCAGAAGTTGCTGCCTTTGGTCATGGTCAGTCTCCTTATTCCACCGTTAGCCGAACTGGTTCATCGTATTGTGGACGCCGCCCGCCTTCAGAGCGGCATCACCGGCGAAATATTGCTTGTGATCGTCGCCGATGTCGGAGCCGGCCATGTTCTGGTGCTTGACGCAGGCGATGCCCTGCCGGATCTCGGCGCGCTGGACGTTCTTCACATAGCCGAGCATACCCTGCTCGCCGAAATATTCCCTCGCCAGATTGTCGGTGGAGAGAGCCGCCGTATGATAGGTCGGCAACGTGATCAGATGGTGGAAGATGCCGGCGCGCTTTGCTGAATCGGCCTGGAAGGTGCGGATGCGCTCGTCGGCTTCCTTGGCCAGCGGCGTTTCGTCATATTCAGCCTTCATCAGTTCGGCACGATTGTACCTACTGACGTCCTTGCCGGCTTCCTTCATCGCGTCGTAGACCTGCCAACGGAAGTTGAGCGTCCAGTTGAAGGATGGCGAGTTGTTGTAGGCCAGCTTCGCGTTCGGGACCACCTTGCGGATCCGATCGACCATCTTGGCGATCTGCTCGATATGCGGCTTCTCGGTTTCGATCCACAGCAGATCGGCGCCGTTCTGCAGCGAGGTGATGCAGTCCAGCACGCAGCGATCTTCGCCGGTGCCCGGGCGGAACTGGTAGAGATTGCTGGACAGGCGCCTGGGACGCATCATCTTGCCGTTCTGGTTGATGATGACATCGCCGTTCCGGGCGTTCGCAGCCGTCACTTCCTCGCAATCCAGGAAACTGTTGTACTGGTCGCCGAGGTCACCGGGCTTGCGGCTCACAGCGATCTGTTGCGTGAGGCCTGCGCCAAGTGAGTCTGTGCGGGTCACGATGATGCCGTCTTCGACGCCCAGTTCGAGGAACGCGTGACGGCAGGCCCGGATCTTTGCCAGGAACACCTCATGCGGCACGGTGACCTTACCGTCCTGGTGTCCGCATTGCTTCTCGTCCGAGACCTGATTTTCGATCTGCAGGGCGCAGGCGCCCGCTTCGATCATCTTCTTGGCGAGCAGATAGGTCGCCTCCGCGTTGCCGAAGCCGGCGTCGATATCGGCGATGACGGGCACGACGTGGGTCTGGAAGTTGTCGATCTTCTCGATCAGCGCCTTCTCCTTCGCCTTGTCGCCGTCCTTGCGGGCGGCATCGAGGGCGCGGAAGATATCGTTCAGCTCGCGGGAATCCGCCTGACGCAGGAAGGTGTAGAGCTCCTCGATCAGGGCAGGCACCGAGGTCTTCTCGTGCATCGACTGGTCGGGCAGCGGTCCGAACTCGGAACGAAGCGCCGCGATCATCCAGCCGGACAGGTACAGGTAGCGGCGATCGGTCGTACCGAAATGCTTCTTGACCGATATCAGCTTCTGCTGGGCGATGAAGCCATGCCAGCAGCCGAGCGACTGGGTGTACTTGGTGGGGTCGCCGTCATAGGCGGCCATGTCGGCCCGCATCAGCGCCGCGGTGTAGCGGGCGATGTCCAAACCGGTCCTGAAGCGGTTCTGCAGGCGCATGCGCGCGACGGCCTCGGCCGTCACCCCGCTCCAGGTCGGCTTGGCATCGAGGAGCGCCTGGGCCGTCTCGATCTCGCTCTGATACGAGGCCGGGCCCTGGAGGGTCCGATCGCTGATCCCACGTGGCTGGTAGTTCATATGCGTGATCCTTTCAACGACAGCGCTCGGCACTGGTTCGACATTTTTGACAGTGCAATGCGAAATGCATGGCATGACCTAAACGCGAATATCAGCGATAAGTATAGTTCCCTTGATCTCGATTGGTGATGCGATGTAACATACACCTCACTGTAAAAAGTCATTTTGTAAATTTTGTCACAAATTAGGTCAACGAGGCTGCCATGCCGGGTGATACTCGAAAAAAGCTGTTTGTCGGCCCGCGCTTCCGGCGGGTCCGGCAGCAACTCGGCCTGTCGCAGACGCAGATCGCGGAAGGGCTCGGTATCTCGCCGAGCTACATCAACCTGATCGAGCGCAACCAGCGCCCGGTGACCGCCCAGATCCTGCTGCGGCTCGCGGAAACCTATGACCTCGACCTGCGCGACCTGGCCACCGCCGACGAGGACCGTTTCTTTGCGGAACTGAACGAGATCTTTTCAGATCCCCTGTTCCGGCAGATCGACCTGCCCAAGCAGGAGTTGCGTGATCTCGCCGAGCTTTGTCCCGGCGTCACCCATGCCCTGCAGCGGCTTTACGCCGGCTATACCGAGGCGCGACGCGGCGAGACGTTGGTGGCGGCGCAAATGGCCGACCGCGACGTGGGCAGCCGCTTCGAAGCCAACCCGGTCGAGCGCGTGCGCGAGCTGATCGAGGCCAACCGCAACTATTTTGCCGAACTCGAACAGGCGGCGGAGAACCTGCGGGATGAATTGAACGTACCCGCCGAGGGGCTCTATGCGGCACTGGCGGCGCGGCTGCGCGAAAAGCACTCGATCGTCAGCCGCATCATGCCGGTCGATGTCATGCGCGAAACGCTGCGCCGCTTCGACCGGCATCGCAGACAGCTTTTGATCTCCGAGCTTGTCGACGGTTCCGGCCGCACCTTCCAGCTCGCGTTTCAGATCGGACTTGCCGAATGCGCGGTTCACCTCGAAAGCATCATCGGCCGGGCCGGCGCGCTCGATGATGCGCCGCGCAGGCTCTATCGCATCACACTTGCGAACTATTTCGCCGCTGCGGTGATGATGCCCTACCAGGCGTTTCTCTCTGCGGCGGAAGCGCTGAACTATGACATCCACGTGCTGGCCCAGCGCTTCAATGCCGGATTCGAACAGGTCTGCCACAGGCTGACCACGTTGCAGCGGCCGAACGCGCGCGGCATTCCCTTCTTCTTGCTCCGCGTCGATAACGCCGGCAATGTGTCGAAGCGGTTTTCGTCCGGCACATTTCCGTTCTCGAAGTTCGGCGGCACTTGTCCGCTCTGGAACGTGCACTCGACCTTCGACACGCCGGATCGTCTCTTGAAACAGGTGATCGAACTGCCCGACGGCACGCGCTATTTCTCGATCGCGCAGATGGTGCGCCGTCCCGTCGCGCCGCATCCCTTGCCGCAACCGCGCTTTGCGATCGGGTTGGGCTGTGAAATCCGTCACGCGTCCAAACTCGTCTACGCCGCAGGCATGGATCTGGAGAAGACGGAAGGAACGCCGATCGGCGTCAATTGCCGCCTCTGCGAGCGCGAAAACTGCGGCCAGCGCGCCGAACCGCCGATTACGCGCACGCTCATTCTGGACGAAAACACCCGGCGGATCAGTTCGTTTGTGTTTTCCAATGCACGGGAGCTGTGAGCGAAGTCTCTCCGATGTCGTCCCGGCGAATCGGGCGCGCGTTCGCGCGACCCGGTGGTTCGCTTACCCGGACGGCGTGGGAAAAGCATCCCCTCACGCCAGCGTGTGCACGATGACCGGACCGGCGACGGCCGTGGCAGGCCCGACCAGCAGTGGCGCCAGATTTTGCTCGCCCCAATCCAGCGCACGCCGGTTCGCCTCCTCCGCCTGTTCGTACTTGTCGAAGATGCTGATCGCGGTCACCGTGTCGTCGCCGGCATAGACCACGTAATAGGCCCTGAAGCCTTCGACATCGCTGATGATCGGAATCGCGCCTTCCTTGATCCGGGCTGCCAGTTCCTCGGCGCTCCCCGTCTTTGCCTTTGCCTGGCGGATGGCGGCGTACATGGGATCCTCCTTCCGGCTGCATCATCGGGGGCCGTCATTTTCCGTACCCCTGCGCGCCGATGCTACGCCATGCGGCGGCGTCGATCCACGCCGGGGGCGGCACCGTTTCGATTTTCAAACTGCCGGGCATTTGAACGAAAGCGCCCGGACCAACCAAGACCGCCGCCGCAAACCGCACGATGCTGTGATCGGCGCGTGGGAGAAACGTGATCCGGCAAAGCTGGTCACGGCTTTCGCATCGCGATAGTTCAGCGCACATGGGCCGCTTCGCCACCACCGCTCCGCTTTACGAACAATTCCGTCCCCCTTATCCGCCCGCGTTCTTCCGCGCCGTGGCCGAGAGACTCCATCTGTCGAAGCAGCATGCGCTGATCGATCTCGGCACCGGACCCGGGCTGCTCGCGCTCGGCTTTGCGCCTTACGTCGGCCGCGTCGTCGGCGTCGATCCCGAGCCGGCCATGCTCGAGGCAGCCAGAACTGCAGCCGCACGCGCGGGACAAAACCTCACCCTGATCGACGGCACAGCCGAGCGGCTTCCGCACGAGATCGGCACGTTCGACGTCGTCACGATCGGCCGCGCGCTGCACTGGATGGATCGCGACGCCGTTGCCGCGCTGTTCGAACGGCTTGTATCACCACGCGGCGTGATCTTGGTCTGCTCGGCGCGGTCCGCCGCCGATGCCCGCAATCCCTGGCTCGACGAATACAATGAAGCGAGGCGCATCTGGTCACCGGCAGGCGGCGGCGAACGATACCGCCAGGATCTTGCGGCCGTGCTTGCCGGCACAAGATTTCACCTCGCGGAGACGATCACTGTCGAGAGCAACCACGGGCTCAGCGCGCACGACCTCGCGCAGCGCATGCTGACCTTTTCGACCTCCTCGCCGGCGGTGCTCGGCGACAAGGTGGACGCGATGCTGCGGGATGTCGAACAGCGCATGCGTCCCTTCGCCCGCGACGGCGTGATCAGTGAGGTTGTGGTGTCGAAGGCCAACGTCGCGCGGTAGCAGGCGGGAACGGCCGCCTTGCAAATTGTCTTTCCGCAAGCGACGGGTTAAATCGATTCGGCTCGTGCAACAAGAGACGCCGGTCGATGACGCCTCATTCGAAGCGCTTTACGAAATTTTTCAGGCACGGCCGCGCGCTGACCCGTCGCCACCGACTGCAGCTTATCCTGGCCTTGCGCGTCACGCTCGGCGCGCTGGGGGCGTACGCGCTCGCGCAGGCGCTGCACTTGAGGCTGCCGCTGTGGGCGGTGCTGACTTCGCTGATCGTCACCCAGATGAGCCTCGGCCGTTCGCTGAAGGTGGCGACGGACTATCTGCTGGGAACTTTCATCGGCGTCGGCTATGGCGGCGCGCTCGCCATCCTGATTCCGCATACCAATGAATGGGCACTGCTCGGGGTGCTTGCACTTGCGGTGGCGCCGCTCGCGCTGATCGCCTCCTTCAGGGCCAATTTCAATGTGCTGCCGGTCACCGCCGTAATCGTGCTGCTGGTCCCGTCCATGCAGCACGTCAGCCCCGCGGTTTCGGCGCTCGACCGCGTGCTCGAAGTCGTGGTGGGCGGGGCAATCGGCTTTCTGGTCTCGGTGCTGGTTTGGCCCTCGCGCGGCCATGAGCTCACGACCGATGCGGCCGCCGATATGCTCAGCCTGATCGCGAACGCACTCGCCGAACTGCTCAGGGAGGTGACCCGCGCGCCCGACGCGCAGCGCCTGCGCCGCATCCAGGACAGCATCGGCACCGCGCTTGCGAGGCTGTACGCCATCGGCGCGGAGGCCGAGCATGAGCGGGCCGCCCGCCTCACCTCGGCGCCGGACACCGGTCCGCTGCTGCGGACGCTGTTGCGGCTGCGCCACGACATCGTCATTCTCGGACGCGCTGCCGGCTGCGAGTTACCCGCGGAGGTCGTACGGCGCTTGTCGCCGACGACGCAGCCGATCGCGGAGGCGACCACCGATTTCCTGCGAGCGAGCGGTGCAGCGCTGCGCGAACTTCGGCCAGCCCCGCCGCTCGACGCGGTCGATACCGCCTTCAAGGCCTACGCGGACGTCTTCGGCGCGGTACGACGCGAGGGGCTGACGCGCGACATGTCGGGCGAAACGGTGGAGCGCCTGTTCGCGCTTGCCTTCGCGCTCGACCAGATTCGCGAGCATCTTTCGGATTTGCACCGCGTGGTCGGCGAATGGGCGAAAGCATAGGCCGGCGACCCGCCATCAGCGCGACGGTCCTGTAAAGAGGGGATTTCGCGTGCGGCGCTCGCCGATTCGATTCGGCAGCCTGATTGTCTTGAACGTCGACAATGGGCGCTGTGGCGCCGGCCGGGGCGGCTGATCCTCGCCGAGGAAGAGCGTTGCCTCGAAATGCACGCCCGGCGCCTGTTCCGATGTCCCCGAGCAGCAAGCGATCGTGCCGTTGACGGCGCCCGTCAGCTTCACCTCGACTTCGTCAACACCGAACAGCGTGGTCGGGCCGTCGGCGCAGCGCCGCGTCGTCAGCGTCGCAGTAAAGCGGTCGTTATCCACTTCGTACGAACCGCCATAGCTGAAGAAACAGTCGCCGCCCGAGATTTTGCCATCGACGAGATGCACGATCCCTGTGCCTTCGCCACGCGGCGTCCGAAACCAAGCGGTGTATTTGCCATCCCTGCACATCGCGTCACATTGCCCCAAAGAGGGCGGCCGTTTCATGCCACTAGAAGGCGAAACTGTGGACGGCGGACGCAGCGTGGCGGGGTGGTTAACATTAGAACAAGGACAAACAGAAAGTTGTCGCTGCCGCAGGGCTCCGACCAGACGCCCTGCAAAATGCCACGCCTATGCGCGGGCCAGTCTGGCACAAGCCGGAAAGATTTCTTTTTTCTGATGTTTCGGCTATTCGGGAAAGAATCGAGGTTTGGGCAGGTGCCGGCGATGTCGATGCATATCCCTTCATTCGGAGTTCGGACTGCGATCGCAACGATTGCGGGACTTTTGGCGCTCTTGCAGCCGTCGTCGGCGCAGCAATTGTTTCCCTCGCCGGTCAGGCCCGCCGCAGCGGCGCAACCGCGCCCCGCGCCGGCCGCCTCGCCGCACGCCGCCTCCTGCCACAACGGCGCGAGCTTCGAAAAATTCCTTGGCGAATTGAAGCAACGGGCGCTGGCCGAGGGCGTCTCGCAGAGCGCGATCGACGAGGCCGCGCCCTATCTCGTCTATAGTCAGGGCATCGTCAACCGAGACCGCGGCCAGCGCGTGTTCGGACAGCTCTTTACCGAATTTGCCGGCCGCATGGCCGCAACCTACCGCATGCAGCAGGGCCAGGCCCGCATCAAGACCTACGCCGCCGCATTTGCCCGCGCTGAAAAGGAGTATGGCGTGCCGCCGGCTGTGATCGCGGCGTTCTGGGGGCTGGAGAGCGACTTTGGCGCCAACATGGGCAATTTGCCGGTGCTGCCCTCGCTGGTGTCACTTGCCTATGACTGCCGTCGCTCGGAGCGCTTTCAGAACGAGACCATCGCGGCGCTGAAGATCATCGATCGCGGGGACCTCACGGCGAACGAAATGGTCGGCTCCTGGGCGGGCGAACTCGGCCAGACGCAGTTTCTGCCGACGCATTATTTCACCTACGCCGTCGATTATGACGGCGACGGCCGCCGCAACCTGCTGCGCAGCGCGCCCGACGTGATCGGATCGACCGCGAATTACATTGCCAACGGCCTGAAATGGCGACGCGGTGAGCCGTGGCTCGAGGAAGTGCACCTGCCGGCCGATTTTCCCTGGGACCAGGCCGACCTGACAATTCAACAGCCACGCTCGAAATGGCAACAATTGGGGGTGAGCTATCTGGACGGCCGGTCGCTGCCCAATGACAATCTGCCGGCCTCGGTGCTGTTGCCGATGGGGCGGACGGGTCCAGCCTTTCTGGCTTATGCGAATTTCGCCGCCTACACGGAGTGGAATAACTCGCTGATCTATTCGACCACCGCCGGCTATCTCGCAGCGCGCATCGCCGGCGCTCCGCCGATGCGGAGGCCGGCGGCGCCGGTTGCGCAACTGCCGTTCAACCAGATCAAGGAATTGCAGCAGATGCTGGTGCGCGCAGGTTTCGACGTCGGCAAGGTCGACGGCGTGCTCGGCCAGCAAAGCCGCACCGCAGTGAAGGCGATGCAGATCAAATACGGCCTGCCCGCGGACTCCTGGCCGACGGCGGAGCTCCTGGCGCGGATGCGCGGCACGGCGCGCGTGCAGCCTGCCGCGGCTGCGCTGCCTGTTTCGCGTTAAGCTGCAGATGCCGATTTTCTTTCCACATTGACGCATGTCATTGCAGGAGAAGAAAGCTTCTAAAAACTCCCGCTTCGCAGAACACTCGCTGCAGGCGAGTTTAAAGTCCGTATGAATTCTGCTCGCCGGTCGCCCGCGCGGCTCGTCTGCGCATAGCGAATGGCTTGCAGCTTGCACGGGTTGCTGCAATGCCCAATTGTCTTTGACCTGCAAACCACTCCGGAAACCCATATGAGCACGCCGACCAAATTGTTTGAGCCGTTCAGGCTTGGCCCGATCACGCTGCCCAACCGCCTGGTGATGGCACCCTTGACCCGCAACCGCGCGGTGCCGCCGGGAATGGTGCCGGGCGCTCTCGCAGTCGATTACTATGGCCAGCGTGCCTCCGCCGGACTCCTGATCACCGAAGCGAGCCAGGTTTCCCAGCAGGGCCAGGGCTATCAGGACACGCCCGGCATCTACTCGAAGGAACAGGTGGCGGGCTGGCGCAAGATCACCGACCGCGTGCATGAGCGCGGCGGGCGCATCTTCATCCAGCTCTGGCACGTCGGCCGCGTCTCGCACACGTCGTTGCAGCCGGGCGGCGGCAAGCCGGTCGCGCCATCGGCGGTCCGCGCCAAGACCAAGACCTTCGTCAACGGCAACTTTACCGATGTGTCCGAGCCGCGCGCGCTCGAGCTTGCGGAAATTCCTGGCATCATCGATGACTTCCGGCGCGCCACGGCCAATGCCATTGAAGCCGGCTTCGACGGCGTCGAGATTCACGGCGCGAACGGCTATTTGCTCGACCAGTTCGCCAAGGACGGCGCCAACAAGCGCACCGACGCCTATGGTGGCACAATCGAGAACCGCGCGCGGCTGATGCTGGAAGTATCAAAGGAAGTTGCTGCGGAGATCGGTGCCGAACGCACCGGCATCCGCATCTCGCCGGTCACGCCCGCCAATGACATTTCCGATTCCAATCCGCAGCCGCTGTTCGACTACATCGTGGATCAGCTCAACGCGCTGAAGCTGGTCTACATTCACGTCATCGAAGGGGCAACCGGCGGCCCGCGCGACATCGCGCCGTTCGACTACGGCTCGCTGCGCAAGCGTTTTGCCGGCGCCTACATGGCCAACAACGGCTATGACTTCGAGCTGGCGACCAAAGTGCTCGCGGCCGGCAGCGCCGACTTGATCGCGTTCGGCAAGGCGTTCATCTCCAACCCCGACCTGGTCGAGCGCTTGAAGCGCGGCGCACCGCTGAACGAATGGGACAAGACGACATTCTACGGCGGCGGAGCCAAGGGCTACACCGACTATCCGACACTCACTGCGGAACCGGCGTAGTCTGCCGCAACATTGGGGCAGATGGCGGAGGCGAGAAAGCGCCGCCGCTATCTGCTCCGCTGTTATCGTCCGCGAACGCGGCCGGCGCAGAGCGCCGCCCGACTGTAGGGCATGACAGTCGACTACAAAGACTCGTTCGCTGCGCTACCGCCGCGTTCAATGCGCGTCGCTCATGACCGCCCTCCCGCCGACAAGGGTGTGGTCCGGGGCGTACCGCGCGCGGCAATCCAGTCATCGAGGGCGGCGATTTCCGCAGGCGACATCCGCAAACCGAGCTTGGAGCGCCGCCAGACAATGTCTTCAGCGGTCACGGCCCATTCCGCTGCCATCAGGTATCTGACTTCGCTCTCCGTCAGCGTGGCGCCAAATGACACCCCGAGATCGGCCGCGGACTTGGCGTCGCCCAACAGCCTCGCGGCGCGGGTGCCATAGGCGTGGGCCAGCCGGTTGGCATGCTCCCGGGCGAGGAAAGGATAGTTGTGCATCAGTTCCGCGGTGAGGGCCGGCACCGCCGAGACGTCCATGTCGCCGCCAGGCAGCGGCGATTTTGCGGTCCAGCCCTCGCGCGCTTTTGAGCTCTGCAGATAAGGCGACAGCCGCTCCAGCGCCTCCTCCGAGAGCCGCCGGTAGGTGGTGATCTTGCCGCCATAGATTGAGAGCAGCGGCGCGCCGCCCGGCGTATCGAGCTCGAACACATAGTCGCGGGTCGCTGCCTTGGCTTCGCTCGCGCCGTCATCGTAAAGCGGGCGAACGCCGGCATAGGTCCAGACCACATCTTCGGGCTTCACCGGCTTCGCCAGATATTCGCCGACGGCATCACAGAGATATTTGATCTCGTCCGGCGTCGCCTTCACCTTTCCCGGGTCGCCGTCGAAATCGCGATCGGTGGTGCCGATCAGGCTGAAATCATCCTGGTAGGGAATGACGAAGACGATGCGGCCGTCGGCATTTTGGAAAATGTAGGCGCGATCGTGCTCGTAGAGCTTCCTGACCACGATATGCGACCCCTGCACCAGCCGCACTTTCGCGCGCGCATTGACGCCCGCACCGGACGCCAGCACCTCTTCCACCCACGGGCCGCCGGCATTGACGAGCACACGGGCACGGATCTTCGTACGCTCGCCGTTCAGGGTGTTTTCGACCGTGATCTGCCAGATGCCATCCTGCTGGCGGATGTCGACGGCGCGGGTGCGGGTGCGGATATCGGCGCCGCGATCGGCGGCATCCCGCGCCGACAGCACGACCAGCCGCGCGTCATCGACAAAGCAGTCGGAATATTCGAATCCGCGGGTGAAGCGGCCGGGGATCAGCGGACGCCCGACCGGATCGCGGGTCAGATCGACAGAGCGAGTCGGCGGAAGCAGTACGCGGCCACCGATATGATCATAGAGAAAGAGGCCGAGACGCAAGAGCCAGGCCGGACGCAGGCCGGCATGGTGCGGCAGCACGAATCGCAGCGGACGGATGATGTGGGGCGCGATCTGCCAGAGGATTTCACGCTCGATCAGCGCCTCGCGGACCAACCGGAACTCGTAATATTCGAGATAGCGCAAGCCGCCATGCACGAGCTTGGTCGACCAGGACGACGTCCCGCTCGCCAGATCGTTCATTTCGCAGAGAAAAACAGTGTTGCCGCGGCCGGCCGCATCGCGCGCGATGCCGCAGCCATTGATCCCGCCGCCAATGATCGCGAGGTCAAAAATCTGGTCCAAGGAGGCTTCCCCCGGGCGCTCGCCAACGCGACTTGGCGATCTTGCTTTCGTTTCTAACTAACTGGCGACCAAAACGAAAGCAACCGAAAAACTATATGCTTACAGATGCGAAGGCGCGGCCGTAGGAAGGACGGAGGGACCTGGAGGTCAGGCCCGCCGCAGCGGGATCGGAGCGCCGCCCGGCGATGGCCCTGCGCCGGCTTCATCGCTTTCGACCGGCTGCTTCGGCATCGCCTCGATCACCTGGATGCCGCGGGAATGGCAGATATTGGCGAGCCCCGCCGGCAGCACCTGGTCGGTCACAAAGGTCTGGATCTGGCTGATATGGGCGATGCGCACCGGCGCGCTGCGCGTGAACTTGGTGGAATCGGCGACCAGCATGACGCTGCGCGCATTCGCAATGATCGCCTGTGCCACCTGCACCTCACGATAATCGAAGTCGAGCAGCGCGCCTTCCTCATCAATCGCCGACGCGCCGATGATGGCATGGTCGACCTTGAACTGGCCGATCAATTGCGTCGCGGTCGAGCCGATCACGGCGCCGTCGGCGCGCCGCACCGCCCCGCCCGCCACGATCACCTCGATGCGCGGATGGCGGTAGAGCAGCATCGCGACATTGAGATTGTTGGTGATGACCAGGAGGTCCTCGTGCGAACTCAGCGCGCTCGCGACCTCTTCCGTGGTCGTGCCGATATTGATGAAGAGCGAACAGCCATTGGGGATCAGCGCGGCGGCGGCCGCCCCGATCGCCTTCTTCTCCTCGGCCGCAACGAACCGGCGCGCATCGTAAGCGAGGTTTTCCACCCCCGACGCGATGATTGCGCCGCCATGGATGCGCGTCAGCGAGCGCTGCTCGCAGAGATCGTTCAGATCCTTGCGGATGGTCTGTGCAGAGACATCGAATCGGCGCGCCAGGTCCTCGACCATTACCCGGCCCGAAGTACGGGCAAGGTTGAGGATTTCGGATTGCCGATGGGTCAGGCCGGTCACGGCGGCACCTCGCAGGACATGCTACTCAAAGTAGCGGCGGTCCCATCTCGGGGTCAACGAGGCAGATTGGTTAACCGCGGCTACCGGCAAGACCAGACGTTGGACTGCACGCTATTGTCCCGGGCGTCGTCGGGCTCTGATCGCATCGCCATACCGCACGCTGCTCGCAACGACGGGCGCCGCTCTCACGCTGCGTCAAGCAGGCGCGCTGCGGCGCGCTCGGCTTCGCGTGCGTTGCGAAACAACCGGCCTTCGAGTGATTGGAAGCGCTGGGACGCTGCGAAAAAGCGATATCCATCCGGATCGCGCACGACGATACCCGCCTGCTCCGATCCGATCTCGATAACATAGCGATCGGACATTAGCTGCTCTGTGTTCCCCATTGTGGGCATACTAACAGATTCGAGGCGAATTCGTTCCCGGTATAAACGCCGACCGCCCGACAATCCACGACTTCGAAAAATCTTCAAGCCGTCACGTCGTTGCCATCACGACGACACCTATGTCGCAATCGGCGCATCTCGCTGCACCGTCTGCGGATGGCCCTGATCGTCGATCGACACATAGGTGAAGTTGCCATCGGTCACCAGAATCGAGCGGCTCTCCTTCCGCCGCAGCACCCAGGCCTCGAGATGCACGGTGAGTGACGTGCGGCCGACGCGTACGAGCGTCGCATGCACGGAGACGAGGTCGCCGACATAGACCGGCTTCCTGAAATTCATCGCCTCGATCGCAACCGTCACCGTGCGCGATTTTGCGACCTTGGAGGCAAAGACGCCGCCACCGATGTCCATCTGGCTCAGAAGCCAGCCGCCGAAAATATCGCCATTGGCGTTAGTATCGGCAGGCATGGCGAGCGTGCGGATACACAGATCGCCACCCGGCTCGGCCGTCTCCATAAGCGCGTCCTGAACCTGGGCATCCGTCATTTGAAAGTCTCCCAGCCGCCATCGGGCTCAAAGCGAGCGCCGAATTTTTGCGCCAGCGCCTGCAAGGCCGAGACGACATTCTCCACACCGCGCGTGCGCGCATATTTCAACGGTCCGCCGCGGAATGGCGCATAACCGGTGCCGAAAATCATGGCGCCATCGACCACGTCGGCATTCTCCACGATCCCTTCGCGCAAGGATGCGACGCAGACATTCGACATCGGCAGGACGAGGCGGTCGATCATCTCGTCGGTTATATGGGGCGCATGGGGCGAAGGCGGCCGCTTGTCGGCCTTGCCGTCCTTCCAGATATAGAAACCCTTGCCGCTCTTGCGGCCGAGATCGCCATTGGCGACCTTTTCGCGCAGCCATGCGGGGGCCTGCGGCAGAAGATCGCCGAATTTCGAGCGCAGCATGTCGCCGACATCGAGGCAGATATCGAGACCGACCTGGTCGGCAAGTTCGATCGGCCCCATCGGCATGCCGAATTTTTCCGCGGCCGCATCGATGACCAGCGGCCCGATGCCCTCGTCCAGCATCAGCATCGCTTCCAGCATGTAAGGCGTGAGCGCCCGGTTGACGAGAAAACCCGGCGAACTCTTGACCGGCAGCGGCAGGCGGTCGATCGCGCCGACAAAGGCGAGCGCCTCTTTGAGCAGCTCCCCATCCGTTCCGTCGTGGCTGACGACCTCGACGAGCTGCAGTCGCGAAACCGGATTGAAGAAATGCAGTCCGAGCAGCCGCTCCGGCTTTTGCAGGCCGGCGCGCAAGTCCTGCAGCGGAATGCTGGAGGTGTTGGTTGCAAGTATCGCTCCCGGCTTCATCCGCCGTTCGATGTCGGCATAGACCTTCTGCTTCAGTTCGAGCTTTTCCGGCACGGCTTCGATGATCAGATCGGCGTTGCGGACGCCCTCGCCATTCAAGTCCGGTACGAGGCGATCCAGCGCATCGCGGACCTCGGTGGATTTATGGATGATTTTTCCGAACAAATCGCTCGCCCGCTTGATCGCACCGGCGATCGGCTCCCCCTTCATGTCGGCGAGCGACACCCGCATGCCCTGCCGGGCGCACCAGGCGGCAATGTCGCCGCCCATCGCACCGGCGCCGATCACGTGCACATGGCCGATCTTGGTCCCGGATCCGGCCAGCTTCTTCATCTGCTCGCGCAGGAAGAAGACGCGAATCAGGTTCTGCGCGGTCGGCGTCACCATCAGACGCGCGAACGAACTCTTCTCCGCCGCAAGGATCGCCGCCTTGTCGCCGCCGTGCTTCTCCCAGAGGTCGAGGAGGGCGTAAGGCGCCGGGTAATGCTCGGGCGGCGCCGCCTCCGCCGCTTCCTTGCGCATTCGCGAGGCGAGAAAGCCACGCGCGGGCGCGGAATTGAACAACGTACCCAACGGACCCGGCCGCGCACTCCTCAGGCGACCGAAGACGGCGTCCTTCACCGCAGCGGCGACATGCCGCTCCTGCGTCACCGCATCGATCAGCCCAAGCGACTTCGCCCGCCGCGCGTCGATGGTCTTGCCCGTCAGCATCAGCGTCATCGCCTGTGTGGGATCGATGAGGCGCGTGAAGCGCGCGGTGCCGCCAAGGCCCGGATGCAGGCCGAGCAACACCTCGGGAAAACCGAAACGCGCATCGTCGATCGCAATGCGTGACCGGCAGGCGAGCGCGACTTCAAGCCCGCCGCCGAGACAGAAGCCATGGATCACCGCCACGCTCGGCACGCGCAGCGCTTCCAGCCGATCGATCACGGCGTGCGCGCGGGCAATCGCTGCTTCCACCACGGCCGGATCGCTGGCGCCTCGGAATTCGTTGACGTCGGCGCCGGCAATGAAGCCGGATTTCTTGGCGGAACGAATGACCAGTCCCGCCGGGCGTTCGCTTTCCAGCGCAGTCAGCACGGAATCGAACTCCTCCATCACCTCGGCAGAGAGCGTGTTGGCGCTCGATCCCTCACGATCGAACAACAGCCAGGCGATACCGTCGGCATCGCGCGTCAGTTTGAAGTTCCGGTAGGCTCCGGATGCCGGCGCAGGCCCCAGCGTGAGCACGCGATCTTCGAGAACATTCAGAATTCTCGATTCCATGATCACACCATTTCTATCAGCATGGCGCCGCCCTGCCCGCCGCCGATGCATTCAGTGGCGATGCCGCGGCGGGTGGCCAACCGTTTCATCGCATTGACGAGATGCAGCACGATGCGGTTGCCCGAGGTGCCGACAGGGTGGCCGAGGCTGATCGCGCCGCCATCGACATTGAGCCTGGCGCGGTCGATCTGTCCTGCCGCGCCATCGAGGCCTAAAATCTCGCGGCAGAATTTTTCGTCGTTCCACGCGGCGAGACAGCCGAGCACCTGCGTCGCAAAGGCCTCGTTCAACTCCCAGGTCTCGATATCCTGCAGCGCCAGCCCGTTGCGCTTCAAAAGCGCTGTCGCCGACAGTACAGGGCCGAGCCCCATGATGGAGGGATCGAGGGCCGACCACTGGCTGTCGATGATCGCGGCTTTCGGC
>CAYVVB010000109.1:0-5892 GCA_964454955.1 uncultured Bradyrhizobium sp. | reverse complement strand
GACATCGAGCACATGGAGGCGACCTCCTACAACACGCTCAGCATCACCAAGATATTCTTCCAGCCCAATGTCGACATCCGCATCGCCAATGCGCAGGTGACGGCGATCTCGCAGACGCTGCTGAAGCAGATGCCGCCGGGCGCGACGCCGCCCCTGATCCTGAACTACAGCGCGTCCACCGTGCCGATCATCCAGGTGGCGCTGTCGGGCGAAGGTCTCACCGAGCAGAACCTCGCCGATATCGGCATCAACCAGTTGCGCACGCCCCTGGTCACGGTGCCGGGCGCCGCCATTCCCTATCCGTTTGGCGGCAAGCAGCGCCAGGTGCAGATCGACCTCAACTCGCAGGCACTGCAGGCCCGCGGGCTGTCCGGCCAGGACGTCGCCAATGCGCTCGCCGCCCAGAACCTGATCACTCCGGTCGGCACCCAGAAGATCGGCGAGTTCGAATACAACATCCAGCTCAACAATTCGCCGCTCAAGATCGAGGAACTCGGCGACCTCCCGGTCAAGGCCGTCAATGGCGCGATGGTCTACATGCACGACATCGCCAGCGTCCGCGATGGCAATCCGCCGCAGACCAATATCGTCCACGTCAACGGCAACCGCTCGGTGCTGATGATGGTGCTGAAGGCGGGCTACATTTCGACGCTCGACATCATCGCCGGGATCAAGCAAAAGGTGATCGACGTCCGCGATACGCTTCCCGACTCGCTTAAGATCGGCTTCATCGGCGACCAGTCGGTATTCGTGCGGAGCGCCGTGACCGGTGTCGCGTTTGAAGGCGTGATCGCGGCGCTGTTGACCAGCGTGATGATTTTGCTGTTTCTCGGAAGCTGGCGCTCGACCATCATCATCGCTGTGTCGATCCCGCTTTCGGTCCTGGGGGCGATCATCTTCCTGTCGGCAATCGGCGAAACCCTCAACATCATGACGCTGGGAGGATTGGCGCTTGCGGTCGGTATTCTTGTCGACGACGCCACGGTCACCATCGAGAACATCAACTGGCATCTGGAGCAGGGCAAGGACGTCGAGCCCGCGATCATGGACGGTGCGAACCAGATCGTGACGCCGGCCTTCGTCTCGCTGCTCTGCATCTGCATCGTGTTCGTGCCGATGTTCTTCCTGACCGGCGTTGCGCGCTTCCTGTTCGTGCCGATGGCGGAAGCGGTGATGTTCGCCATGATCTGGTCGTTCATCCTTTCGCGCACACTGGTGCCGACGATGGCGAAATATCTGTTGCACCGGCATGAGCATCAGGACGGGGAAAAGCCGCCGACGCGCAACCCGTTTACGTTGTTTCAGCGCGGCTTCGAGGCCCGTTTCGAACGCATTCGCGCCGGCTACCACGGCCTCCTGACGCTCGCCATGCATCGCAGGCCCGTCTTCCTGATCGGGTTTCTGGGTTTTGTCGCAGTCTCATTCGCGCTCGTGCCCTATCTGGGCAGGAACTTCTTTCCAGCGGTCGACGCAGGCTCGATCCTGATGCATGTCCGCACCCAGATCGGCACGCGCGTCGAGGAAAGCGCCAAACAGTTCGCCGAGGTGCAGAAGGAGATCCGCAAGATCATCCCGCCGGGCGAGATCGAGACGTTGGCCGACAACATCGGCATGCCGATCTCCGGCATCAACATGACCTACAACAACACCGGCGTGATCGGCCCGCAGGACGGCGATATCCAGATCAAGCTGAAGGAGGGGCACCGCCCGACGGACGAGTATGTCCGCCAGATGCGCGAGCAGCTGCCGCGCCTGTTTCCCGGCATGACGTTTGCGTTCCTGCCGGCCGATATCGTCAGCCAGATCCTGAATTTCGGTGCGCCGGCACCGATCGACCTGCAGATCCGCGGCGCCAACATCGACGCCAATTTCGCTTATGCCAACAAATTGCTGAGCCGGATCCGCCGCATTCCGGGCATTGCAGACGCGCGCATCCAGCAGTCACCGAGCAATCCGACCTTCAACATCGACGTCGACCGCACCCGCGCGCAATATGTCGGCCTCACCGAACGTGACGTCACCAACAGCCTGGTGGTCAATCTCGCCGGCAGTTCGCAAGTCGCTCCGACCTACTATCTCAATCCAGACAACGGCGTGTCCTATTCGATCGTGATGCAGACGCCGCAATTCCAGATCGACTCTCTGAGCGCGCTGGAAACCCTGCCGATCACCGCTGCCAGCACGGCCAATCCGCCGATCCTCGGCGGCATCGCCAACATCAAGCGATCGACATCGAGCGCGGTGGTTTCGCAGTACGACATCCAGTCGATGGTGCAGATTTTCGCGACCTCGCAGGGACGTGATCTCGGCGCGATCGCCGCCGACGTGAAGGCCGCGATCGCCGATACCGCCAAGGATGTGCCGAAGGGAACCTCCGTGGTCCTGCTCGGTCAGGTGCAGACCATGAACAGCGCGTTCGCGGGCCTGTTGTTCGGGCTGCTCGCCGCCGTCGTGCTGATCTACCTGTTGATCGTGGTGAACTTCCAGTCATGGTCCGATCCCTTCGTGATCATTACGGCGCTGCCTGCCGCGCTTGCCGGCATCGTGTGGATGCTCTTCACCTCTCACACCACGCTGTCCGTTCCGGCGCTGACGGGCGCCATCATGTGCATGGGTGTTGCCACGGCCAACAGCGTGCTGGTGATCAGCTTTGCCCGCGAGCGTTATGAACAGCTCGGTGATCCCGTAGCGGCCGCGATCGAAGCGGGCTTCGTGCGCTTCCGCCCGGTGCTGATGACGGCGCTCGCCATGATCATCGGCATGACGCCAATGGCGCTGAGTCTGGGCGAGGGCGGCGAGCAGAACGCGCCGCTCGGCCGGGCCGTGATCGGCGGACTGATTTTCGCCACCGTGGCGACCCTGATGTTTGTCCCCGTGGTATTTAGTATGGTACACAAGAAATTAGGCGCCAAAGACGCCGCCGCACCGGAGACACTGCATGCCCACTGAAAAAGCCGCGCCGGTTTCCCGCCGCAAGCTGGGCATTTTTGCAGTGCTGGCAGGCGCTGCTGCCGTTCTCGTCGTGGTCAACGGCATCCGGGCGCGCGAGGAAAGCGACGTAAAGCTGCGCGAATGGACCGATGATCAGGCTATTCCGACTGTCGCTGTCGTGCAGCCGGACGCCAAGGCGCTGAAGGACACCATCGATCTGCCCGGGCGGCTGGAAGCCTATTCCCGCGCTCCCATCTTCGCCCGCGTCAGCGGCTACCTGAAGAGCTGGAGCGCCGATATCGGCGCGAAGGTCAAGGCGGGCCAGGTGATCGCGGAGATCGAAGCGCCCGATCTCGATCAACAGCTCTTGCAGGCGCGGGCCGATCTTACGAGCCAGCAGGCCAGCGCGAAACTCTCCGAGGCGACGCTGAACCGGCGCAAGACGCTGATCGCATCGAATTTCGTTTCGATGCAGGAAATCGATGAGCGCACCGCAGATCTCTCGAACAAGCAGGCTGCGGTCAAGGCGAGCCAGGCCAATGTCGAGCGGCTGGAGGTGCTGGCCGGCTACAAGAAGATCACCTCGCCGTTCGACGGCGTCGTTACCGCGCGCGATACCGATGTGGGCGCCCTGATCAATGCCGGCGGAAGCAGCGGCCTGCCAATGTTCGTGATTTCGGACGTCTCCAAGCTGAGGCTTTACGTCAACGTTCCCCAGAACTACGTGCCGGCGATCAAAATCGGCGCCAGCGCCGTGGTTTCTGTGCCGGAATATCCCAACCGGACTTTTCCGGCGACGGTCGAAGCGTCATCACAATCGGTCGATGTCAATTCGGGCACCACGCGCATGCAGCTTGGGATCGACAATGCGAGCGGCGAATTGATGCCGGGCGGCTACGCCAGCGTGCGGCTGAACCTGCAGCGCGACGCCGTGCCGCTGCATATTCCCTCCAGCGCCCTGATTTTCGATCAGAATGGTCTGCGGGTGGCGACGGTGGGCGAAGGCGGCAAAGTGCAATTCAAGACGGTGACGATCGCGCGTGATCTCGGTCGTGAAATCGAGATCGGCTCCGGGCTTTCGCCTGCCGATCGCATCATCGTCGCGCCGCCCGACGGCATCGCCGACGGCGACCAGGTCCGCGTTGCCGGCGCGGCAGGCAAAGGCAATCCCGCCAAGGTTTCCGAACGCCAGGATGTGAAGGGATAGGAGAGGCGCCGCCATTCCGGGTTCGCGTCTTCGACTCGCCCCGGAATGACACGGCAAACGGCAGCAGGCTACACGATCCGCCACTCCGGCACGCCGTCGTCCGCCATCGTGATGTCGCCGACCGAGCCCACCGGACTGCGGTTCATGTCGGTCAGATGCGCCAGCGTCGCGCCGTCCTGCGCGGGCACCCGCGCCAGGGTGCGTGCATCATTCGCCGTCCGCAGCATTACCACGCCATGCTCGACCTCGCTGTTGCGGCCGTAGAGCACGGTGAAGCTTTCGACCGAGCCCTTGCCCGACGCCTCCGTGACGAAATCC
This sequence comes from uncultured Bradyrhizobium sp., assembly GCA_964454955.1. Lineage (GTDB taxonomy): Bacteria > Pseudomonadota > Alphaproteobacteria > Rhizobiales > Xanthobacteraceae > Bradyrhizobium. Next base: position 1,436 of record CAYVVB010000109.1, on the reverse strand, counting down.
GGAACGGCGCGCCTGTTCCTGTCGGCCTCGGCCTGCACGCTCGTCTCCTGTGAAAGCGTCTGCTGCGGGACTTGCCGCGACAGCACTAAAGCGTGGTGTTTGGTCACGAAACCGCCCTGCCCGTAGAGCAGGCCAAGCCGGCCGCCGTTTCGAAGGCTGCGCACCATCGCGCAGGCCGCGTGCGTCATATAGGTGTTGAGCGGCGCGCCGAAGAAGGTGAGCCCGCCGGTTACGGTCGGTTTCACGCCGGCGCCGAGCTTGAGCGTGCGCCGCGCCATTTTCGGCACGCAGGGAAAACAGCTGTAGAGTTCGATCGCATCGAAGGCGCGGCCATCGCCTCCGGCGAGATCCATCACCCCGTTCAACACGGCGTTTTGCGGGTGGCTCTCGAAGAACTGGTCGCGCATGAGATAGTCGCGCGGCTCTTCCGCCGATGCGCCGCCGATCGGATAGATTAGCCGCTGCTCGGGAATGCCGGCCGCGCGTGCCCTCGCAAGGCTCGTCAGAAGCACGGCCGCGCCCATGTTCACCGTCGGATTGGCGACCATCAGCTTGGTGTAGGGCCAGGCGATCAGCCGGTTTTCGGGCGAGGCCGTCGTGATCTCTTCCGGCGTGAAATGGCGCTTCAGCCATGCATTCGGATTGCGCGACGCGGATTCCGAGTAACGCGACCACAACGCGCCGGATTGGGCAAGCGCCTCGCGTGGCGTCTGGCCCCAATGCGCGGACGTTGCGGCCTCGTAGAACGGATAAACGCTCACCGGGCTAAAAACGCCGAGCTTCAGGGCCAGGGGTTTCTGGAAGGCGGCGCCGCGCTTCGGCTCCGGCACGTCATGGGCGAACGGCGTCCAGGGCAGGGTTATGCCGGCACGTTCCGCCTTGGTAGCCGTGGACTGCGCCTCGGCGCCGCAGATAGCGGCGACGCTGCACTCGCCGCGGGCGATGCGCTGCGCCGCCTCATGGATATAGCGGACCGGGCTTTCGCCGCCGACCGGCCCGTAATAGCAATGGACTGGTGTGATGCCGAGGCGGCCCGCCAGCAGCTTTTCCGGATCGCGATAGCGCCAGCTCAGGAAATTAACGACGTCGAGCGAGCCGACCTCGCCGAGCAGTTTGGCGCCCGCATCGGCCTCGGCGCGCGCCAGCGCCTGCTCCAGCAGCACGAGCGGCTCGAGTCCTTGCGTGATCTCCTTCGGCCGGTCGACGATCTCGCCGACGCCGACGATGACGGGAATGCGGTCTTCGGGAGTGGGTCTGTTAGACATGGGATTCCGGGCTGCACGTTTGCTTGCTTCTTTTTATTGCCTTCAACCGCCGTCATTGCTGGGAGCGTCAGCGACGAAGATTCCATGGGGAGTGGATAGCAGCCAGGTCTGAAGCCAGACTGAGGTTGCTGAAGCACTCAACCTGGAGACGACGATGTTGCTCGATCATCC
>CAYVVB010000108.1:0-4750 GCA_964454955.1 uncultured Bradyrhizobium sp. | reverse complement strand
TTACGCGCGCAGGCAAGGGCGGCGATCCGCGCATCTCGACGTATAAGCTGCAGAACGAGATCTACACCACGGTGAACTACGCCAGCACCACCGAGACGCTAGTCAACGCGGCGAAGCGGCTGGTCGACGAGCTGCCCGAAGGCACGCCGGCGCCCGAGGTGATCAAGCACTGGCTTGCGTCGGCTAAAGCCGATGATGCGAAGCGCGGCGTGGCGTGGCCGACGATTACCCCGGAGCAAATGGCGAAAGCCGGCCTTGCCTGGGCCATCTTCCCGAATATGTCGATCCTGCAGGGAATCACGTTCGCGCTGTGCTATCGCGCCCGCCCGTACGGCGACGATCCGAACAAGTGCATCTTCGAGTCCTACGCCATCGAGCGTTTTCCTGAAGGGCAGGAGCCGAAGCCCGAATGGGTCTATGCGGATCCGACTGCGGAGGGGTGGGGAAAGGTGCTTGCTCAGGACTTCTCCAACATGGCAGCCGTGCAGCGCGGGATGAAGTCGCGTGGCTTCCGCGGTACGCTGCCGAACCCGCATCAGGAGCGGAAGGTGACCAATTTCCACCGCAACCTTGCCAGGTACATGGGCACCGGCGCGCTGCGCCGCCTCAAGTAGGCAAGGGGCGGTATCCGATTTCCCGGAAGAGCGCGCGAATCCCTCGCGAAACATTTAGAAACTGAAGTTAGAAATCAGAGTGAGAATCGATCATGGCCGTTAAAGTTTATGAGCGCATCCTGCAACTGTTCGAAGCCGAGGGCATTAAGACGGTGTTCGGCATTCCCGATCCCAACTTCGTGCACCTGTTCGTCGCCGCGGAGAAGCGGGGCTGGAACGTCGTCGCTCCGCACCACGAACTGTCGGTAGGGTTTATGGCTGAAGGTCATGCCCGCATGACTGGCAAACCGGCGCTGTGCATCGCCACGCTCGGCCCGTGTATCGCCCATGCGGCCGGCGCCATGATGTGCGCGCGCGTGGAAAACTCTCCGATCATCTTCATGGGCGGTCAGCGTGCGCGCATCACCGAGCAGCGCGTGCGCCGCGGCCGCATTCAGTTCATCAAACAGGGGCCGCTGTTCGAGAACTCGGTGAAGTGGAGTGCCAGCATCGAGTATCCGGATCAGACCGACGAGATCATCCGCAACGCGCTGCGCATTTGCCAATCCGGCACGCCGGGGCCGGTCTACATCGAATATCCTGCGCACGTGATCCAGGCGGAACTGGACGTGCCGGCGCCGCTGCCGCCGTCAGCCTATCGGCTGGTCGAGCCGGGTGCGGATGCCAATATGGTCGCCAAGGCGGCCGAGCTGATCAAAGCGGCGAAGAATCCAATCCTCCTCGTCGGCCACGCCGTGCAGTGCACGCGCGGCGGCGAGAAGGTCAAGGCGCTGGCCGACGTCATGGGCTGCCCCGTGGTCCAGACCTCCGGCGGTACCGCATTCATTCCTGGACTGGAGGACCGCACCTTTCCGTACCTGTTCTCCACGGTCGGCAACGAAATCGTCAAGCAATCGGACCTGGTCGTCGCCATCGGCACCGAGATCGGCGAGCCGATGCACTACGGGAAGGGTCATCACTGGAAGGCCGGTGATGCCAACCGCAAGTGGATCTACATCGAGCTGGATCCGACCGCGATCGGTGTGAACCGTCCGATCGACGTGCCGCTGGTCGGCGATCTGCGCACCGTCGTGCCGCAGCTCACCGCGGCCCTCAAGGACAGCCCACGTAAGCTGGCGGCGGACCTGCCGCGCTGGGTCGAAGCCGAGAAGAAGCGCCTCGCCGATCTCGCCGCCGAAGCCAAGAACAAGCCCACCGCCAGCGGCAAGATACACACGGCCAGCTGGGTGGTCGAAGCGACCAAGGCGTTCCCGCCCAACGGCATTCACGTGCGCGACGGCGGCGGCTCGGTGATCTTCACCTGGACCTATCTGCAATCCAAGCCGCACGACGTGATCTGGAACCAGAACTTCGGTCATTTGGGGACGGGGCTGCCGTACGCGATCGGCGCCTCCATCGCCGACGGCGGCAAGCGTCCGGTGCTGTTCACCACCAGCGACTCCGCCTTCCTGTTCCACGTCGGTGAGCTGGAAGTGTGCGCACGCCTCAATCTGCCGATCGTGACGGTGGTCGCCGTCGACCATCAGTGGGGCCTCGAGGTCGGCGTCTACAAGCGCACCTTCGGGCACGGCAAATCCACCGAGCCGGGCGTGCACTGGAGCAAGGACGTGCGCTTCGACAAGATCGCCGAAGGCCTGGGCTGCGTCGGCATGTATGTCGAGAAGGCCGAGGAACTCGGTCCCGCCATCACCAAGGCTTTCGCCAGCGGCAAGCCCACGGTGATTCACGTTCCGATCGACCCGTCGGCCAACCACGGCGGCAACGAGAACAAGGATACGCCGAACTACGAAGAGTTCCGCACCTGGTACGCTGAGGGAACGCAGTAAGGCAGGCGACCGCGCCGCGCTCTCCGAGTCGCGGCGCGGTCATTTTCGATCCACGCGGCCGCGGAGAGAGGATGAGCGACTGCGGCACTTCAAGAAACGGATGAGTGAATCATGCGCGAATATCTCAAGTTCTACATCGACGGCAAGTGGGTTGATCCGGCCGAACCGAAAACGACGAACACCATCAATCCCGCGACCGAAGAGGTTTCCGGCAAGATCGCACTCGGTTCGGCCACCGATGTGGACAGGGCCGTCAAGGCCGCCCGCAAGGCCTTCGCGAGCTGGTCGCAGACCACGCGCGAGCAGCGGCTTGCGCTGCTGCAGCGCCTCCTCGAGGAATACCAGAAGCGCGTCGGCGATCTCGCGGCGGCGGTGACCGAAGAGATGGGCGCGCCGAAAGGTCTTGCCAATGGTTTTCAGGTGGGACTCGGGTTGGGCCATCTGAATACAGCGATCGAAGTGCTGAAGAACTTCAAGTTCGAGGAACAGCGCGGCGCGACGATGATCGTGAAGGAGCCGATCGGTGTCTGCGGCATGATCACGCCATGGAACTGGCCGATCAATCAGGTCACCGTCAAGGTGTTTCCGGCGCTCGCCACCGGCTGCACCATCGTGCTCAAGCCATCGCAGGAATCGCACTTCTCGGCGTGCATTCTCGCCGAGATCTTCCACGCGGCGGGTGTTCCGGCCGGCGTGTTCAATCTTATCCAGGGCAAGGGCTCTGTCGTGGGTGCGGCGATGTCCACGCATCCGGGCATCGACATGATCTCGATCACCGGTTCCGAATCCGCAGGCATCGAAGTCGCCCGAAACGCGGCGGCCACCGTTAAGCGTGTGTGTCAGGAGCTGGGTGGCAAGAGCCCGAACATCGTCCTCGACGATGCGGATCTCGCCAAGAACGTCGCCAAAGGCGTCGCCGGCATGATGGTCAATTCCGGCCAGACCTGCAGCGCGACCTCACGCATGCTTGTGCCCAAGGCACGCATGGAGGAAGCCATGCGCGCCGCCCGCGAGGCTGCGGCACAGGTTACCGTGGGCGATCCGAGCGGCGATTTTGCAATGGGTCCGGTTGTCTCGAAGTCTCAGTTCAACTCGATTCAGGAATACATCGAGAAGGGTATCGCCGAAGGCGCCACACTCGTCGCCGGCGGCCCCGGCCGTCCGGAAGGGATCAAGAAGGGCTTCTACGTGAAGCCCACCGTATTCGCGAATGTCCGCAACGACATGGTCATTGCGCGCGAAGAAATCTTCGGGCCGGTGCTCGCGATCATCGGCTACGACAATATCGATCAGGCCGTTGAAATTGCCAACGACACGGAATTCGGTCTCGCCGGCAATGTCGCGGGCGCGGACCTGCAGAAGTGCCGTGCAGTGGCTCGGAAGATTCGGGCAGGCTGGGTATCGATCAACGACGGCTTCGACTTCAATTGCCCCTTCGGCGGCTACAAGAAGAGCGGCAACGGGCGTGAGTGGGGCGAGTTCGGTTTCCACGAGTACCTGGAGATCAAGGGCATTCTCGGTTACGCGCCCTGAGGCGGCCGCCGCGTCAATTGCAGCGCCGCGCCCCGAGCTGGACCTCGCGTCCAGCTCCGGGCGGATTTGCGTTTGAGATGTTTTTTCTGGGTCGAGAAAACTCTGCCGTATGACGTCGTTTTCCGAGTTGCTGGGCGCCATTCGCGCCGAAGGTGACATCTACCGCGCCCATATCCCCGAGGATTGGCAGCAAGGTCGCACTACGTTTGGCGGCTTGACCGCGGCGCTGTGTTTGGCCGTCACCGAACGCGCAGTACCGGATTTGCCGCCTCTGCGTTCGGCGCAATTCACGTTCGTTGGGCCGGTTGGGGGCGATGTTGAAATCGCGACGCGCTTGCTGCGGCGAGGAAAATCGAGCGTGTTCGTCGCAGTCGATTTGAGCGCGGAAGGAACAACGTTGACTCATGCGGTTTTCAGCTTTGCCGCGGCCCGTGAGACTCAATACAGCTATCGCTCGTACCCGATGCCGCAGGTTCCGCCGCCGGGCACGACGGTGCCGTTCTTCCGCTCGAACAAGGTGAAATTCACGCAGCATTTCGAATCCTGGGTCGCGGGCGGACAAAAGTTGGTCAGCAGGGCAGAGACGCCGGAGATCGTGACGTGGCTGCGCCACCGCGACCCGAACGCCATGACCCGCTTGCCGGGATTGATCGCCATTGGCGACACCTTGCCCGCCGCTGCCTACACGATGCTCTCGGCGCCGGTGCCGGCGAGCTCCATTACCTGGTCGATCGAGATCATCGATCCAACAGCGGCACTACGTGCACCGAGCGACGC
>CAYVVB010000107.1:0-7114 GCA_964454955.1 uncultured Bradyrhizobium sp. | reverse complement strand
TGCCGGTCGGTCCAGTCCATCATCGGGGCGACCGAAAACCGTCGATCCACGGAATTTGGCGCTTTTTCGTTATTATCTAGCATCTTACCTTCTGTTTCCGGGCACTTCGCACTTAACCATTTTAGCTCATTTCCGGCACGTTTCCTCGCATTTTCCTCCCTCAAGTACGACATCCGGTACGACATAGACCAAATGTCGTACCGAAATCTTGTTCATGTCGTACCGAAAACTGGTACGCTAAAGGAACTTAATCGGAGCTCCGCCGCTATGGGCACCATCGTTGAGCGTAAACGCAGAGACGGATCGACCGGGTTTACGGCCCAGATCGTCCTGAAGCAAAACGGCGCCATCGTCCACCGGGAAGCCCAGACCTTCGACCGCCGGCAGGCGGCCTATGCCTGGCTGGAGAACCGCGAGAAGTCATTGAAGGCTCCCGGCGGCCTCGAGCGGCGCGACGACGTGCCGTTTCAGAAGGTGATCGCCCGCTACCTTGATGAATCCGAAGGCGAGATGGGGCGCACCAAGGCTGCCTATCTGAAGAAGATGATGGAGGGCTCGCTCGGTTCGATTAAGTGCTCCGAGATGACGAGCGACAAGCTCGTGGCCTTTGCCCGGTCACTACCCGTCAAACCACAGACGCGGGCCAACTACTTCTCGCACCTGTCGCCCATCTTCGCGATCGCTACGCCGGCCTGGAAGTACCCTCTCTCCAAGCAAGAGTTCGAGAACGCGATCGAGTCGATGAAGCGGCTGAAGCTCATCGCCAAGAGCGCCGAGCGCGACAGGCGCCCTACTCTCGCTGAACTTGACCGACTGATGGAGCACTTCGCCGGCAGGCGCTCAGAGTCAGTCCCGATGCAGAAGATTACTGCGTTCGCGATCTTCTCAACCAGGCGACAAGAAGAGATCACGCGTCTGTTGTGGGACGACCTGGAAGGCAGACGCATCATGGTCCGCGCGATGAAAGACCCCAAGAACAAGGACGCCAACAACGTCAGATGCGAACTGACCCCCGAGGCGGATCAGATTATCCGCTCCATGCCGAAGGTGGATGCGAGGATTTTCCCGTTCACCGCCGATGCGATTAGTTCAGCTTTCACCAAAGCCTGCCAGATCTTAGGCATCGAGGATCTGCACTTCCACGACCTCCGACACGAGGGCATCTCTCGACTGTTCGAGATGGGTCGTACTATCCCGCAAGTCGCAACAGTAAGTGGCCACCGTAGCTGGTCGAGCCTGCAGCGATACTCTCACATCTTGGCGAGCGGTGACCGTTACGAAGGGTGGAAATGGCTGCGGCTCCTTCCTCCGTAATGTGGCCCACAGAGACGCCACAATGAAGCTCTCGAAACCTACAAGCGGGCCGTTATGAGCGGCGCACTCTTTCGAGAGACAGCAAGAAAACCGCTCTTGTTCGGCTCAGATTGCCAGCGTTCGGCACCGTCTGTTCACGGCCATTCTGTGGGATATCTGTGGGGAGATGGAAGGGCCTCAAAACTCTACCTGATTCTCAATCTGGTGATAAATATCGATATACTTGAAACATTTTGCGAATTGCAGTCACTCTGGAACACTGAGGGCAACGGCTTAGTCGGATTTTGCAAACCTCTTCCTTATCCGATCGACGTTCCCCAGGATACGTAATCTCAGCATCTGACGTCAGTCGGCTTTTCCCCCGAAAGCGAGCATCGTACGGCACAAGAGCGATGTCCGTTAAGGGCCAGGGGCGGCTGTTGGCGACCTGCCCGCGCGGGTTCGCTACACGCCGAGAAGCGGACCTCGTTCCTCAGCAAGTTTGGCGGGTTTGATCCCGCGTCCAAGAGCAGAACCGCGCGCGCACGTCCGAGACGGCCAGGGGCGGCCAGCGTGACAGCCGGTGCCGATCTAAACAGGTGGCGCAAGTATCCCTAAGACGCCGACGATACATGCCAGCAGTATGCCGAACCAAAATTCGTATTCGCTCTATCGCGGGAGTTGAATGCAACTCTTCAAATCCTGATCGTGCTGCAGAGCAAGACGGGGGAGAAGGTTTAAGCGGTTTGCGGCGGCCAGTGTGAGCATCAAAAAAATACGACGAGCTTCGCCAGCAGGACCCGACCATAAGTCGTCGCTATCAAGTCTGGTAAGCCGCCACCGAGGCTCAAGGAGCTGACAAGCCCCGCTGCCACCAAGAAGGCATTCTAACTTTTTCTGAAGCGCTAGCATGATGCCGGCATAGGTTCGGCAGAACGCTCAGGTTCGATCTGGCCACCCGTAATCCCAATCCCGCTCGAAAACGGTGGTTCTCACTTCTTGCAGATTGGGATCGGCGCTGCAGGCGACGCCGGATGATCCTTCTTGTATTGAGCCAGGATCGGTCCGAGCGTTGTCTCAGACCAGAATTTGGGTGAGCCGATTTCCTTCAGGCAGGTCTTATTCCAGTATAGAGACCGCTGTGACAACGATTCGCCCTTGGCCAGCGTCGCGGCTACGGCGTCCACGTCGGCCTCTTCAGGATAAATGTAAAGCGTCGTCGGGTCGCCCTTCACGATCGATATGATCTGCCTGGCGTTCGCAGCGGACCAGCTTGTGCAGCCGTCGCTGCGGCCGCTGCTATAGTCCACCAGCTTTCCAACCGGCACGTATCCGTCTTGGTCCGCATAGGGGCTCTTCGGATTCTTTCGCCGGCATACGTTTTTCAAGGTTTCCGCCACATGTCCGCCAATCTGCCGCTCTCGCGCGTTTGCGGTGTTGCCCTCTCCGTCGTACTGAATGAACGTACGTGAGAAGGGCGCGCTTTTTTTCGCGGATAATTGATAATAGCCTTTGAACGACGTCTTTGTTTCGCTGGTGAGATAGGCGCCGCCGGCGGTCAGCCGCGAGTCAAGTGTGTTGCCGAAATTCTTGACGCAGCTTCTTCCGTTCGAGAAGTCTGCGATGCCTTTCAACTTGCGTCCGCTCCCGTGCCCCGCCGATATGGCTCGAAAGAGCCGTTCGTGTTCGCAGATGATGTAGAATCGGCGTCCCGCTTCACCGGAGCTCAGAACATTCGGGCGCGTCGCATCCATTGCGAAATAGCACGAGTTCTTAACCTGCCCATCGCTCACTTTGGTCTGGTAAAGCGTGCGTGCCCTCTGCAGGACTATCTTGGTTATCTGTCCTTCCTGATTCCCGATGTGCGCGGTCAGCCAGGCCGGGACTGGGGTGGTCGGCTGCTTTGTGCCTGAAGACGCGGGGAGAGGCGTTTGCTCGATAGGCGCTGGAGCTGGGTCTTGCTTGCTTTCGACCGGAGGCGCCGCGGTGTCGTGCACCGGCGATCTGTCCACGTGTGAACCGGAGCTGGCCTCCAGGTCAATGGGCGGCGCGAGCGCGATCTCCGAAGGCGGGGCCTTGGTCGTCACTGCTTTGGGCGACAATCCCGAGCTTGGCACCGGCGGCTGTTCGATCGGGCTTGGACCCAGGACCTGCGCTTCATCGGCAGGAGCCGCAGGGGTGTTTTGGGCGGAAGCTTCGGCCGGCCATGAAACGCGGTTGTCGTTGGATTTATCTGGCGTAACTGGCACTACATCGCCGGCATCCGCATCGGGCTTGGCTGAGGACGGCGGAGCGATGGCACTTTCGTGCTTTAAAAGCATGGTCGCCTGACGATCGGCCGGCTCGATGGTGAAGGGCCGCAAACGAGCCGCAACCGGGACGTCGTTAACCACCGGCGGAGCAGAATGCCAATTAGGCAAGGCAAAGCCCGCCCCTAAAGCGAGGGCAAACAAAAGGACAACTGCGGCCCATCTAGGCATCGGGCAGGCATTCTAGCGCGTTTGCGATCCCCCACCAGATGACCTGCACATGTATGGTTTAGCGGCTGCGCAACCACGCAATGGATCGCAACTTCATTGTTCCGTGGTAAATTGCTTTGGCAAGAGCGCGAGCGATTCAGGATCATGCCATGTTACCGCGCGGTGCGGACGCTTCTGTTCCTATCGCACCTTCCGGTCGCGATCCGGCGCGCTTGAAACTCCGGGGCAAGAGTGGACTGGCTGTTTCAGTCTTAACGCACCTGGTTGCCATTGCCGGCCTGGTATGGGCCCTTGCGCCAGCCCACAATCCGAGCACGGAGCGGGTCATTGTTCCGGTAGAGGTCGTGAAACTCGCTCCCGAAGCTTCTGCCCCGCGAACGGAAAAACAAGCAGCGATACCGCAGCAAGCAGCTGCTGCCCCGTCCTCTCCGGCGCCCCAACCGACTGCCCTTGCGCCGTCCCCGACTCGGCCACCACCAGACGCGATGGAGATCAAGCTCCGAAGGCTCTCTCAGCTTCGGCAACCGCTGATAGACCAGCATCTGGCGGTAACTGGCGATGGCCTCTCTCGTGTCTCCACAACGAGGCCCGAGGCTGCCCCTGGCTCCGACGCGGCAATAAAGGATTTCCTGAGGGATCAAATCGAGCACCATTGGAGTGTGGACCTCTCCGAGCTCCATCGCCGAGCGATTTGGATCTCGCTTCGATTGAGGATCACAAGAGCCGGCGTGGTGACGAGCGCAGCAGTAATCCGCGAAGCCGGCATAGGGTTGGAGAGTGATCACCATGAGGTCGCGCTAAGCGCGCGCAATGCCGCCCTCATGAGCTCCCCATTGACTTTGCCGCCGGGGCACTATCCGGCGGTGATGGATCTCATCATCGAGCGTAACACTCAGGATGCGCTGAAATAGGCGCTATGGCAGATCGCGGGCAACGCGAAAGCCGGTGAGGCTGGAGTAGTCATCGTCCTCACCCGTGCTGAAACCGCGGCTTGCCGAACGCACGAGAACCGGCAAGCTGTTCCACGAACCGCCCCGGATAACGTGCTTCGCGCATCGCCCATCTGCCCATGCTTTCCCGTCGCCCGGAGCATGCAGATAGTTCGGATGCCAGCAATCCGCAGTCCACTGCCACGCGTTTCCCAGTATCCCAAAGAGACCAAATTGATTGGGCGAAAAGCTGTCGACCGGTGCGAGCAATCGGCCGTCCCAAGGGCTACCGCACCCGTTACAATTCGCATTGTTGCGTCCTATCGTTTCCCCCCACCATCGCGCCGTCTTTGTGCCGGCTCGGGCCGCGTATTCCCATTCGGCTTCACTCGGTAGCCGGTACGGTCCGCCAACGGTTGCAATCGCCGGACGCTCCTTGCGAACTTCGGCATTGAGCCACGCGATAAAGGCGTCGGCGTCGCGCCAACTTAGACACACCGCCGGCCACTTCGGCGGCTGCAATTCCATCCCTTGCCCCGGAGTACCCCAAGCAAGGCCAAGGATGCGATTGCAGGGCGCTGGACGATAACCTGTAGCCTTCAAGAATCGGACAAACTGGGCGGTCGTGATGTCGTACTTGCTTAAGGCGAACGCCTTTATGGAGACGACGTGTTGCGGCCCTTCCGAATCAAAGCGCCCGACTTCGCTGATCGGGCTTCCCATCAGAAATTTTCCCGCCGGAATACCTTCCATAACAGGACAGTGCGCGCATTCCCGAAACTCGGTATCCCGCGCTGCCGCGACGCTGGCTCTGCCGAACAGTAGCAGCACAAGAACTGCCACAAGAGCAGCACAGCCGAGGCCGAGGAGCAGCCCGAATGCAACTAATGAAGAGCGGACACAACTTTTCGCCGTTCGCCGCATAGACCGGGATCTGTCGAGTGGCGACATACCGCGCGCCCCAAGCTAGGCATCGACGAGCCGAACAGAGCGGCTCGCGCTTGATACCGATCGGAGCACTGCGACCAAATAAATAAATGCGCTCAGAATCGCGATGCAGAAGCTTACCGGCCAATCGGTGTAAAACGCGAGGACGAGTCCGAGCCACACTTCTACCAACGCCAGTGCGGCTGAGACTACGATGCCACTCCAAAGCCCGCCGGTTAAACGCTGCGCTGCGGCTGGTGGCCCGACCATCAGCGTAAACACCAATAGTACCCCAACGATTTGGGCGCATTCGGATACGGCAAGACCGACAACGCCAAGAAACACCGTCGCGACAAGACGCATTGGAACACCCTTCGCCTCCGCCAATTCAGGCTGCAGGCTCGAAAAGATCAAAGGGCGCATAATGGCACCCAGGATCACGAGTGTTACGATCGCGAGCATGAGCAATACCAGAATCGTCGCACGATCGACCGCGAGGACGTTACCGAACAACACCGCGGTGGCCTGTGTCGCGAAGGCTGTATAGTAATGCAGGAATAGAAGGCCAAAGCCCAAGGCCAGGGCGAGTGTCATACCGATCGCTACGTCCCGATTGCTGATGCGCTCGCCCAATAACCCCATCAGGATGCCGGACGCGACGCTGAACGCCACCAGCCCCCAGAGCGGAGCCAAGCCGATCAGGCCCGCGCCTGTCGCACCCGCGAAGCCGATATGCGACAAGGCGTGGCCGGCGAAGGTCTGGGCGCGCATCACCAAGAAGTAGCCGACAATACCCGAAACCACCGCCGTAATCGTGGCAGCGATGAACGCGTGCTGCATGAATGCGTAAGAAAACATGTCAGTGCTGATGGCCGTGATGATCGTTGTGAAGGTGTTCGATACGCTCTACATCCCGTCCGCGCGACATGACGAAGACGTGTCCTTCTGCGCGAATGACCTGAATGTCGGTTCCATAGAGCTTCGAGAGAATTGGGCCAGTCACGACCTCATCCGGATGACCAAGGACCGCTCGACCGTTGCCGAGATAGAGCACGCGGTCAATCGAGCCCATCAATTGGTTGAGTTCGTGAGCGCTAAATAGGACGGTGATCTTGAGGTCACGGCATACTTTTCGAACGACGTCGATGGCGACCTCTTGGTGCCTCGCGTCCAGACTGATCAACGGCTCGTCGAGAACCAGTAGCTGCGGTCGCCCGAGCAAGGCCTGCGCCAACAGCAGCCTTTGCCGCTCACCTCCCGACATTTCACTCAACGGCCGATCGGCAAGATGCCTGGCGCCGATGTCAGACAACGTCGAATCAATAAGCTTGCGGTCGCCGGGCTGTACATGCGGCAACCCCCATCGCTCGCCATGGAGCGAGGCAGCGATAAAATCCATGCCTCGCATGCGCAATTCCGGGATAACCGTCCGGACTTGGGGCATATACCCGATGAGGGCATTTCCACGTTCCGGCTGCCGTCCGA
>CAYVVB010000106.1:0-8355 GCA_964454955.1 uncultured Bradyrhizobium sp. | reverse complement strand
TGCAACTGCCGTTTGCGCTCGGTTACGTCTCGCTGATCGGGGCTGCTCTGGTGATGCCGACCGGCCTGCTCACAGCGCCGCTCGGCGTGCGGGCGGCGCATGCGCTGTCAAAACGCAATCTCGAAATTGCGTTCGGCTGCTATCTCCTGATCGTCGGCAGCCGCTTCGTGATCAGCCTTGCTTCCGGGCATTGATCACCAAGGCGACGCTGCACGTCAATCTTTCAGCCGCACTTCGCTGTGACGCCATTTGCGAAGATCGCCGGCGTCCTCAACGTGACCGGCCTCAGCCAGCACCTGAATGCGCGCGGCCAGTGCTTCGCTGCTCAGGGCAATACCCAGTTCCCTACACCGTCCGAGCGCTCGGCCCACGACCATGGCCACTTTCTGCCAGTGCGGCGTCATGACCGAGAAAAGGATGGCGTCGACATCGCTGTCGGATATGTGGGGCGGCAGCTGGACCTCGTCCCACCGAAGCGTGCTGTTGATTTCCGGAATTTCGTTGCCGCCCCGTGAATTCGTCATTGGCTCGCCGCCATTCCGGCGCCCCCTATGTCTTGGTGTAAATGTCCTTGTACGTATCCCGCAAAATATTCTTTTGCACCTTGCCCATGGTGTTGCGCGGCAATTCGTTCACGACGAACACGCGCTTCGGCATCTTGAACTTGGCGAGCCGCCCGTCGAGCCCCTTCAGCACGGTCGTCTCGTCGATTTTTGCGTCGGCATGCTTGACCACGACCGCGGTGACGCCTTCGCCGAAATCGGCATGCGGCACGCCGATCACGGCGGATTCCACCACGCCTGGCATGGCGTCGATCTCGCTCTCGATTTCCTTCGGGTAGACGTTGAAACCGCCGGAGATCACGAGGTCCTTGCCGCGGCCGACGATGTGCACGTAGCCCTTGTCATCGATCTTGCCGAGGTCGCCGGTGATGAAAAACCCGTCGTCGCGGAATTCGGATTTGGTCTTCTCCGGCATCCGCCAATAGCCCTTGAACACGTTCGGGCCCTTCACCTCGATCATGCCGATGGTCTCGGCCGGCAGGACTTTGCCGGTTTCGGGCTCGGTGACGCGAACCGAGATGCCGGGCAACGGAAAACCGACCGCCCCGGGCACGCGCTCGCCGTCGTAAGGGTTGGACGTGTTCATGTTGGTCTCGGTCATGCCGTAACGCTCGAGCACAGCGTGCCCGGTGCGCGCGGACCATTCGCGATGGGTGTCGGCCAGCAACGGCGCCGAGCCGGAGACGAACAGTCGCATGTGCTTGGTCGTCTCGCGCGACAGCGCCGGGTTCTGCAGCAGGCGGGTGTAGAAGGTCGGCACGCCCATCAGGACGGTGGCACGCGCCATCAGCTTGATGATGAGGTCAGGATCGAATTTCGGCAGGAAGATCATGGAGGCGCGGGCGAACAGCGTGACATTGCTCGCCACGAACAGGCCGTGGGTGTGATAGATCGGCAGTGCGTGGATCAACACGTCCTTGTCCGAAAAGCGCCAGTAGTCGACCAGCGTCAGCGAATTGGAGGCCAGATTGTCGTGGCTGAGCATCGCGCCCTTGGACCGGCCGGTCGTGCCCGAGGTGTAGAGGATCGCCGCGAGATCGTCATTGCCGCGGGGCACGGTCGCAAATGCCGGGCTTGCCGTGGCGGCCGCCCTCGTCAGCGAGCCTTCGCCATGGCCGTCGATCGTCTCGACCTGCGCCTTCACCTTGGCCGCGATCGCGCCGATGCCTTCGGCCCGGGAAGGGTCGCAGACGACCAGCGACGGCTCAGCGTCGGTGATGAAATAATCGAGCTCGTTCAGGGTGTAGGCGGTGTTGAGCGGTAGATAGACCGCGCCGGCACGCACCGTTGCGAGATAGAGCACGAGGTTCGCCACCGACTTCTCGACTTGCGCCGCGACGCGGTCGCCCGGCTTGACGCCGCGGGCGACCAGCACATTGGCGAACTGGCCGGCGCGCGCGATCAGATCACCATAGGTGATGCGTTCGCCCTGATGGGTTTCGATCGCAAGCCGGTTCGGGTCGTCGAGCCCATCAAACAGGCGTGAAAACAGGTTGGCGTTGTCGGTGGTCTTCATGCAACATTCCGTGGGGAAGGGCTCCAGCCAAGGCTGGATTAGCAAAAACAACCTTCAAAAAGCAACGGAGACAGTTTGCATGACAAACGGCGGGAAACGCGTGGCCTGGGTGACCGGGGGCGGCACCGGCGTCGGCGAAGCGGGTGCCGAAGCCCTGGCCGCTGACGGCTGGACGGTGGTGGTCTCCGGTCGCCGCAAGCAAGCGCTCGACGCGGTAGTCGCGAAGGTCATCGCAGCCGGCGGACAAGCGGAAGCGATCCCGCTCGATGTCAGCGTGATCGCCGATGTCGAGAAGGCCGCCGAGCAGATCCTGGCGAAGCACGGCCGCATCGATCTGCTGGTCAATAGCGCCGGCATCAACGTGCCCAAGCGGCGCTGGGCCGATATGGAACCGGAGGGCTGGAACAAGCTCGTCGAGATCAATCTCAACGGCGTGCTCTATTGCATGCGCGCGGTACTGCCGGCGATGCGCCGGCAAAAGGACGGTTGCATCATCAATGTCTCGTCCTGGGCCGGCCGCCACGTTTCGAAAATGCCGGGCCCGGCCTACACCACGACCAAACACGCGGTGCTGGCGCTGACCCATTCCTTCAACATGGACGAATGCGTCAACGGCCTGCGCGCTTGCTGTCTCATGCCGGGCGAGTTCGCTACCCCGATCCTGAAGCTGCGGCCCGTGGTACCGAGCGAAGAGGAGCAGGCCAGGATGCTGCAGCCGGAAGATCTCGGCCGCACCATCACCTTCGTAGCCGGCCTGCCGCCGCGCGTCTGCGTGAACGAAATCCTGATCAGCCCGACCTGGAACAGGGGATTCATTCAAACCCCGGCGAACAGGGATTGATCGGGGTAAATAGCTAACTTCGTCGTCCTGGACCAGCGGCGCCAGGACGACAGTGGTGGTGATCCCACACGATCTCTCCCGCGATTGGTTTCAGGAATCACAAAGAAGTTTTTCCCGAAACCGCTCGAAAGAACCTCCCGTAGCTCGGCGCGACGAGAACGCAAGCGACTTCGCAAGCGTCGCCGTCGCCCTTCATCGCCGGCATGCCGGTCACAACATTCGGGAGATTCTCATGTCCAAGCGCAAAGCCTTCTTGTACGCCGCGTTCAGTGCGTTGGCGCTCACCACAACCGCGATCGCGCCGTTGCGGGCGCAGGAAAGAACCGTCATGGTCGGGGGCGCAGCGATGTACCCCTCCAGGAACATCATCCAGAATGCCGTCCATTCGAAGGATCACACGACGCTGGTGGCGGCGGTCAAGGCCGCGGGCCTGGTCGAGACCCTGGAAGGCAAAGGCCCGTTCACGGTCTTTGCACCAACCAACGCGGCCTTCGGCAAGTTGCCGGCCGGCACGGTCGACAATCTGGTCAAGCCCGAGAACAAGGCGACGCTGACCAAGGTCCTCACCTACCACGTCGTGCCGGGCAGGCTCACGGCCTCCGATCTGACCGACGGCAAGATGCTCAAGACGGTCGAAGGCGAAGAACTGACCGTGAAGAAGGACGGCGGCAGGATCCGGATCATCGATGCCAAGGGTGAGACCTCGATGGTCACGATCTCCAACGTCAACCAGTCGAACGGCGTCATCCACGTGGTCGACACCGTGCTGATGCCGGCCTCGTAACGACCTCGCGACCCCGCTTTCGTCCTGGCAGGAGCGAATGGCGAGCCGGGGGTGCCCGGCTCGCCATATTGTGAATGAATGCCGTTGCCCGCGATGCGGTAACGAAAAGCAGGTTCCGGGCGTATAATTGGTATCTCTATGAACTGTCTTGGTCCGAGAACGGAGCAGCCATGTCGAGCCTTGCAGCCGCCGAAAGCCAGGTGACGCGCGAGCCCGCGAAAGTGATCCAGCCGGCCTGGGTGCGGGTCATGCACTGGATCAACGCGCTTGCGATGATCCTGATGATCATGTCGGGCTGGCAGATCTACAATGCTTCGCCGCTGTTCGGCTTCACCTTTTCGCGCAGCATCGCGCTGGGCGGCTGGCTCGGCGGCGCGCTGCTCTGGCACTTCGCGGCGATGTGGCTGTTGATGATCAATGGGCTTGCCTACGTCATCACGGGCTTTGCCACCGGTCGCTTCCGCAACAAGCTGTTGCCGATCACGCCCAAAGGCGTGCTGGCCGACTTCAAGGCGGCGCTGACCTTCAAACTCGCGCACGATGATCTCTCGACCTACAACTTCATCCAGCGGCTGCTCTATGCCGGGATTATCGTCGTCGGTATCGTGATCGTGCTGTCGGGCCTTTCGATCTGGAAGCCGGTGCAGCTGCAATATCTGACGGCGCTGTTCGGCGGTTACGACGTGGCGCGCTACGTCCACTTCATCTGCATGTCGCTGATTGTCCTGTTCCTGATCGTTCATGTCGCGCTGGCCATCCTGGTGCCGAAGAGCCTGCGCGCGATGATCGTCGGACGCTGAGAGATTCGAGGAGCTCGCCATGACCCGCAAACGCCCGCTTCTGATCCCCGGAGTCGACAAACGGCTTCTGATCAAGGATGCGATCAAGGTCATGCCCGACCTGACGCGCCGGCGTTTCGTCACGGCGGGCGCCAGCCTTGGGGCGCTGACGCTGCTCACCGGATGCGACGTGCTCGACGGCGATGGGGCCGAAGCGGTCTTGAAGAGAGTCTCGAAATTCAACGATGCCGTGCAGGCTTGGATGTTCAATCCAAACGTGCTGGCGCCGACCTTTCCTGAGAGTGCCATCACCAAACCGTTCCCGTTCAACGCCTATTACGATCTCGACGACGCGCCCGAGATCGACGGCGAGGACTGGAAGCTCGAGGTGCGCGGCCTTGCCGACAACAAGAAGTCCTGGACGCTGGCGGAGCTCTATCAATTGCCGCAGGTCAGGCAGATCACGCGTCACATCTGCGTCGAGGGCTGGAGTGCGATCGGCAGCTGGACGGGCACGCCGTTGCGCGACTTCCTCAAACTGATCGGCGCCGACACGCGCGCGAAATATGTCTGGTTCCAGTGCGCCGACAAGGACGGCTACAACTCGCCGCTCGACATGGAAACCGCGCTGCATCCGCAGACGCAAATGACGTTCAAATTCGCCGACGAAATCCTGCCGCGCGCCTACGGCTATCCCATGAAGATCAGGGTGCCGACGAAGCTCGGATTCAAGAACCCGAAATATGTGGTCTCGATGGAGGTCACCAACGACTACAAGGGCGGCTATTGGGAAGACCAGGGCTATAATTCATTCAGCGGGAGCTGATGGCCGAGCCGCCCCGGCCTCTTCTGGAGCGCCGTCGCAATCACTGCCAGCGCGAGCATCGCTGCGGAAATGTTCAAGGCGTAAGCGAGACTGCCGAGCGCATCCGTCATCGCTCCGACGACGAACGGGCCCAGCGTCTGGCCGATGCCGAAGGCAACGGTCATGGCAGCGATCGCGGTGGGCCAGGCGGACGGCGGATAGTTGAAGCGCACGAAGGCGGTGGTCGAGGTGACCACGGCAAAGAAGGAAACGCCGAACACGAATGCCGATATCGTGAGCAGCGCGGTCGAATGGCCGAGGATGGGGAGGGCCGCACCGATGGTGTTGACCGACAGAATGATCGCGGTTGCAAGCCCGCCGCGGTCCAGCGCCAGCACGCCGCGCCACACCCAGGGTGTGGCAAAGGCGCTGAGCCCGATCAGGCTCCAGAATGCGGCCTGGGCGGTCGCGCCGCCGCCGGCGTCGCGGATATAGGCGATCATAAACGTCATGTAGGCGATGTAGCCTGCACCGAACAGGAAATAGCCCGCGAGATAGATTGCGACCGGCAAGACCGAAAATTCTGTCTGCGCGCTGCCGACGATACCGGCCTTGCTGTCGATATGGATGAAAAGCAGCGGAACGGTCAGGATGCCGGCGAGCGCCGTCAGCGCCCACCACACGATCCACCACGATCCCGCGCCGAACGCCTGCAGCAGGAACGGCGCAAGCAGGCCGGAGGCCAAGATGCCGATCCCTGGGCCCGCGTAGAAGAGGCTCAGCAGAAAGTTGGCCCGCTCGGGGCGGGACTGCGCGATTTGGGCGGCCAGAGCGCCGCCGGCGACGAAACCGGCGGCGGCGCCGTATCCCGCCATCAGGCGCGCAAAGCTCAACAGGACGAAATTGCCGGTCATCGCGCACAGCGCGAGCGAGGCAAGCGCCGCAAGCGTTCCGCCTCGTACGGCAGCCGACCAGCCAAACCGGCCGATGAGCCTTGACGCCGTCAACGCGCCGGCGAGATAGCCGGCGGCGTTGATGGTATTCATGAAACCGGCCGCCGAATACGACCAATGCAGCGAATCGCGCATATCCGGCAGCACGAGCGCATAGGCGAAGCGGCCGATGCCAAGACCGACAGTTGCGGCGAGCGACAGCGTCAGGATCAGCCGCGCGGGGTGCGCGATGGTTGAGGAAGGCTGAGGGGCGTGCAAGGGACACTCCAGTGCCTCTCATTCTGGCAGGCCGAGCCGGCTTTGCACAGGCGGCCCATCCGCAATGGTGTCTTGCCAATCGCGTAATGGCGCTTTAGCACTCCGGCCGCACCGCAAAGGCTGTCATGCCCGGCCTTGTGCCGGGCATCCACGTCTTCTCTCCAGTGCACCTGGGACGTGGATGGCCGGGCATAGGCAAGCGGAAGCGCCGCCGTCATTTGGACGGCTATGCCCGACCATGACGAACGCACGAGGAAATCCGAACCATGGCGACCCACAAACTCCTGCTCCTGCCCGGCGACGGCATCGGCCCCGAAGTGATGGCGGAGGTGAAGCGCCTGATCGATTGGCTCAACGCGAAGGGCCTGGCGCATTTCGAGACCGAGCAGGGGCTGGTTGGCGGCGCGGCCTATGACGCGCACAAGGTTTCGATCTCGGAAGGCGATATGGCCAAGGCGAAAACCGCGGACGCCGTGATTTTCGGCGCGGTCGGCGGGCCGAAATGGGACGGCGTTCCTTACGACGTGCGGCCCGAGGCCGGCCTGTTGCGGCTGCGCAAGGACCTCGGACTGTTTGCGAACCTGCGTCCCGCGGTGTGCTACCCGGCGCTGGCGGAGGCCTCCAGCCTGAAGCGCGACGTGGTCGAGGGTCTCGACATCATGATCGTGCGCGAGCTCACCGGCGGGGTCTATTTCGGCGAGCCCAAGACCATCACCGATCTCGGCAATGGACAGAAGCGCGCAGTGGACACGCAAGTTTACGACACCTACGAGATCGAGCGCATCGACCGCGTCGCCTTTGACCTCGCGCGCAAGCGCCGCAACAAGGTCACCTCGATGGAAAAACGCAACGTCATGAAGACGGGCGTGCTCTGGAACGAGGTGATCTCCCAGGTCCATGACCGCGAATACAAGGACGTCGTCCTCGAACATCAGCTCGCCGATTCCGGCGGTATGAACCTGGTGAAGGCGCCGAAGCAGTTCGACGTGATCGTTACCGACAACCTGTTCGGCGACATGCTCTCCGATATTGCCGCAATGCTCACGGGCTCGCTCGGCATGCTGCCATCGGCTTCGCTCGGCGAAGTCGACGCCAAGAGCAAGAAGCGCAAGGCGCTGTATGAGCCGGTGCACGGCTCCGCGCCCGACATCGCCGGAAAGGGCTTGGCCAATCCGATCGCGATGCTCGCTTCGTTCGGCATGGCGCTGCGCTATTCCTTCGACATGGGCACGCTCGCTGACAAGCTCGATGCCGCGATCGCCGCGGTGCTGGCAAACGGCCTGCGCACCGCCGACATCAGGTCGGAAGGCACCACGCCTGTGAGCACCACGCTGATGGGCGAAGTGATCGTGAAGGAGCTGGAGAAGCTCTGCGCCTAGTCCTCACGCGCGTACGTCATTCCGGGGCGCTCGCACAGCGAGCGAGCCCGGAATGACGGCGGTCCCGGCTTTCGCCCGGCTGATAGAACTCAGCTCAGTAGAGCGGGAAAGTCGTCGGGTACCATCCGCCCATGTCAGACGGCGGGTTGAGCGGCTGGCGATCGATCGGGCGGTTGTTGTTCTGGCGCGCGAACGACGGGAAACCCAGATCCGGAGGGAAGGCGTAGTCGGTGAACTTGCGGTCACCCGGCAACACCTCGGTGCCGGCGTCGAGCCAGGATCGCTTGCTCACATAAAGACGCGTGTGCGGTCCCTGCTGAATGACGACATTCGGACCGCTCGACCCGTAGGTGACACGGCCGCGCTTGTCATATTTCAGCTGTTCGGCATTCACCTTCGCGATGCCAGTAGCAACCAAGGCGCCCCCCGCCAAGAGCAGCGCGAGACCAACAGCGGGAAACTTCCTTCTCATCATGA
>CAYVVB010000105.1:0-3547 GCA_964454955.1 uncultured Bradyrhizobium sp. | reverse complement strand
CAGTTTCCGGATGTTGGCGGTGGTCGCCTCGAAGCTGATGGGATCGACACCGAAGATCCGGTATTGGCCCTCTTCCCATGTCCAGCCGCCATCGACCCAATCCCAGGCCCATGAGCCCATCCTGCCGGCGGCGATCGCCATGCTCCGGCGCTGCTCGCTTTCGACAAGCCGGGCGGCCGAGCGTTCGAGCTGGGCCGCGCAGGTGCGCACGCGGTCTTCGAGTTCGGTGTTGAGGCGCTCGAGTTGCCTCCTCTTGCGATGGAGCTCGGTGAAGACCTTGATCTTTGCCCGTAGCAGTTCGGGGACGACCGGAGCCGGAACGTAGTCGGCTGCGGCCATCTCATGGCCACGCAGGCGCTCGATATCGCTGGCCTGAAATGCCGAAACGAAGATGATGGCCGTCGTCTTAAGCTCCGGATGCTCGCGGATCATTGCGGCCAGCTCGAAACCGTCCGGCTCCGGCGTGCAGATATCGACCAGGACGACGGCCACTTCGTTCTCGTGCAGATAGTCCAGCGCCTCGCGGCTGGAGGTGGCGATCGCGACGTTCTCGCCGAGCTCCTTCAGGATGGGTTCACAGGCGCGCAGTTCGGCCGGGTGATCTTCGACCAGAAGGATGTTCACCTTTTCATGGTCCATCATGAAAGCCGTTATCAGCGGTGCGGCCACGCGGTCGACGAGGAGAAGCTGTTCGAAGGCGGCGCCTGCCGGCATGTCCTGCCATCGATGCAAGCGGGATTGTTGCTTAGGTGGAGGGACGGGGCATCGCTGCGCATCGCCCGCGGCAGTCGCGGCCGGATGTCAGACTTCCCCATTGAGCCGGGTCTGGTCCTGCCGTGCGTGTCGGGTGATGACGCAACGGGACCGCGATCGCTCATGGGATCCCCCCAAGCAATTTGCGCAGGCTGCGCGCCCTCCGGCGCTCAGGTGCGGGCATGAAAGCTTCGCCAGAAGCTCAAATCGAGCGAGAAGTCACAAGAAGGGAACCCGCCCGACTTAGCAGGCCTAATCGCGCTGGCGTGATTTGGTTCCTAAGAAGGTCCTCGAGAGGCTTCGGCGCAGCTTTCGGTGTGCCGGTTCCAACGCAAGTCTCGGTGCGCGTCCGCAACTATCGCCGCCGCAAATTCTGCCTCTGTGGCCGGGACGGCGTAGCATTGGCGGGAGGCTGCGTCTCGAACTTCTGGCTTATCCTGTTGGCGCCCTCGCTGATATCGAGCAGGGTGCGGCGGCCTTCTTCCATCACAGTCGCCGATTTCAGCCGGAAATTGTCGGCAAGTTCTCGGATCGACTTGATCTTTTCAAAAAGCTCTCCGGCCTTCCCGTCGGCGAGGCCGGGCATCAGTCCGTCGATTTTGGTGATGGCATTGTCGAAGGTCGCGAAGGAGCTCTCGGTCTTGTCGATGACGCTACCGATCGCTTCGCCCTTGCTCTTCAAGGATGCGGTGGATGTCTCGAGCGAAAGCAGGGCGTCCTTGAGCATTGGCTCGTTATCGATGATGACCTTGTCGACGCTGTGCAGGGTATCGGTGACCGACTGCTGCTCGCTCCAGTCGGCGGTCAGGACCGGAACGTCATCCTGATCGAGCGGTACCGGCGGTGCGGCGGGCGCGCCGCCCACGAGCGAGATCGCCGCCAGCCCCGTCAGCCCCTGATACTCGATGCCGACGACGGTGTCCTTGCGGATCGGGGCGGCGTTGTCCAGCGTGACCAGCGCCACGATCTTGCGCGGGCTCTCCAGCTTGATCGACACGATTTCGCCGGCCGGCACGCCGTCGAAATTGACCGGGCCGCCCTTGCGCAGGCCGCTGGCCGAGCCGTCGAACACGATGCGCAGCGGACTGCGCTGCTGGACCGCGCGATGCTTCTTGACGGATAGTACGCCGACAAAGCCCGCGGCGATCACCGCAAGCGTCGTCGTGCCGATCAGGAGGTTGGTAAGGCGCACCATGTTCCCACGTGATTGTTGCCTGCTACAGATCACCGCCGGCACATCAAGGGCCATGATTTTAGGGGCAAAATGGCGCTGACGGAAGTCGGGAGGTCCGCCTGCCTGCCACGGCCGTCGCGAGGCTCTGGTTACTGGGTCCACTCCTTTGCACTGGCTCCGGCCATCGACCTGACCCGCCCTTCGTCGCTTGCCAGTTCCACCGCGGCCCCGCTGTAGACGACGGCGCCGTCATCCAGCACATAGGCGCGGTCGGCAATTGCCAAACTGACGCGCACATTCTGCTCGACCAGCAGCACGGCAATCCCCTCCCTGCGCATCGCCTGGATGATCTGGAAGACCTCCTTGACCAGAAGGGGCGCAAGGCCCTGGCTTGGCTCGTCCAGCAGCAGTATCTTGGGATTGAGCAGGAGGGCTCTGGCGATCGACAGCATCTCCTGCTCGCCGCCGGACAACTGGCGGCCACGATTGTCGCGTCGTTCTGCCAGCCGCGGAAACGTCTCGAAGATCCGTTTGGTTGTCCAGGTGCCTGGCCGAGCCACCGGCACTTTCAGATTGTCCTCGACCGTCAGGTTGGCGAAGATCTTGCGGCCCTCCGGTACATAACCAACCCCGAGCGCCGCCACCTTGTAGGGCGGCATGCGGCTGGCTTCGGTGCCGAACAGGTTCACGCTGCCCTCGCGCGGCGGGGTCAGCCCCATAATGCTGCGCAGCGTCGTCGTCTTGCCTGCGCCATTGCGGCCGAGCAGCACGACAATCTCGCCTTCGTTGACCGTCAGACCCACGTTGTGAAGGATGTGGCTTTTCCCGTAAAAGGTTTGCAAGCCGTCAGCTTTGAGCGGCGTCATTGGTTTTCCCCAAGATAGGCAGCCTGCACCGCCGCGGAGGCTGCGATCTGCTCAGGCGTTCCATCGGCGAGCAGTTTGCCCCGGTCGAGCACCGTGACGGTGTCGGCGAGGTGAAAGACCACGCGCATGTCATGCTCGATCAGGATGATCGTGTAGTTCCTCTCCCGGTGCAGCCGGCGGATCAGGGCCGTAATCTCGTAGGTTTCCTGGTCGCCCATGCCGGCCGTCGGCTCATCGAGCAGCAAGAGCCGCGGCAGTTGCGCGAGCGCCATCGCGATCTCGGTGGTTCGCTGATCGCCATGGGACAATTCACCGACCAGCCTGTCGGCCTTGGCGGAGAGCCCGACCAGCGCCAAGGTTTCCGTGGCGACATCATTGGCGAGCTTTGCGTCGGCCTGGCTGGGCCACATGCGCAGCGTCTGGCCCGCCGCCACCTCGGCCGCGGTGAGCACGTTTTCATGGACGGTCAGCTCGGGAAATATTTCCGTGATCTGGAAGGTGCGCCCCATGCCGAGCCCGACGCGCAAATGTGCCGGCACCTGCGTGATGTCCTGGCCTTCGAGCAGGATCGAGCCGCTGGTCGGCGGAAAATATCCGCTGATCATGTTGAAGAATGTGGTCTTGCCTGCGCCATTCGGGCCGATGATGGCGCGCAGTTCGCCGGTCCTGACTGACATCGAGACGTCCTTCACGGCAACCAGATTGCCGAACCGCTTGGTGACGTTGTGAACCTCGAGCATGATCACGCGGAACC
>CAYVVB010000104.1:0-17694 GCA_964454955.1 uncultured Bradyrhizobium sp. | reverse complement strand
CCGCCCAACTGGTTGCTGATGTCGCCGACGCCCTTTGCGTCGACCCGCTTGGTCTTGCCCAGCGGGCCGCCCATGGAGACGATGGCGCTCTGGTGCTTTTCGACCCACGCCTTCCAGGCGGCCATGCCCTGTTGCGCCTTGGCGTTGCGCTCGCCTTCCGGCAGCGCCATCCAGGCCGTCATCTGCGGACTGCTCTTGCTGCCCAGAAAGATCGCGAGATAGGTGTCGGTGGGGTTCATGGGAATGGTCCTCCTTTGGCGGGTTGAAGTGAATCGAGGCGGCGGGGCGGCTCTAGCGCCCTCCCGCCTTTTGCTGCTCGGCGAAGCCGGCGGCGGCTTCCTGCACGTCGGGCGGAAAATCGGCCATCTCCTGCACCTGGCGGATTTCGATGATGTCGCTATCGAAGGCCGGACAGCGCCTGGCCCAGGCGATCGCCTCTTCCCTCGAACTCACCTCGATCATCCAGTAGCCGCCGATCACCTCCTTGGTCTCGGCGAAGGGACCGTCGGTGACGACGGGCGTGCCGCCCTTGAACGAGATCCGCGCGCCCATCGACGGCGGATGAAGGCCATCCAGCGTGATCAGGACGCCCGCGTCTTTCAGCGCCTCGTTGAACTTCATCATCTTCTCGACGGCTTCCACCGGCGGCATCGTGCCGGGCGCCGCCGCCGCATAACCGCCGGGGATCATCAGCATCATGAAGCGCATCATTGTTCTCCGTGTGTTTGCCTTGCGGTGTCCGGGCCGGGCTTTGCCGGCGCCCGCTCTTGTTTCAGCGTGACCCACGTTTCGGATCATGCCCCTAGGACGAACGCCGTTGTGCGCCGCCGACAGAGCCTGGGGAATTATTTCCGAGGTAATTGCCACCTGCCGCCACGCACGCGGCTATGCCGGCTGTTTGACGAAACGGCCATCCTGGTAAGCCGCGCCGAAATAGACCTCGATCTGGCTGATCTTGTCGCCCTGGAAGGTGAAGAACTCGACGTTACGAAAGCTCTTTCCATCCTTGGCGACGCACAGATAGATCACGAAGGCCTCGCTGCCCTGAACGACAATCCTCTCGAGTCGTGGCGTGCGATCCAGTCGCTGCCTTTCCAGCAGCGCGCAAAATAGGTCGCCTTATCGAGCGCATCGTCATAAGGGCTGGTGAAGCAGAAATCGGCGGTGAAGAATTCCTCGACCCGCTTGCGGTCGTTCGCGAGGTAGGCGGCGAACAGAGCGCGGATGTTCTTCGCCTTGTCTGCAGCCGCCATTCAACCCTCCTTCGGCACCATGTGGAAATAGGGCTCGGCCTCCTTGATCACCCGCGCCACCGAAGGCCGCGCCTGCAGCCGTTCGAGATAGGCCGTGAGATTCGTGCGCGCCAGCCCGAACGGCTCCACCTTGTTGCCGTAAAACAAGGGCGGCAGTGCCGAGCAGTCGGCCAGGGTGAAAGCCTCGCCCATGGCCCAGGGCGTGGCCGCCATCTGCCGCTCGATCATGTCGTAGGAGGTGCGCAACTGCGCCCTGGCCTCTTCCACGCCATGCCGATCCCTCTTGTCAGCCGGGCGGAGCCTGTCGCCGATGATCTTCTGCATCGGCAGGTGCACGTAAAGATCGAAGAAGCGGTCGCGCCGCCGTGTCTGCCGGGCGGCTTCCGGATCGGCAGGAACGAGTCTGACCGGACCAGGATGATGCTGGTCGAGATAATCTATGATGATGCTCGACTCCGGCACCGTCTGATCCCGCGCGTCATCGCGCAGCACCGGAAACTTGCCGATCGGCCAAAGCTTCAGGAACGCCGCGCGGTCCTCGGGATCGCCGAGATTGACCAACTTTGTCGTGAACGGCGTGCCGTTCTCATAGAGCGCGATCAGGACCTTCCAACAGAAGGATGAGAGCGGATGGTAATACAGCGTCAGTGACATGAAACCTCCCCGGCGATGGCCGACTGACTGAGCCCGCGTTCCCTGACAAGACGAACGGCGCACAAACTCGCAGACATATCGCGGGAAATTATTTCAGGACGACCCAGGAACTTCGGGCGCGCGTTAAGCCGTCCAGCGCCGGACCGTTTCGGTTGCCCCCTCCGGCAACGCCTCGAAGATGGGCGAAGCCAGCGTGGCGTGGATGTGCAACGCGCCAGTTCCGCAATTGCGGAAGCCGTGCAGGCGGCCCGGCGGCACGATCACCGACTCTCCGGCCCTCACCACCATGCGCCGATCCTCGATCCAGATCTCGGCTTCGCCGTCGCGCACCGTCAGCACTTCCTCGACGGGGTGCGAATGCGTCGGTGCGCCGGCGCCGGGCGCGACCCATTGCTCGAACAGGCATAATTGCGTGGCGCCATTTGCGGCCGAGATCAGCATGCGCGTCTCGACGCCCGGGCGCCACAGCTCCCGCGAACCGTCCCGATGGGCGATGGCTTTCATTGAACTTATCCTCCCGCCTTGACCGGAATGCCGAACGGCACCCGCGGCATTTTCATGGAAATTTCACAGGGCCGTTTCGCGTACGCAGCGTGACCTTGCGCCGCCACGCGCCTAGACTGCATCGTCCGGCGGTGGTCCGGCGCCGCGCGCACAACTCAAAATCCAATCACCGGATCAGGAGGTATCGCGCCATGTCGGGACTCCTCATCAATCTGATCATCCAGATCGTCAGCGGCGCCGTAGGCGGCAACATCGTCGGAGGCGCGGCCAAGAATGTCGATCTCGGCACGATTGGCAACACCATCGCAGGTGCCATCGGCGGCGGAGCCGGCGGGCAAATCCTGGGCACGCTGATTCCGCTGCTGGCCAATTCCGCCGCGACGCCGGACATTGGCAGCATTATCGGCCAGGTGGCCGGCGGCGGCGTTGCCGGCGCCGTTCTCACAGCGATCGCCGGCGCCATCAAGAACAGGGCAGCGGCTTGACCGGCAGGCCGTTTCCGCCTTCCTGAGGGTGCAAACTCCGCGGCCCTTCCGCCGCGGAGCTCCCTCCACGAATACGGAACACTGCAGCTCATGACGCTCCCTGCTGAAAAAGTCGCGCTGGTCACGGGAGCCGCGCGCGGCATCGGACTTGCCACCGCAAAGCGCTTTCTCGCCGAGGGCTGGCGCGTCGCGCTGCTCGATATCCAGGCCGAGCTGTTGAACGATGCCGTCGCAGGACTTGATGCAGACCTTGCCGATGCCGCCGGCACGCTCGCCCTGCATTGCGACGTGTCCGACGCTGCGCAGGTCGCAGCCGCAATGGATGAATTGGCGCGACGCTTCGGCCGGCTCGATGCGCTGGTCAACAACGCAGGGGTTACGGCGTTCGCACCGTTGATGGAAACCACCGAGGCCGACTGGAAACGGATCCTCGACGTCAATCTCACCGGGCCCTTCCTCTGCACCAGGGCGGCCGTACCGCTGTTGCGAAAGGCCGGCGGCGGCGCGGTCGTCAATATCACCTCTGTTTCGGCGGTGCGCGCCTCCACGCTGCGCTCGGCCTACGGCACCAGCAAGGCTGCCCTGGCGCACCTGACCAAGCAGCTCGCGGTGGAACTCGCCTCCTTCGGCATTCGCGTCAATGCCGTGGCGCCGGGGCCGGTCGATACCGCCATGGCCAAGGCCGTGCACACGCCACAAATCCGCGCCGATTACCATGATGCAATCCCGCTCAACCGTTACGGTCTTGAAGAAGAATTGGCCGAGGCCATCTTCTTTCTGAGCTGCGACCGCGCAAGCTACATCACCGGGCAAATCCTGGCGGTCGATGGCGGGTTTGACGCTGCGGGAATCGGATTGCCGACACTGCGCGGCCAACGATGAAAGGGGTAGGCACGTGCGCCCCATCCGGACCATGCTTGCGGCGATCACGGCGCTGGTGCTGTGCGCCACGCCGCTGCGTGCCGACGTCCGCATCCTCTCGAGTCCGGGCGGACGGGTCGGCCCGTTTCTCGATCTGTTCGAGGCAGTGCGCAATTCCGGGCAGCGGGTGATCATCGACGGCCCGTGCATGTCGGCCTGCACACTGGTCCTGAGCATCGTGCCGAGCGATCGCATTTGCGTGACCCGCCGCGCGATCCTCGGTTTTCACGCAGCGCGGTCGGTTGACGGGCGCGGTCGCCTCTATGCCGAGCCGGAGGCCTCCGAAGTCGTGCTGGAGGCCTACCCTGCCCCTGTCAGGAGCTGGATCAGCCGCCGCGGCGGATTGACGTCGCGCATCCTGCTGTTGCGCGGCAGGGAACTCGCCGCGATCTACCCACGGTGCCGGTAGAGAAGGCCTCGCCCCGTTCTTTGCGGAGCGAGGTGCACCATATCTCGGCGCGCTTCAGTGCCCTTCCATCGGCGAGATGACCATCCAGGGCACGCCGAACGGATCGACCCCCATGCCGAATCCCTTGGCAAAGAAGGTCTTTGACCAGGGCATATTGATGCTGCCGCCCTCGCAAAGCGCCGCGAACTTGCGCTCCGCTTCCGCGGGATCGTTGACGGTCAAGGTGATCGAAAAACCCTGCGGCTTGTGAAAATGCTCCGGCGGCGAGTCGGATGCCATCAGGACCTGGCCGTCGATCAGGACGCGACCGTGCATGATCTTTTGCTTGTACTCCGGCGAGCAGGGCATCTCGGGCGGGGCCTGTTCGTATCGCAACAACGCCTCGATCTTCGCTCCCAGCGCTTTCTCATAATGCTTGAACGCCGCTTCGCAATCGCCGTTGTAGTGCACGTAGGGATTAAGCATGGTCTTCTCCTTGGTTGAGGCCTGCTGGTCATTCCGGGGCGATGCGAAGCATCGAACCCGGAATCTCGAGATCCTCAGGTGCGCAATTGCGCACCATAATTCGCGTCTTCGAGGCGCCCCGGAATGACGGTCTCGAGAAACATCTAATTCCCCGTCTCCTTGCCCTGCGGCCGGCTGTCGCGCATCAGGCGGTCGAGATGCATGCGGATATGCGCGGCTTCGGCCGAGGTGTTGGCGAGCGCAATCGCGCGATCGAAGGCGACCCGCGCCTCCTCGTTGCGGCCGAGCTGCATCAGGAACGCACCGCGCGCACCGAAGAAATGAAAATAATTGGAGAGCCTTCCCGCCAGCGGTTCGATCATGTCGAGCGCGGCCTGTGCGCCGCGCACCTTGGACACGGCGACAGCGCGATTCAGCGTGACCACCGGCGAAGGCTGCATCACTTCCAGCGCGCCATAGAGCAGGTCGATCTGCTTCCAGTCGGTATCCTCCGGCCGCTCCGCGCGCGAATGCAGCGCCGCGACCGCGGCCTGGATCTGGTAGGGCCCGCTGGCGCGGTGACGCATCGCCTTGTCGATCAGGGCAAGTCCTTCAACGATCAGCTTCTGCTTCCACAAGGAGCGGTCCTGGTCCTCGAGCAGGATCAATCCGCCGTCCGCATCGAACCGCGCATCGGCACGCGCATGCTGCAGCAACAGGAGCGCCGTCAGGCCCATGATCTCGGGCTCGGCCGGAAACAGCCGCAGCAGGAGCCGCGCCAGACGGATCGCCTCCTCGCAAAGGGGCTTCCTGATCTCGGCCGTGTCGCCGCTCGCCGAATAGCCCTCGTTGAAGACGAGATAGATCATTGCTGCGACCGTGGCGAGGCGCTCGCTGCGCTCGACCGCGCCCGGCGTCTCGAACGGCACGTCGGCGCCCGCGACGCGGGCCTTGGCGCGGGTGATGCGCTGCTCCATCGCCGTTTCGCTCACCAGGAATGCGCGCGCGATCTGCTTCACCGACAGCCCAGAGACGATGCGCAGCGCCAGCGCGATCTGCTGGGTCGGCGGCAGGTCGGGATGGCAGCAGATGAACATCAGCCGCAGGATGTCGTCGCGATAATGCGAACCGTCGAGCCGCTCGGCGATCAAATCCTCGGTGTCACCGAGATCGGAAATGGCGTGATCGTCCTCCGGCAGCGGCTCCTGCCTGCGGCTGCGCCGGACCTCATCGATTGCGACATTGCGGCCCACCATGATCAGCCATGCCGCGGGGTCGCGCGGCGGGCCGTTCTGCGGCCAGCTTTTCAGCGCGCGCAGGCAGGCGTTCTGGTACGCCTCCTCCGCCGTGTCAAGATCGCGGAAATAGCGCAGCAGTGCGCCGACCGCCTGCGGACGCGCCGACGTCAGCGCGGCATCGATCCAGGCGGCATCGGTCTCACTCACGTCACGGCACCTCCCGGCGCGAACGTGCCGACGGGACGAATTTCATATGCGCCGCCGGGGTTGGCAGCCCCCAACTCCCTGGCGACGTCGAGGGCATCGTCGAGATTCTTGCAGTCGATCACATAGAAGCCCAGGAGCTGCTCCTTGGTCTCGGCATACGGACCGTCGAGCACCAGCGGCGGGTCATCCTTGCGCAGCGTGGTGGCCGCCGTGGTCGGCAACAGCCGCGCCACCGGACCGAGCCGCCCCTGTCTCGCAAGCTTGTCCTGCACCACCGCGAGCTTCTTCATGACGGCAGCGTCCTGTTCCTTACTCCAGGACCCGACCAGGTCCTCGTCGTGATAGCAAAGGATGGCATAGAGCATGGATCGGGATTCCCTTCTTTCCAAGGAAGACGAGCGAGCATGGCAGGCGCCGACAGCGCGCGGGAAAATATTTTGCGCACAGATTTCCGCGTCATAGTCTAATGCTGCATCAAACCAAGAAGATGAGGCGAAATTCCAATGACCAAGGGCGCGCTCGCGCTTCTGATCCATGGCGGCACCGATAACTGGTCGCCGGAGCGCTGGAAGGCGCGTTTCGACGATGTCTGCCGCGACCGGCGCGTCCTGCTGCTCCCTCAGGCGAGCTTCGATCCCGCGGAAGTTCACTACGCGGCGGTCTGGAAGCCGGTTCCCGGCGAGCTGTCCGGCTTTCCCAATCTGAAGGTGATCTTCAACCTGGGGGCCGGCGTCGATGCATTGATGGCCGATTCCTCGCTGCCGGACGTGCCGCTGGTCCGGGTCGCGGTCGCCGACCTCACCAACCGGATGACCGAATATGTCGTCCTCCACGTCCTGATGCATCACAGGCAGGAGCTCTATTTGCGCCAGTCGCAGCGCGAGAAGCGCTGGGCGCCGAAATTCCAGTGGCCGTCGAGCGCGATCTCGGTCGGTATCATGGGGCTTGGCACGCTCGGTGCGCATGCCGCCGACGCCTTGAGGCACATCGGCTTTCGCGTGGCGGGCTGGAGCCGGAGCGCGCGGCAGATCGAGGGCATCGAATGTTTTGCCGGCGATGCCCAGCTCGAGGCGTTCCTCCGGCGCAGCGACATCCTGGTCTGCCTGTTGCCGCTGACGAGCGAGACGCGCGGCATTCTCAATCGCGCCCTGTTTGCAAAGCTCAACCGCAACAGCCCGCTTGGCGCGCCGGTCCTGATCAATGCCGGCCGCGGCGGCCTGCAGAACGAAGTCGATATCCTGGCCTGCCTCGACGACGGCACGCTGGGCGCCGCCTCGCTCGATGTCTTCGTGCAGGAACCCCTGCCGGCAGACAGCCGGTTCTGGACCCACCCGAAAGTCGTGTTGACGCCGCACGATGCCGCCGACACCGACGCAGACGAGATTTCGAAATATGTGGCGCGCCAGATCGCGCGGTTTGAACAGGGCCACGCATTGGAGAATGAGGTCGATCGAAAGCGGGGGTATTAGGGCGCGTACTCATAAATCTTCGTCGATGTCCGCTTCGCTCCGATACCGACCGCCTCTGTGCAACCGCTGCCCATGACCGGCTCAGACGACATCGAATGGATCGACGAATGGATCGACCGAAGCGGAAGCTCCCGCGATCGATGATACAGTGCTCCCTCACCTGGTCGTGAGTTTGGTCCGTTGCATGCGCAGGTCTACGCTAAGCGTGGGTTGATCGAGGCGGTCTCTCCCGGCCAAGCCGCCTTGGCCGCACCATAGTGGCCCTGTCATCTCGCGCCCCGCGGGCCAGGGGCGAAGGTATCCTTTGAGACGTGCCGCGTTGGCGAGTTTTAACAATGCGACTGACGTTCCTTACCGTTTGCGTAATCATGCTCTACAACGCCTTTCCGGGAGCTGCGTGCGCTCAGGATGATCCGTGTCAGGACTATCCGTGGTGTATGGCGACCCTCGAAGGTCGAATCGACTGTAGCTTTGCCACCTACGAGCAATGTAAGTGGACCGCGTCCGGCATCGGTGGCTGTTTTCGAAACAAACGCACATTGTGGTGTGACGGGGCAACGCCGCCACCATCATCGACGCGTAGTCCTCGGAGAGCACTTCATCGAACGATCCGGTAGCGCTTCGCCGGCTTCTTTTGCGGTGCTACCTTCTCGGATGCCTCAACTTGAGTTGAGTGCGCGCAGCACGGGTCTTTCGTCCGGTCAGGGGAATGACTTCGCCCCCACGCCGAGCATCACGCCGATCGCGCCATTGACGATCGCTTCCAGCTCCTTGCGCGGCACGCGGGCGCGGGCGCGGATGGCGATGGTGTGGAGCGTGGCCGACGCCAGCTGCGCCAGCGCAACGGAATCGGCATCATCAGGCAATTCGCCCTTCTCCTTCGCAAGCCGGAAGCAATTGGCAAAGGCCCTGTCGAGTTCGGCAAATCCTTCCAGGACCATGGCGCGGATGTCCGGATCGTGGACGGCTTCCG
Organism: uncultured Bradyrhizobium sp.; assembly: GCA_964454955.1. Classification (GTDB taxonomy): domain Bacteria; phylum Pseudomonadota; class Alphaproteobacteria; order Rhizobiales; family Xanthobacteraceae; genus Bradyrhizobium. The sequence continues at coordinate 9,137 of CAYVVB010000104.1, read as the reverse complement.
ACGCCGCGGTCAGCACGGTGAAGCATCCTTTCGGGCCGCCTTCCCCCGAAAGGTAAATGTCGAGCGCCACCGCATAGATGCGCTCGAGGCGTTTGCGGATCGGCATCTCCTGGCGAAAAATGCCGGCCATCGCCGCGCGGGCGTCGTCGCGATAGCGCTGATGGGTCTTGATGTAGAGCTCGCGCTTGTCGCCGAAGGCGCCGTAGAGGCTCGGCCGGTTCATGCCGGTCGCAGCGGACAGATCGTCGAGCGATGTCGCGGCAAAGCCGTCCTTGCGGAACAGTTCGAGCGCGCGTCCGAGCGCCACGTCGGGCTCGTAGGCGCGCGGGCGGCCACGCCGCTTCGGCTCGGTGGCCACGCCGCCTTTGGCCCGGGAAGGTCGTTTTGTTTTTTGTACCATCTCGCGATAAATACCCTTGACGCAATTTATATTATGCGAAACAGTATAAAAATCAACCGCAGGCCTCGATGACGGGGCCGAACCGCCAGGGAGGAATCCGATGGATGTGTATTTCTCGCCGCTTGCCTGCTCGATGGCGACGCGCATTGCGCTCTACGAGGCCGGCGTTTTTGCCAATTATCTGGAGGTCGATCCCAGGACCAAACTGGTGCTGAAGGACGGCTCCGATTTCCGCAAGGTCAATCCGCTTGGCCTGGTGCCGACGTTGCGCACCGATGACGGTACGGTGCTGACCGAGAACGCTGCGATCCTGCAATATGTCGCCGACCACGCGTCCCAGGCCGGACTCGGCGCCGACGGCATAGAACGGAGCCGGCTGCATCAGTGGCTTTGCTTCATCGGCACAGAGCTGCACAAGGGCCTGTTCGTGCCGCTGCTGGACAAGAAGGCGGCGCCGGAAGTGAAAGCCTACGTGATCGAGAAAAACCTCACGTCACGACTCGACTATCTGGAGAATCATTTGAAGGGCCGCGACTATCTGCTCGACCATTTCAGCGTCGCCGACGCTTATCTCGTCACCGTGATCAACTGGACCATGGCGACGCCGCCGGTCGAGCTCGCCAGATGGCCGTTCGTGAAAGCCTATTACGAGCGGCTGCGCGCGCGGCCCTCGGTCGCAAGAGCGATCGCGGAAGAGTTCGAGCTCTACAAGGCCGAGTTCGCCCGCCATAAGGCGGCGGCGTAGATCATTTCAGCGCGGCGTCCCGGCCAACTCCGGGACGACGCGCTGCCTTCACCGACTCCATCGAAAATCCCGTCACACTTGTTACTCCCGCCGGTCGATTTCCGGTGCGAAGCTGGCTCAGACCAGCAAGGAGCGATGAGCCATGACGACATCAACCGAGAATGGACGGAAAAGCGCCGCCATGCACACACCACCGGTCGTCTCGCAAGAGGCGTGGGAGGCGGCGCGGCAGCAGTTGCTCGTGAAGGAAAAGGCCCAGACGCGCGCCCGCGACGCTTTGGCCGCCGAGCGGCGGCACATGCCGTGGATGGCGGTGGAGAAGGCGTATGCGTTCGAAGGGCCTGCGGGCAAGGCCAGCCTCCTCGACCTGTTCGACGGCCGGCATCAGCTCATCGTCTACCGCGCCTTCTTCGAACCGGGCGTGTTCGGCTGGCCTGACCACGCCTGTCGGGGCTGCTCCATTGTGGCCGATCAGGTTGCCCATTTGGCCCACCTGAACGCCCGTGACACCACCCTCGTCTTCGTCTCGCGTGCCTCTCAGGCGGACATCGCGCGGCTGAAGGCGCGGATGGGCTGGACGATGCCGTGGTTCACCATCACGGACAGCTTCGATGGCGATTTCGGCGTGGACGAGTGGCACGGCACCAATGTGTTCTACCGCGACGGCGAGCGCGTGTTTCGAACCTACTTCATCAACAACCGCGGCGACGAGCAGATGGGGAGCACGTGGAACTATCTCGACATCACACCGCTCGGCCGGCAGGAGGTCTGGGAGGACTCGCCCGAAGGCTACCCTCAGACCCCGACCTACAAGTGGTGGAACTGGCACGACAACTACGTCGCAGGCGCAGCGCCCGACAAGACGTGGGTCGAGGTGTCGGACGCCGGCGAGGCGGCGTTCCGGAATCAGGACGCGGGCACGAAGCCATGAGCGGACCACTGGCCCTCGCGGCGTCGCCGACCTTTGCCCTCATGGCGCTGCTGACCGCCATTGCAGGCGATGGTCCGGCGGCGACGCTCTGCTCGTCCGGCAACCTGTCGCCGCTGAGCGGAATGGTGACGATGTACCTCCTGATGAGCGCCTTCCACGCGGCTCCATGGCTGAAGCTGATCCGCGTGCGCAGCGGCTGGAGCTTTTTCCGTTCCGATGGAATCGGAACGGGGCTCTAGATTCCTGGTTTGACGCGTTTTCTTTACGCGAACCGATATCCACTTCGCTCGAAAACGCTCTAGGTACGGGCAGCCATCGCGTCCGACGCGCGATGGCGCGCCGTACGCGCCCTTCTGCGCCCGATCTTGCGGACGATCGTATAAAACGCCGGCGTGAACAGGAGACCGAAGGCCGTCACGCCCAGCATGCCGGCGAATACGGCCGTTCCCAGCGATTGGCGCATCTCCGAGCCTGCGCCGGTCGCGACCACGAGCGGCGCAACGCCGAAGATGAACGCCAGCGACGTCATCAGGATCGGCCGCAGCCGCGTGCGCGCGGCCCGAACGGCAGCTTCGCCCGGGGAAGCCCCCGACTCCTCGGTCTGGCGGGCGAACTCCACGATCAGGATCGCGTTCTTGGCCGCGAGCCCCACCAGTACGACGAAGCCGATCTGCGCGAGCACGTCGATTGCCATCCCGCGCATCAAGAGGCCCGTCACCGACGCCAGCAGGCACATCGGCACGATCATCACGACCGCGAGCGGCAGATTCCAGCTCTCATACTGCGCGGCAAGGACCAGGAACACGAACAGCGCGGCCGCTCCGAACACCAGCAGGGAGGACGTCCCCGGCTGCTGCTGTTGAAAAGCCAGCTCGGTCCATTCGAAGCCGATGCCCGGCGGCAGCACGTCATGGGCCAACTCCTCCATCCGGTGGAGTGCAGTGCCGGTCGCGATGCCGGGCGCCGCGACGCCCATCACTTCGGCGGCGGGGAAGAGGTCATAACGGGGCACGCGGTAAGGTATGTTCTCCGATCTCAGCCGCGCCACCGTGCCGACCAGAACCATCTCGCCGGACCCGTTGCGGGCCTTCAGGCGCGCGATGTCCTGCGGATCGCGGCGGAACGCGCCATCGGCCTGTGCGATCACCTGGTAAGTGCGGCCGAGATAGTTGAAGTCGTTGACGTATTGCGAGCCGAGATAGACCTGCAGCGTGTTGAAGACGTCGGTCGGCGTCAGCCCGACCTTCTCGGCTTTCTCGCGATCGATATCGGCGTAGACCGACGGCGAGCGCGTGCCGAACAAGGTGAAGACGCCGGCAAAGCTCGGATCCTTGTTCGCGGCTGCGACCAGCGCCTGCGCCGCTTTCGACAGCGCTTCCGAGCCAAGACCGGCCCGATCCTGCAGCATCATCTTGAAGCCGCCCGCATTGCCGATGCCTTGCACCGGAGGCGGCGGTATCGTCAGCACATTGGCTTCCTGAATCACCGAGAGGCGCTTGCGCAGGTCGGCAAGCACGCTGGCCGCGGTCTGACCGGGCACGTCGTGATTATACAGCGACGGCAGGCCGGAAAAGATCGTTCCGGCGTTGGAGGCGATGGTAAAAGTGGTTGCATCGAGCCCAGCAAACGGCGCGACGTGCTCGACGCCGGGCGTGGACATGATGATGTCGATTGCCTTCTTGACCACCGCCTCCGTCCGGTCGAGCGTGGCGCCGGGCGGCAATTGGATGACGGTGATGAGATAGCCCTGGTCCTGCTCCGGAATGAAGCCGGTGGGTGCGCGGGCGAACTGGAAGCCGGCGACGCCGATCAGCGCGGCATACACCACGAGCACGACACCGGTGATCTGCACCAGCCGCGCCGTCAGCCGTCCGTAGCTCGTCGACAGCCAGTCGAAGCCGAGATTGAAGCGCGCAAAGCCGGACCTGACCAGCCGGACGACCCACGAGCCCTGCGGCTTGTGGCCGGGCTCGTGCGCCTTGAACAGCACCGCGCAGAGAGCGGGGCTCAAGGTCAGCGAGACGAAGCAGGAGATCAACGTCGAAACCGCGATCGTGACAGCGAACTGGCGGAAGAACTGCCCGGTGATACCCGACAGGAAGGCCGACGGCACGAACACCGCGCACAGCGTCAGCGCGATCGAGATCAGCGCGCCGCCGACCTCGTCCATGGTGACGTGCGCGGCCTGGGCGGGCGTCATGCCGCGTTCGAGGTTGCGCTCGACATTCTCCACCACGACGATGGCATCGTCGACGACGATGCCGACCGCGAGCACGAGGCCGAACAGTGACAGGTTGTTCAGCGATATTCCGAGCGCATAAAGGAAGGTGAAGGTGCCGACCAGCGATACCGGAATCGCGATCACCGGGATGATGGCGGCGCGCCAGCTCTGCAGGAACAGGAACACGACGCCGACGACCAGCAGGATCGCCACGAAGATCGTCTTGATCACCTCGTCAACCGATTTGCCGACGAAGATGGTCGGGTCGTAAATGACCTTGTATTGAAGGCCGGGCGGAAAGTCCCTGGCCAGCGTCTTCATCGTGTCGAGCACTTCGTGCTCGACGGCGAGCGAGTTCGCCCCCGGCTGGGCGAAGATCAGGAGCGGCATCCCGGGCCCGCGATCCATGAACGCGGTCGAACCATAATCGGAGGCGCCGATCTCGACGCGGCCGACATCGCGCAGCCGCGTCACGCGCCCTTCGCTGTCCGACTTCAGGACAATGCCGGCGAACTGTTCGGGCGTCGAGAGGCGCCCCAGCGTCTGAACGTTGATCTGATAGGCCTGCTTCGAGGCGACCGGCGGCTGGTTGAGCACGCCCGCCGACACCTGAACGTTCTGGGCGCGCAGCGCGGCGAGCACCTCGCTCGCATTCATGTTGTGCGCAGCGATCTTGTCGGGATCGAGCCAGATGCGCATGGCATATTCGCGGCCGCCAAAAATCTGGACGTCGCCGACGCCGGGCAGGCGCGCCAGCGCGTCCTTCACATGAAGCGTCGCATAGTTCGAGATGTAGAGCGTGTCGCGCGAGGAATCGGGCGAATAAAGATGCACCGCCAGCAGGATGTTGGGCGTCGACTTCTGCACCTGCACGCCGAGGCGCTGCACGTCTTCCGGCAGCCGGGGCAGCGCATCCTGCACGCGGTTCTGCGTCAGCATCTGTGCGACGTTGAGGTCGGTGCCGATGCGGAAGGTGACGGTGATGGTGAGCTTGCCGTCGCCGGTCGACTGGCTGCTCATGTAGATCATGTTCTCGACGCCGTTGATCTGCTGCTCAAGCGGAGTTGCGACGGTGCGCGAGACCGTCTCTGCGGATGCGCCGGGATAGCTGGTGGTGATCTGGACCGTTGGCGGCACGATCTCCGGATATTGCGAGATCGGCAGGATCGCGAGCGCGCCGAGCCCGATCAGCGTCAGGAAGACGGAGAGGACGGTGGCGAAGATCGGGCGGTCGATGAAGCTGTGGGTCATGGCAAGCCCTCTCAGCCCTGGCTGTCGGTGGTTGCGTCGTAATGGATCGCACCGTCCTGCGGGGTGACCTTGGCGCCGGGAACGGCACGCACCAGGCCATCGATGACGACGCGGTCGCCGGCCTCGAGGCCCGACTGGATCACCCGCAACCCGCCGCGCAGGTCACCGGTGGTCACGATCTTGGGCTTAACCGTCGCATCGGGGCCAACGGTCATCACCAGCCGCTGCGACTGGTCGAGCACGACGGCGGCATCCGGGAGCAGATAGACCGGCGCCGGCGGCGCGATCGCGACGCGCAGCCGCGCGAACTGGCCCGGCGCCAGGAACAGGTCCGGGTTCGGTACCGTTGCGCGCGCATGAATGGTACCGCTGGAACGATCGAGCGCATTGTCGATGAAGTCGAGCGTCCCTTCGCGGTCGAAATTGTTTTCATCGCTGAGCGCGATCATGACCTTGTTGGCGAGCGGCCCGCCGAGGCGCGCGCGCTCGCGCGAGAAGGTCAGGAAGTCGGACTCGCTCATGTCGAAATCGAGATAGAGCGGATCGAGCGAAACCAACGTCGCCAGCAGCGTCGTCGGGCTGGTCGCCGCGCGGCTTCCCGCAACAAGGCTTCCAAGCGAAACCTGGCGCGCGCCGATGCGACCGGTGAAGGGCGCCCGCACCCGGCAATATTCGAGATCGAGTTCGGCATCCCGCACGCGCGCCCTGGCGTCTTCGACGGCAGCTTGCGAGGCGTCCTGATCGGACGTGCGCTGGTCGACCGTTTCCTGGGTCGCGTAGTCGTTGCGCTTCAAGGATTGCGCCCGGGAAAGCTGGGTGCTGGCAAGCGCCACGCGGGCGTTCGCGGTCTGCAGCGCGGCCTTCGCCTGTTCGAGCTTGATCTCGTAGGGCCTGGGATCGATGACGAAGAGAAGATCGCCCTTGCGGACGATCTGTCCGTCCTTGAAATGGATTTCGGTGAGCGTTCCGCCGACCTGGGCTCGTAATTCGACGCGGTCGATCGCCGAGAACTGACCGAGAAAGCCGGCCCTGACATCGACGGTGCGCTGGAGGGGTTGGCTGACCGTCACCAGCGGCGCGGGAGACGGTGCCGCTGCTGCCTGGTTTCCACGGTGGGCCGCGAGGCCGAACCAGGCCAGGAGAAGACCAAGCAGGGCGACGAGGGCGACCGTCATCGTCCTCCATCTCCAACGCCGGCGCGGCCGCGCCACCGGTTCGTCCAGCCCTTCTCTTTCAAGCTTCGAGGGATCGCTGACCTGATCCATGAGACTCTCCATAAGTGCCTGGTGGGCTGTCCGGATTTCGGCTGCTCTGCGAGGTGGAAAAGCTGCCCGCGGGGTTGATATCTGGAGGAAGCACTCCAATATGAGCGCGGGAGATAGGTGTAGGGAGGCGCCATTCAAGGATTATTGGAGCGATGACACCAAAAATTATTCACGGGAAGAAACGCGACGAGGGCAAACGCGGCCGGGGACGGCCCGCGGTGTTCGACCGCGCCGTCGCACTGCATGCGGCGATGAAGCTGTTCTGGGAGCGCGGTTACGAGGGCACGTCGTTCGACGACCTGATCGCCGCGATGGGCATCAGCGCGTCGAGTTTCTACAACTCATTCGGCAGCAAGGAGGCGCTCTATTGCGAGGCGACGCGGTCCTATGTGGAATGGGCGGGCCAATGGTTCTTCGCGATCCTCCATGACCCTTCAATCGACACGAGGACGGCTTTTGCCCACCTGTTCGAGGCGATTGCCGAAGAGTTCACCTGCGGCGATCATCCGCCCGGCTGCATGGTCTCGCTGGCCGGGACGCATTGCTCACCGGGCATGAGCAATATTCGTGACATGATGGCGGAGCATCGCGCCTTTTCGGAAGGCGCAATGGCGGCGCGCATCCGCAAGGGCGTAGCGGATGGCGAGGTGCCTGACGGGACCGATTGCGACATGCTCGCCGCGTATTACAGCGCGGTCGCGCGCGGCCTCGCTGTTCAGGCTCGCGACGGCGCCTCGCGCGAGAAGCTGTCGGAAATCGGACGGCTGGCGATGCGGGCCTGGCCCGTCGTGGCCCCACGGAAACACGGCGCGAACGCAGGTGCCGGCTGACCGCAATGCGCCTGCGCAGCGCGCGCGGCTCCTTTCAAATCGGCAAGTTCAATTCGGCATGTGATCCGGCACGCGGCCGAATGCCCTGAGCACCGTCGTGCGCGTGTCCGGATAACCGGTGCGGACAAGGGCCACGGCTCCGGAATGGCCGAGGACCTGCCAATAACCCTTGGCGCGCTCGATCGCGGATGCGGGTGTGGCGCACTTGAACGGCTCCCCTGCGACCAGACCGCTGTCGGTCAGGTCGAACGGCACGGCAACGAATTGAGTGATTTCACCCATGGGCATGTCTCCTGGGCTTGCCTCCGGAGTTTTTGATTTTGTCCGAAGTTACACCATCTCAGCGGGAATGTTGACGCAAATCGCGTCATCCGAGTAGCCGCCCGGCGTCGCGCCCTGCCTGGCGACCCGCCCCTGTGCTCCGCCCGATCACTGGATCCTGTCGACGATCTCAAGCCGGTTCGGCTGCGCGTCCATCGGATTGCGATAGCCCCCCCGGGAGGCGGCGGCCGATTTGCACTTCAAGCGTCCCGAGAAACTGGCTACACGTCACCTGCCGGGCGTTCGGGGGATTCGGTCCCGACCTTTGTTCTTTGGGCGCGGCGCAATCCTCAGATTCGGGGGCAAACTCTGCTCAAGGGGCTTCTCACATTCAGTTTGACCCGACGCCCGCTGGTCCTGTTGGGCCTGCTGGCATTTATCGCCGCCGGCACGTTCGCATTCTTCAGGCTCAACATCGAAGCCTACCCCAACCCCGCGCCGGTGATCCTGGAGATCACCGCGCAGTCCGCGGGACTGTCCGCCGAGGAGATGGAGCGCTACTACACCATCCCGATCGAGGTCGGCCTTGCCGCAACGCCGGGCGTCGACGTCATCCGCTCGACCTCGTTCTACGGCCTGTCCTTCGTCCGCGTCGTATTCCAATACGGCGTCGACTACTATTTCGCGCTGACGCAGACGGCGATCAACCTGCAGCAGAACGTCAGTCTTCCCGGCGGAGTCACGGCGCAAATCCAGGGAACCAGCCTGGTCGGCGAAATCTACCGCTATGAGCTGGTCGGACCGCCGCATTTCGGGCTGAGCAATCTTCGCACAGTCCAGGACTGGATTTTGCAGCGGCGTCTGCTCTCCGTTCCCGGTGTCGTGCAGGTCAACACCTGGGGCGGCACGACCAAGGAATACGACGTCGACGTCGATCTGGAGAAGCTCGAGGCCTACGGCGTGACGCTGCCGCAGGTGATCAGTGCACTCGGCAACGCCAACATCAATGTGGGCGGCCGCACCATCAACGTCGGCCAGCAGTCCGTGAATGTTCGCGGCGTCGGCCTCATGGACAGCGGCGGCGAAACCGATCTGACCCAGGGCTACAAGGTCCGGGACATCGAGAACGTCATGCTTTCGGCGCCGAACGGCCTGCCGGTATTCGTCAAGGACATTGCCAAGGTTTCGGTGGGCTACGTGCCGCGGCTCGGCAAGGCCGGCCGCGACCATTCG
>CAYVVB010000103.1:0-7763 GCA_964454955.1 uncultured Bradyrhizobium sp. | reverse complement strand
TTGAGCTCGATCTGCATCATCGTGGCCCTGATGGCGGAGGGCACTACATCGATAGCGGCGCTGCAATGGTGTTTAGGCGCCTGGCGATCATGGATGTGCAGGCGCGCGCCGACCAACCCTTCCATTCAAGCGATGGTCGGTACGTCGTCGTCTTCAATGGAGAAATTTATAATTTCCGCGACCTGCGGCGCAAACTGCGCGAGCAGGGGGTGACGCTGCGGACCGAAGGCGACACCGAGGTCGTCGCTGAGGGATTTGCCCGCTGGGGCGAAAAGATCTTCGAGCGCCTCGAAGGCATGTTCTCGGTTGTCGTCTATGATCTGCATGCGCGGATCGTCACCGCCGCTCGAGATCCCTTCGGCATTAAACCGCTCTACATCGCCAGAAAGGGTCGTCTGTTCGCCGCTGCCAGCGAAATGCGCCCTTTGCGCCGTGCGATTGGACGGACTGAAGTCGATCCTGTGGCCTTCGCCGAGCTGATTTACTTCCGTTATGCTGCGGGACGGCTGAGCAATCTGAAGGGCATCCAATGCCTGCCAAGCGGGACCATTGCCCGATACACGCTGGATGATGGCGCTTACTCGGAGCGGCGTTATTGCGATCCGCTGTCGCTTATCGGTTCAGATCAGGCAATGAGCGAATCGGAGGCGGCTGAAATCGCCTGCGCGGCGGTTGAGAAATCAATCGCCGATCATATGCAGAGCGATGTCGGCTATTCGCTGCAGCTCTCCGGCGGCGTCGATTCGAGTCTGGTGATGGCAGTGGCGGCGAGCCGATCAGAGACGCCGGTCGACAGCTACTCGATTCAACTCGAAGAGCCGAAATATGACGAATCGCGCTACCGTTCCGAGGTCGTGGATCGGTACAAGCCGCGCCATTGCGAGCGGCTTTTTACCGGTCGCGATTTTGCCGAGGCGCTGCCGCGTGCGGTCTATTATATGGAAGGGCCGACACCGCATATGGGTTGCGTCCTTCTGATGCTGCTCTGCGGCGTGATCCGCGAGCGTCACAAGGTTGTGCTGACCGGGGAGGGTGCCGACGAATTCTTCGGTGGCTATACACGTTATGCAAAATGGCGAAACCTGCAGCGGCAAGAAAGGATTGCGAAAGCGATACCCGGCCGCCTGTGGCCGCTGTTGCGACGCTATATCCATCTCAAACGATTCCAGGACGTCGATGCTGCGGCGATCGCAGGGCAGGGGATCGATGTCGAGGCGGCTCGGGCGCTGTTTCCAGATATGGCGATCAGCGGAGGCGAACGTACTAAGGCATCGGCGCGGTTTAGTGATTTTCGCGAGCGATTGATGGCCGTAGACCAAACCGCCTATCTGGAATCATTGTTGATGCGGCAGGACAAGATGGCGATGTCGATGGGCGTCGAAGCGCGCGTGCCGTTCACACATCTGCCGTTGGCGCGCGAGATCGCCCGGATTCCGTTGGGATTACGCATCCCTGGAGGCACGACCAAGCCGATACTCAAGGCTGTCGCGCGCAAGTACTTGCCGGCCAGTATCGTCGATCGGCGCAAGGTCGGGTTGAACCTGCCTTTTGCCAAATGGTTGCGCGATCCAAAGCTTGGCGGTCAGTATCTGGAGCTGTTGACCGATCCGAACGCGCGACTGACCGGATTTTGCGCGCGCACCACGCTGCGGACGACAGTTGAAGTGTTCCGTCAAGGCGAGGCTCCATCGCGGCAGTCGCTGGCACCCCAACTTATCAACCTCGAGTTGTGGTTGCGTTCGCTTGAATGGAAAGAAGCCCCGGGGCGCAATCTGCTTTGATGGTGACGGTCACGAGGCCATTTCGACCGCGTGAAGATGACACGCAACGGCGGCCGGTCAGGACGCTGCGCTCGGTCCAACGGCGCTCGGAAGACGTTGGCGCTGCCCGGTTCGTGCCGCGTCTCCCCATCTATGAACACGGGCGGTCCGGTTTGACGCAAAGACGGCCGTCGGTTCTGTCGGGCTGAGGCGAGTCGGAAGGTCTGCGTGCGCATCCTTGTCGTTTGCCGTCTTGGGAGCGGCTTCGAACAAAGCGTGAGGACCCGCGTCTGGAATCCGAGCGGCGCGCCGGCGATCCGCCATCTCATCGAGCATCTCGGCCGTGGTGATGACGAGATGGACCTGGTCATGACCCGGTTGAGCGCGATGCCGCCGCTGCAGGGCGAATTGGAAGCGCTCGACGGCAAGGTGATCGCCCTTGCCGGCTTGCGGACGCCCGTGCGCATCCTGTTTTCCGGGCCCGGGTGTCTCGGCCGAGCCACGGTTTATTGGCGGGACCTGCTGCACATGTGGAAGATCTGGCGGAATGTCCGACGGACCAAGCCGGACCAGATCTACAACGACCGCAGCAATGTTTTCACCGCCGCGGCGCTGGCGCGCGTGTCTCGGGCCCCGGTGGTGCTGCGGATGCTCGGCGTACCGCCCGACCTCTGGTCGATCATCGACGGACGGCACCCCGCCGAACGTCTCTTGCGCTGGGCCTACCGGGCGCCGTTCGCGTTGGTGATCGGCTCGATGGACGGCAGCGGCTCGGAAGCCTGGATGGGCAAGACGCTCAGTTCGTCGGTGCCGCGGCGGATTTTGCTCAATGGCGTCGACCGCGACGGGGCGGGCGTGCCGCCGGCCTGGTTCGGCGACCGGGTTGGCGGCAAGGTCGTCGTGACGCTGCTCGGGCGGGTCGAGGCGCTCAAGGGCGCCGATTTCTTCGTCGAGGCGTTGCTCGCGCTGCCGCCGGCGAGCCGCGATAAGATTCACGCGCTGGTCGTCGGTGATGGCGCGCTGCTCGAACCGTTGAAGGCGCGCGTCGCTGCCGCCGGTGCCGAGCGCCTGATCACTTTCACGGGAGCCTTGCCGCACGCGGCGGTCAGCGGCGTCCTGGCCGCGAGCCACGTCTATGTCTCGCTGAACCGGCAGGGCCACCTCAGCAACGCCAACTTGGAGGCGATGGCGGCGGGTCTCTGCCTGGTTGTCCAGCGCAATCAACCGCGCGGGACGGCCGATCCGGAATTCGACAGCCTCGTGGCGCCGGACGCCTATGTTGCACTCGACCGGGATGATGGTCCCGAAAAGCTGGCAGACGTGCTGGTACAGCTCGCCGACGATCCGGCGCGACGGCAGCAATTGGCCTCTGCGCTCGCCGACAGCGTCAAGGACAAACTGGTGTCGTGGGAGAAGCGTACGGAAATCGAGATTCGCGTGCTGCATGACCTGGCGGGTCGGGCGGCGTGAGCGGCGACCGCTCTGGCATCGCCCTGGTCATCGCCGACCTCGGTAGCGGCGGCGCGCAGCAGGTCCTCAGCCAGCTGGCCAATCATTGGGCCGCCGAGGGCCGCCGGGTCGGCGTCGTCACGCTCGCCGGCCCCGAAGGCGATTTCTTCAAGCTCGACGATCGCGTGACGCGCATCGTGATCGGCGGCATCGGCGACGCGGCCAATCCGCTCGACGCGCTGCGGCGGAACCTGCGACGGATCGCGGCGCTGCGCTCGGCGCTCCGGCGCTTCCGCGGCCGCACGGCGATCGGCTTCATCGGGCCGATGAACGTGCTGCTGCTGCTCGCGGCCCGCGGGCTCGGCTATCGGGTCGTGCTGTGCGAGCGCAACGATCCGGCGCGGCAGTCCTTTGGCCGTGCCTGGGACCTCCTGAGGCGATGGCTGTACCGGTTCGCGGACGTCGTGACGGCGAACAGCCGCGGCGCGCTCGCGTCGATGCGCGCGTATGTCCCGAGCGACAGGCTGGTCTTTCTGCCCAATCCAGTTCGCCGCCCCGGGGCCGATCCCGGAACGACGGGCGGCCGCGAGCCGGTCTTTCTCAATGTCGGGCGGCTGCATCGGCAGAAGGGGCAGGATATCGCCATCGCCGCCTTCGCACGCATCGCGGCAAAGCTGCCGGGCTGGCGGCTGGTGATTGTCGGCGAAGGCAGCGCGCGTGTCTCGCTCGAGCAGGCCATCGCGGCGGCCGGTCTGCACGGCCGTATCGAATTGGCCGGCCGGGTCGACGATCCGTTCGACTGGTACCGCCGGGCATCGGTGTTCGTTTTCCCGTCGCGCCATGAAGGCCAGCCGAATGCGCTCATCGAAGCGATGAGCAGCGGCCTTCCGGTGATCGTGAGCGAGGACGTCAGCGCGCACCGCGACCTGGTGACGGACGGCGTCGAAGGGTTGCTGGTGCGTGGGGCAGACGCCCAGGCGCTGGCCGAGGCGATGTCTGCGCTGGCCGAGGCGCCGGCGCGACGGGCTGCGATGGGTGAGGCGGCGGCGCGGAAAGTCGAATCATACGCGCTCGACAACGTGATCGCCGCGTGGAACGCCGTCGCGTGGCAGGCTCAATGAAGCAGATCCACGTCCTAACCGCGGGCTTTACGAGCCAGAGCGGCGTCGCGCTCCTGATGCCGTTGCTGTTGCACAAGGACGCTTTGCGGGAGGCCGGCATCGTCATCCGCCTGTTCGAGGCGCCGACGCCGGCCTTGACCGACTGCGATGCGCTTGTTCTCGACAGCAAATACTACGGCCCGCGCTGGAACCATCGCAGCGATGCAGTCCTGGAAGAAATTGCCGGCTATCGCGATCGGGTGGGCAACGTCCTCTATATGGATCTGTTCGACAGTGCCGCCTGGCCGCATGCGCGTGCGCTGCCTTACGTCACGCTCTACTGCAAGGCGCAGCTGTTCAGGGACCGGCAGCTCTATCTGCGGCCGCTCTACGGCGGCCGGTCGTTCACCGACTATTATCACCGTGAATTCGGCGTCGAGGACGAACCGCCAACGCATTCGGAGGCGGTGCCGGACGCAGCGCTGCTGGATAGACTGGCGGTCTCGTGGAATTCAGGCCTTGCCGATTACAGCCTGTCCGGCCCGTGGCGGACGGCACTTTACCAGCGATGGCCGTTCAGTCGGCTCTTGCGATTCCCGCGGCGGCTCCGCGCGCCGTCGGCGGATCGCGGCACCGACATCTCCCTGCGCGTCGGCCTCCGCTATGCCCGGCGGACCATCGGCTACCAGAGGCAGCGTCTGGCCGAGCTGCTGAAGGGCCGGGTCGACACGAGCCGCCTGGGCAAGCGTCGCTATGTGCGCGAGTTGTGCGACAGCAAGGTCGTACTCTCGCCCTTTGGCTACGGCGAGGTGTGCTATCGCGACTTCGAAGCGTTCCTGTGCGGCGCGCTGCTCTTGAAGCCGGACATGTCGGGCATCGACACCTGGCCCGAGCTTTACCGGGACGGCGAAACGATGGTCGGCCATCGTTGGGACCTGGGCGACGTGAACGACAAGATCGAGCAGATCCTGACGCGCTACGGCCGTTATGTTGAGATCGCCAGGCATGGCCAGGACACCTATCAGGCGCATTTGACCGGGCCGGAAGCCGCAAGGCTGTTCGCTGCACATTTTGCCGGGCTCGTTGCGCGGGGTGAGGACATGGCGTCGCGTCCGACGCGGCAAGGGAGCCAGGTCGTTGCCTGAGCCAAAGTTTCTGATCATCGGCGCGCAGAAATGCGGCACCACCTGGTTTCACGAGATGCTGCGGCAGCACCCCCAGGTGTTTCTGCCGGACATCAAGGAAGTACAGTTCTTCACGCGTCCGGAGCACAACCGGTTCTCCAGCCACGACAAAGGCTGGGACTGGTATCAAGGCCTTTACGCCAGCCACGCTGACAAGATCACGGGCGATGTGACGCCGGACTACATTTATTGGGATTACTGCGCGGCCGATATCGCCGAAAAGCTGCCCGACGCCAAGATCATCGCGATCCTGCGCGATCCGGTCGATCGCGCTTATTCGCAGTACTGGATGAGCAAACGCAGCCGCGAAATGGAGAGCTTTGAACAGTATGTAAACGACAATGCGCAGCCGATCGGCCGCGGTAAATACGCCGATCAGTTGCGGCCCTATTTCGAGCGTTTTCCGGCGAAGAATATTCTGGTGCTGTTCTATGAGGAAGTGTTCGCCGATCCGGACGGTTCCCTGGCCAGGGTGTTCGACTTCATCGGCGTGGATCCGAGCTTCAAGGCCGCGGGCAGCGACACGCGGGTCGGCGGCACGGTGACCTACCGCGGTGCGACCGGAAAGCTGGTCTACAAAGGCATCTCGCCGATCATCAATCATCCGCTCATTTCGCCGGTCTACCGCTGGCTGAGATACCGGACGGGCCTGCGCGAACTCTTCGTTCGCCTGTTCGCGCAACGCTCTGGCTATCCGGATCTGGCGCCGGCGACGCGGCGCAAGCTGTTGGCCGCCGTCGAGCCGGAGAACAGGAAGCTGGAGCGGCTGCTAGGCCGTGCGGTGCCGGCGAGTTGGAACCGCTAGAGCCCCAGCAACCGGATCGAAGCCGAGCGATGTTTCAGCAAGACCAGTCCCGGTTCCTGCCGCAGATCGCGGCCCGGCCACTCGCCTGGGCACTGGCGATGATCGCCGCGTTCGCTGCGTTGCAGATAGCGACGCTGAATTACGGGACCCGCATCAACGATCTCCCCTATATCCGCGACGCCCAGGTCTCTCCGGACGTCCTCCGCGGCTCCGCCCTCGAGCGCAGCCAGGTGGTGGAGGGGCCCTCGCAACGGGCCGAGACGCCGGACCTCTGGATGGTCCGCTACAAGCTGTATTCGGTCGAAGCCGACGAGATCGTCAGCATCATGGCGTTGGCGCGCATCAAACCGGCGCAGGCGCAATTCGATCCCGCATTCTACCAATATGGCGGTGCGTTCCTGTATCCGCTCGGGGCCTGGTACTTCGCCCTGTCAAAGGCCGGCCTGGTCCACGTCGGCGCCTTCGAGCAGATGTTGGCGCAACCGCAGAACATGGACCGCGTGTGGATCGCCGGCCGGGTCTTCGTCCTTGCGGCTTTCGTGATGTCGGCGTTCTTGTTCTTTGCGGCGATGAGCGAGGTCTCGACGACGAACGCCTCGTTGGCTGCGCTCGCCATCTATCTGTTTTGCCCCGCCAGCATCATGTTTTCCGCGGTGATCAAGCCACATTGGTACGCGCTGCTGTGGGTCAACGCCGCGCTGCTCATTGTGGTTTGCGCGGCCATGCGGAAGCGCCTGCCTCGCGTTTGGGAGCTCTTGCTCGGACTATGCATCGGGCTGGCGGTCGGGACCGTGGTCACCATGTCGTTCGTGGCCGTTGGCCTCTGGATAACCTTGGCCTGGCTTGCGGCCCGCCGGGCGATCGGCCCTGCGGCCCTTGTGCGCGTCCCGCTGGTCGCGCTGCTCGTCTTTATTGCCACCAATCCCTATTACCTGCTCAATTGGCGGGCGGTACAGGCGGAGCGCGGGGTCACGCAGGGGTGGTTTGAACCGGCGGCGAGCCTGAACGCGCTCATGACCTTTGTCTATAATTCGCTGTTCAGCGGCTTTGGCGTTGCGCTCACATTGCTGATGATCGCCGCCGGCCTTTGGTACGTGCTGCGAGGGCCCAACGCGTCGCGCCTGGTCGCCCTGTCCGTGCTGGTGCCGATCGTCGCGTTCGGCTACCTGACGGCGCACACCGCCGAGTGGAACCTGAACTTTCGCTACGTCGGTTATCTGCTCCCGGCCGGCTTGATCGCCTTCGGGATCTGGCGCGTGCGTACCGCGGTTCTCGTTCTGTGCGCGCTGGTCACCGCGGCGCAGGCGGTGCCGCTCAAGGTCGCTTATTTCGACGAGAACAGCCAGACGCGGTCGACGAGATTGTTGGCCGCGGCGTGGATCGACGCCAATATCCCCAGGACGGAGTCGATCTGCCTGCCAAATTCGACCATGGTTCCGTTCGACGCTCCACCTTTCAATTTCAC
>CAYVVB010000102.1:0-3094 GCA_964454955.1 uncultured Bradyrhizobium sp. | reverse complement strand
CCAGCGTTTCCGAGGACGTCCACGCGCAGATAGCCACCCAGCTTCACGCAGGTGTCCGTGCCCGGGATGTACCAGAATCCAGCGCCGTACAGGGAGCAAACCTTCACGTACTCGACCGCTTTGGCCTTGACGGGAAGATCGGCTGCCTGCGCTCCGCTCATGGCGACCAAACCCGCCGCCGAGCCGAGCAAAAGGCTCTTAACCAACTTCATGTTAAACCTCCAAGTTGCTCTGTTTCGGGAGGGATCCGGGCGCACTAATTTCCCCAGCAAGCCCGGCTCCCCCGCCTTCGAAAAACCGCTCAGCCGCTTCGCGCTTTCGGACACACCCGCTTCAACGCGAGGTCTTGAGCGAACCACCTGCAACGGGACGATCGAGAACCCCCCACCGTCAGGAACCCAATATGCATATTTTACTTAGCTGTTGGAGATGGTTTACTTGCTCAGGCTTCGAATGCGGACACCATGTGTCCTGACCGCAACACCCCTGGCCGCCCTTCCCCAAGCGCCGTGTTGTAGTCGCAATTCCGGTTAACCTATCGCACGTAGGTGATTTTATTAGCTTTCTGCCGCTCGCGTCGGCTCGGAAAATTCGCCGAATTGGGGTTGGCTAGCCATGGCAGCAAAGAACCGGGAGACACTCGAGACGCCGAGGCGCACCCAAGCGATCGAGGGCGCCGGGCCGAATCAGGAGACCGTCCGGCAGTTCATGTGGGCGATCGCCTCGATCAGCGTGCATCTCGAGGAGCTTCGGCAGTTCTGGGCGCGGGCGATCGGGATCAGCGGGCCTCAATGGATGATTCTGATGGCGCTCGCCGACCTCGATAAGGGCGATGGGGTCCCGGTCAACGCTGTGTCCAAATTGCTACACGTCGACTCGTCGTTCGTCACGACGCAATCGAAACTGCTCGAGAAGAAGGGATTTCTTCGCCGCAGGCCATCCACCGCGGACGCCAGGGTTGTGCTCATGTCGTTGGCCGACAAGAGCTACAAGCAGCTCGCGACGCTTGCTTCCGAGGAAGAGCGGCTGAACCGGTTCATTTTCGAAGAGTTCGACAGTCGCGAACTGGCCGCGTTTACGGAAAAGCTGGTTGCCCTGAAACTGCGGTTTCAGAAGGCCAGCGCGCGGGTTGCGATCGGAATCTGACGGGCGGGATCGGCTGCTTCACACGCTTTCAAGCCGGTCGGCAATCCAGTCGAATATGTATTCGTTCGCCAGGGTCGGGTTGTCGGCATGTCCCTGCGCGGCAGCGGTTTCGTCGCTCCCGAAAATCTTCAGCGCGATATCCGGGTGATCCAGCTTGAGCCGGTCGACAAGACTCGTCGCGCGATCGTGGCTCAGCCAGCCCTCTGCGCCCACCGTGATGAGGATGGGGCACCTCAAGGATTGAGCAACACTGCTGCGAAGCGCCTCGACCGAACCGTCGGACTGGCCGTTCGTGCCTCGCCGGCTCAGAAATGCACGCTCCTGCAACTCCCAGATGCCGCCGTCACAGACGGCCGCAGCAAACCTTCCGTCGCGCCCCACAGCGCGCGCGACCGATGACGAGGCCCATCCGTCTGCAACAATTGCGATACGGTCCGGATCAACGTCTTCCCTCGACGTCAGGTAATCCATGGCGGCGGTGATTGCCGACTCCGGATCCTCGGCGCCGCCGCTCGATAGACAATGCGGCGCGCCGGGATCGAAGAAGTCGATCGCGAAGAGCGAGAATCCGCGCTCGGCGGCATGGCTCTCCAGTTTCCAGAGAAGCTCTTCCTTGCGCTGCTGCGGCTCTCCGACACAAACGACCGCAGGCGCCGGCCGATTGGCATCGGACGCAGGAAGAAAATAGCCCTCCAACAGAGGGCCCGCAGCACATGACACTCCGGCAACTTCACCCACCGGACGCCGAAGGCGAAGCGCTTGAACGGCGCAGAAGCGCATGTCGGCAATCGCGGCCTGATATCTCTGGTCCGACTCGTCCAGAGGACGGCTGGCCGCAAGATAGTAATTGGCGGCGCGAAGCCAGTTCCTCCGCGCTGTGATCAGATGACCGTCCCGAAACGCGGCCTGCGCGCGCGCGTTATTGCCGTCCGCCAGTCGCTTCCATACGCGAAACCATGAGTCGTCGTCATCGCGGACGATACTCTTTGCTGCTAGTCGGCATTCGGAGACCGTCGCGCCGCCCTCCTGGGCAGCGGCCAGATTTCTGAGGTATTCAGAGGCGAGTTCACCATCCCAGTCGAACCGGCCGTCCCCTAATGCCCCGAAGTCAATTTCTCTAGCCAAGTTCAAAAAGCCGCGCTGCCCCATAGACATGCCAAAGTATCCTATGTTGTTGATCTTTGGAATGCGAGGGAGAACGACCCTGAGATCTTGCAGCCCCGACATGCTACTCCCGCGGGGTATGCACCCTCGGGTATAGCCGCCCCTCTCTCAATCCAGCCCGCCTAACTTGCTCTGTTTGCCGCTGCTTGCGGCCGACCGCCGCGCCCCAATCTTTCCGGCGTAAAGTTGACAATATTGGCGCGCGGCTCGTTGATCAAGGCGAATCTTGGGACAGAGTTCGGCTATGTGATGGAACCTTCAACCGAATCTGCCGGCACGACGCGCTGACGAACCAGCGCGATTCGATAAAAAAGGGCCGGCGCGAGGCCGGCCCTTCTTGTGGATTTGCGATGATCTATTCGGCCGGCGGCAGAGCCAGCGGCTCGGCCTCCGGCGCGGTCGGCACGATGGCCGCCTGCTTCTCGCGCTCGTCCAGGATCAGCTTGTCGCGCTTCATCGCGACTTCGCGGATCCTTGCCATCGAAGCGCCGGTGCCCGCCGGGATCAGCCGGCCGACGATGACGTTCTCCTTGAGGCCTTCGAGCGGGTCCACCTTGCCGTTGACAGCGGCTTCGGTGAGCACGCGGGTGGTCTCCTGGAACGAGGCCGCCGAGAAGAAGGAGCGGGTCTGCAGGCTCGCCTTGGTGATGCCGAGCAGAACCGGCGTTCCCGTGGCGGGCTTCTTGCCCTCTTCCTTCGCCTTGTCGTTGAGCTGATCGAACTCGATCTTGTCGACCTGCTCGCCCGCGATCATGTCGGTATCGCCCTGATCGGTGATCTCCAC
>CAYVVB010000101.1:0-6414 GCA_964454955.1 uncultured Bradyrhizobium sp. | reverse complement strand
CGCGAGCGCGTTGACCACAGGTACAGGCGGAGACACTCCGGCCTTCCCTGCGCAGTGGTTTACGGCTTACTCCGCGCTCTCCTCGGTGAACCAGCGTTTGTCACCGTCATAAGCGCGATGCGAAGCATCGTCGCCTACTTGACGCTTGCATGGGCGCGCCAGGACCACACGACTTCGCCGTCCGCGCCGGCGCCGCTCGTCAGACAGCGCCTTCGCGTCCACCGCATCCCGCCTCGCGTTTCGTGACGTTCGCGAGACGCCCCTCTGCACTGAGGCGGAATGCGCTGACCATACCGCTGATTCTACTTTCTGAAAAACAGAAATATTTTTTGCGGAAGGGCTGGACAGGATTTTTGCAACCGCACCCGACGGGCAAATCAGTTAACAAAATTCCTGAGCAGCGCTGAACTTGTGTTTCCTTCGCTACGCTCTCAGGCCCGTAAATCGGAAGATGACCACGCGTTCGCTATTTTTGCCCGACGAGTGGACAGTTCCCTTCCTCGAGCGGCTTGAAAGCCTGTTCGGCAGGGATCGTGGACAGGATTTCGTAGTAGTCCCAAGCCCCCTTCGAATCCGCAGGCCGCTTCACGTGTGCGAGATACATGTCATGGATCGCGCGGCCATCCTGCCTTATGCTGAGATTGGCGAACAGCGGGTCTTTCAGGTTCGCCCGCTTCATGGCATCGACGATGAGCAAGCCGTCGTCCGAATTCTTCGCAGCGACGAGCTCGAGATAGGCCCGAACGCTGGAGTAGACGCCCGCGTGATTCATGTTGGGCATCCGGCCGCCCGAGCGCTCTGCGAACCTGCGGCTCCACGCGCGCGTTGCGTCGTTCATGTCCCAGTAGAATGCGGTCGTCAGCAGCAGGCCTTGTGCCGCTTCAAGTCCCAGAGAGTGAACGTCGTTGATGAAGATCAGAAGGGCGGCGACCCTTTGCTTGTCCGTCCGCCCGACTCCAAACTCGGCCGCCTGCTTCAAGGCGTTGATCGTGTCCCCTCCGACATTGGCAAGGCCTATGGTCGATGCGCCGGAGTTCTGAGCCGTCAGCAAGAAGGACGAGAAATCCGCGGTGTTCAGCGGATGCTTGACCGCACCGATGACTTTCCCTCCGTTGGCCTCGATGACCTTCGATGCTTCGCTTTCGAGCGAGGCGCCAAACGCAAAATCGGCCGATACAAAATACCAGCTCTTTCCGCCGGCCTGCGTGACCGCGCGTCCGGTCGCGTTTGCGAGCGCATACGTATCGAACACCCATTGTATGGTGTTCGGCGAACACTGACGGCCCGTCAACTCGGTCGTGGCGGCGCTGGAGGGCAAATAAGCGACGCGAGATCCCCGGAGCAACTCGTTGACGGCCAATGCCACCGCGGAGTTCGGCACATCAAAGATCGCATCCACGCCGTCGACGTCGCGCCACCGCCGTGCAATTGATACGCCGACATCGGCCTTGTTCTGATGATCGGCACTCACCAGCTCGACCTTGATCGAAGGGTGTTCGCGCTGGAAATCCTCCATCGCCAGCCTGGCTGCAATCACCGAGCCCTGCCCCGTCGCATCGGCGAACAGGCTCGATTGATCATTGAGCACGCCGACCTTGACCACGCCTCCGGAAATTTCGGCTTCTGCGGAGCCGGCCATCGCCGTCACGCACAATGCCGCGATCGTCAGCACCTTCAAGCATCGCATGTCGTTCCCTCCCCTTATTCTATGATTGTGATTGTATGATTGTATGATTGTGATCATCGGCTGATCGCCGGCCGCTGATCGGCGCCACGCAATTCATGTGACCGCAGACGAGGATCGCTCGTCTCGGTCAGCGCTCAATGGCTGTCCAGACCCATGCGAGACAATCGTAGAAGTCTTCCTCGGTGCGGTTTTTGAACTGCTGATCGCGCACTTCGGCATCGACGCCGCCCGCGTGGTATGTCGTCCAAAGCGCTCGGGATTCCAGTTGCACCCGCGCCGTACGAACGAGGCGCTTCTTCTCGTAGCCCTTGAGCGCACTCGCGACATCATCACGGTTGTCTCGCAGGCTGTCTGCGAGGACCACCGCATCCTCGATCGCCATGCAGGCGCCCTGCGCCAGCGACTGGAAGGTCGCATGCACGGCATCGCCGAGAAGGACCACTCGCCCGTCGGCCCAGTTGCGTAGCGGCCTCCGATCGGCCAACTCCCAACGGCTCTCGAAATTCATGAGTTCGATTGCGGCAATCATTTCCGGATGCGCATTCCTGCATCGCCGCAACAGCTGGACCCGCCGCTCGTCCCCTCGCGCCTCGACTTCTCCATCGGGCCGACTGAAGACGGCGACGATATTCATCCCACGGTTCGGGAGAGGATAGTAGATCACGTGGAATCCATCGCCCGCCCACATGACCACGGGATCGCGTCGGATGATGTCAGGAACGTCCTGGTAAGGCACGATCGAACGGTGGGCCACGTAGCCGATCGGCTGCACCCGGATTTCCGGATGCATCTGCAGAAGCATCCTCGAATTGATCCCATCCGCTCCGATCAGAACGTCGCATCCGATTTCGCCCGATCCAGCCGTCAGAGCCACGGCGTGTTTCGAGTCCTGCGCATAACCTGAGACCGTTACGCCCTTCTTCAGCTCGATGTTCGGATGCCTCTCGCAGGCGGCCACCAGAAGCTTGTGGATGTCCCCGCGGTGAATGCAGATATATCGATCGCGAAATCGTTCCCGGAAGCGAACGCCCAGCGGGATCTCGGCAATGGGTCTCGACGTGGCCGCATCGACCATCTGAACGGCGCTCGGAAAATGCGATAGCCGGTAGACGTCATCCAGAATGCCGAATTGCCCGAATATCGGCATGACATTGGGACCGAGTTGAATCCCGTAGCCGATCGGCTCGATTCTCTCGGCCTGCTCGAGAAGCGTGATCTCGAGGCCCGCATTTGCGAGCGCGAGAGCGGCAGACAGGCCACCCAGACCACCCCCGACCACGACACAGTTCTGCACAGCCATGCCGACGCTTCCCCCGGATCATCTTATTATATTGATGCGTATACTAACTATCACTCGGATTGCATGTCAATGCCGAATGGAAGCACCGGAGCCGACACCGCGCGACGGCTGCATGTAATCAGCACAATACGATGAGTGTCCGATGCAAGCGATTAGCGATTGCTGAAGCATGATCGCCATATTAGTATGTGTACTTATTAATAATAAGAACCGCAGGCCGAAGGAGGAAAGAATGCTGAACTTGCCCCACGACTATTCGGAGAAACTGGACGCGCTGAACCTGCGGGCTCTATGGGGTCCACAGCTCAAGTCGCTGATGCCGGGCGTACGCCCGCAATCCGGTGCCGTCGGTGCGCACTGGCGTTACGCGGACATCCGCCCGCAGCTATTGCGGGCGACTGAACTCACCAGCGCCGAGGATGCCGAGCGCAGGGTGCTCGCGCTGATCAATCCGGGCTTCCAGAACATGCCGGTTTTTGCGGCGACACCAACAATCTATCTCGGCCTTCAGATCGTTCTTCCGGGCGAGTGGGCACCGAAACATCGGCACTCTCCCACGGCTTCACGTGTCATCGTCGAGGGCGAAGGCGGCTTTACGACCGTGAACGGCGTCAAGATCCCGATGGCCGAAGGCGACGTCGTGCTCACGCCGACGTATCACTGGCATGAACACGGACATGAAGGCAGCGGGCCAATGGTGTGGCTCGATGTGCTGGACATACCGATCACAATTGCCGTCGGCGAGGCCGCTTTCGAACCAGGGGGAGGCATGCCGACGAACTCGAACCGGCCGGACAGTTCGGCGACAACCTACATATGCCCCGGTCTGATCCCGTACCGCTCGCCGCTGGCTCGCCGACCCGAATACCCGATGTATCGATACGCGTGGCAGCGCGTGCGGGAAGCGCTTCGCACCGTCGCGAGCCACGCCGACCGGAAAGACGCGATACACATGCTGTATGTGAATCCCGAGACCGGCGAAAACCTGCTCAAGCCTTTCAACTTCTCGGCACGCCTGCTGCGCCCGGGCGAGACGGTCGAGCCGCCGGTCACCTCCGCGGCGTCGACGATTCTCATCCAGGACGGCAGGGGCCAATCCGAGATCGACGGCCGGACTTTCAACTGGGAGAAGAGAGACAGCCTGGCCGTTCCCTGCTTCGGAAAGGTGGTTCACACCAACACGTCGTCCCAGGAACCGGCGTTCCTGCTTCAGGTCGACGACGCTCCCCTGATGCACAAGCTCGGCTACTACCAGGAAATCTGAGTCAAAGAAAAATAAAGGAAACAGACATGAAGCTCTGTCATTTCGCGCAGGGACGGCTGGGACTGGTCGACGGCGAAAAGGTGTTCGACGTCACGGAAGCCCTGGATGTCTTGCCGACCCAGACCTGGCCTCTCGCAATCGGCGATCCGCTGGTCTCGCATCTCGATGCCCTGGCAGCCCGCGTTTCCGAAGTCGTCCGCAGCAGCAGATCGCTTCCGCTGAAGGACGTGCAACTTCTCAGCCCGATCGTCAGTCCATCCAAAGTGATGGCTGTTCCGGCCAACTACCGCAAACACGTCGAGATCGACGTGATGCGCGATCCCGGTGTGGATCAAGGCGTGCACGCGAAGCAGCTTGAAGGTGTCGAACGGCCGGTCGAGACCTACGGGCTGTTCATCAAGGCCAACTCCTCGATACATGGCCCGTCACAAGGAATTGCGCGTATCCTGCCGCACCGGCGAACGGACCATGAAGCGGAGCTCGCCGTCGTGATCGGCAAGACGTGCAGGTCCGTTTCGCCCAATGAAGCCCTCGGCTATGTTGCCGGCTACACGATGGGGCTCGATATGACGGTGCGGGGCTCCGAAGACCGAAGCTATCGCAAGTCGCCCGACGGTTACACGATCCTGGGGCCCTGGCTGGTCACTGCGGACGAAATTCCGGATCCGACGCAGGTCCAGATATGGCTCGACGTCAATGGAAAGCGGAGACAGTCCTCGTCGGTTGCCGCCATGACGGTCGATATCCCGGACCTTGTCGCATTTGCGTCGGCCTTTTATACCTTGCACCCCGGCGACGTCATATTGACCGGTACACCGGAAGGTGTCGGGCCTGTCGAACCGGGCGACATCATCAAGGTCGGCGGGACCGGACTCGGTGAGATGGAGGTCCGCGTTCGGTAGCATCAGGAAGGCGCTTCATTGACGAAACGTATGGATGGTAGGCGCGATCATCAGCCATCCCGCGACGACATCGCGGAACTGGATAACATGCCCGGTTACCTGTTCCGCGTCCTCGAGAACAAGGCCAACAGCCTGTTTCAGGCTGCGCTGGCCGACAAAAACCTGACGACCCGACAGTTCGGCGTTCTGAACACCCTGGCGCGCCACGGCGGCATGACGCAAACCGAACTGGCGGAGCGAACGTCATCCGACAAGAGCACCCTCGGTGAGATGGTTATTCGAATGAGAGCACGCGGCCTGCTGACGCGGAAGCGCGGCGCCGACAAGCGCTCCATCGAGATCGCGCTGACCGACAACGGCCGAAGGCTCGTTCTCGATGTCCTGCCCGTCGTCGTGGACATTCAAAAGAGGATCATCGAAGCGCTTCCCGAGGAGTATCGCATGCTGTTCATGAAGTGCCTCAAGCAGCTCGCAACAACCGACTTCGAAGCGCCGCCCTCCGACCGATCGAAATAAGCCCGGATGGGTTGCGCCGACTAGGATGCCATTGGACCTAGACGATAGACCGACATCGCCCTGCTGACGCCCTTGAGCTCCGCCTCGCTCCTTGCCACCGGGTATGGCGTAACAATTTCCGCCACGGCCGGCGCGCCATAAACGTCTTCGGTGATGCAAATCTCGTCCCGGGCCGAAAGCGCATCCGGTTTATGGAAGCGGATACTGCGCACGGCGGCTGGCCACGAGTTAACCCTCAGGTTTATGAATATCCGTTCAAAAATCTCTGCGGAACATACCTGATCGACAAAGCGTTTCACCTCAGTCCTTTCGATTGGGAGACTAAGAAATGAAGACCATTGCGTACGTGCTTGCTACCCTCGCTACGATCGCTTTCGTCGCGCCCGCGGGCGCAAGGACGGTGATCATCAAGCACGGCCATCATCATCACTGGCACCATGACGGCGGCAAGGTCGTGATCAAGAAGCACGACTGATCACCACTGTAGTGGGACAGCAACGCGGGTCTGCGTAAGCGGGCCCGCGTTTTTCTGGCCTGCTCCATCAAACGGTTACATAGCCGTTATGCCGAGAGCGCCGACAATCCGCGCATCGCGATCCCGGCGTCCTACTGTCGCCTTAAGCCTCGCGCAGACTGGAACGATCATGAGCAGGTGCTCATTGATTTGCGTCTGGGCAAGGAGGCCGAAGCATGAGGACAATGACCGCAACGTTCGCTCTCGGGGCGGCGCTGGTGCTGTGTACCC
>CAYVVB010000100.1:0-4588 GCA_964454955.1 uncultured Bradyrhizobium sp. | reverse complement strand
TCTCGGCCTGATGATGCGCGAAGGCCTGCTGAAGGAGAACATCGACGGCGAGGCGCTGGACTGGGCGCACAAGCGCCTGCTTGCCCGGCCCGAGCAGCGCAAGATACTGATGATGATTTCCGACGGCGCGCCGGTCGACGACTCCACGCTGTCGGTCAACCCCGGCAATTATCTCGAGCGGCACCTGCGGCACGTCATCGAGGAGATCGAGACGCGCTCGCCGGTCGAACTGATCGCGATCGGCATCGGCCACGACGTGACGCGTTACTATCGCCGCGCGGTCACCATCGTCGACGCCGAAGAGCTCGGCGGCGCGATCACCGAGAAGCTCGCCGAACTCTTCAGCGAAACCCACGGCGCACCACCCGCCGCCACGGGGCAGCGACGCCGGCTGCATTCGTGACGTGATGCACGCAGGTCCTTCTCGCCGCCGCTTTCTGCAACTGTCGGCGGCGGGACTTTCGGTCGCTGCGGCCGCCCCTGCGATCCTTCGTGCGCAGCCCGCGACCGAGCCGCCTCCGCAACAGGCTGCCATCGTCGAGCACGCCGTCGCCGCGCCGGTCTCGATCGATGTCAGGGCGCGGCCCATTGCCTCGTTCGATCCGCGCGACCATTCGCATGTCCGCTTCGGTTCGCTGGAATATCGCAGCGGACTGGTGCTGACCTCGTCCTTTCCGGGCTTCGGCGGTTTGTCGGGCATTCGGCTTGATTCCAAGGGCGAGCGCTTCATCGCGATCAGCGACAAGGGTAGCTGGTTCACCGGCCGCATCCGCTATTCCGGCCGCGCCATGGCCGGGCTCGACGATGTCGAAGCCGCACCGCTGCTGGGGCCCGACGGCAGGCCGGCCGCCGCGCGCGGCTGGTACGATTCGGAATCGATCGCGCTTCACGGCTCGTTCGTTTATGTCGGCCTGGAGCGCGTCAACCAGGTGCTGCGCTTCGATTTCTCCGAGGGCTTCACGCGCTCGCGCGGCGAGGTCGTGCCGCTGCCGCCGGCGGCCAAGAGGCTTCCCTACAACAAGGGCCTCGAAGCGCTGGTCTTCGTGCCAGAGGGCCTGCCGCTTGCGGGCACGCTGATCGCGATCTCCGAGCGCGGACTTGACCGCGACCGCAACCTGGTCGCCTTTCTGGTCGGGGGCCCTTCGCCCGGTCAGTTCAGCGTGCGGCGCACCGACAATTACGACGTCAGCGATGCGGTGCTGCTGCCGTCCGGCGAGTTGCTGGTGCTGGAGCGGAAATTCTCGCTGCTGTCCGGCGTCGGAATCCGGATCCGCCGCATCCCGCTCACATCGATCGCGCCCAACGCGCTGCTGGATGGTCCGGCGATTTTCGAGGCCGATCTCGGCCAGGAGATCGACAACATGGAGGGCATCGACGCCCATGTGACGAGCGAGGGCGACACCGTGCTGACCCTGGTGTCGGACGACAATTTTTCCCTGATCCAGCGCACGCTGCTGCTGCAATTCACGTTGGTGCAATGACATCAACCTTCCTTGAACGGATTTTCGGGCAGAGGCCTCGCTGACCCGCTGGTATTTCGGCGGTGGTCAACTATCCTCCAGACAACCTGCGAGATCGTCCCCCAACCCCGGATCCCCCCTGAGCGCTCTGTTCTCGCCGATTCAATTGCGCGGCCTGTCGCTTGCCAACCGGATCATGGTCGCCCCGATGTGCCAATATTCCGCGGTCGACGGCGAGGCCAACGACTGGCACTTCACGCATATCAACTCGCTGGCGCTGTCGGGAGCCGCGATGTTCTGCATCGAGGCCTCGGGCGTGGAGGCGATCGGCCGCATCACGCCGGGCTGCCTCGGCATCTGGAATGACGCGTGCGAGGCTGCGCTGAGGCCGATCATTGCCTCGGTGCGCAAGTATTCGAAAGCGGCGCTCGCGATCCAGCTCGCGCATGCCGGCCGCAAGGCGTCGAGCCAGCGGCCGTGGGAGGGCGGGCAGTTGATCCCGATCGCGCAAGGCGGCTGGCGGCCGGAGGGGCCATCCGCCATCCCCCACAAGCCGGACGAGCCGCCCCCGCTGGCGCTGGATCAAGCGGGTCTTGCGCGCATCCGCGAGGCTTTCGCGCTCGCCGCTCGGCGCGCGATGCGGCTCGGGCTCGATGCCATCGAGTTGCATTGCGCCCACGGCTATCTCCTGCATCAATTCCTGTCGCCGATCTCCAACCGGCGCGACGACGAATATGGCGGATCGCTGGAGAACCGCATGCGTTATCCGCTGGAGGTGTTCGAGGCCGTGCGTGCCGTGGTCCCCGACGACAAGCCGGTCGGCGTCAAGGTCTCCGCAACCGACTGGGTCGAGGGCGGCTGGGATCTTGCGCAGACGATCGCGTTCGCCAGGGAGCTCAAGACGCGCGGGGCCGACTGGATCGACGTCTCGTCCGGCGGCGTGTCGCCGCTGCAGAAGATTGCGCTCGGGCCCGGCTACCAGGTGCCGTTTGCGGACGCGATCCGGAAAGCCACCGGTCTCACCACCATTGCGGTTGGCCTGATCACGCAGGCGCGGCACGCCGAAGAGATCGTCGCGTCCGGCAAGGCCGATATGGTCGCGCTTGCCCGCGGCATGCTCTACGACCCGCGATGGGGCTGGCATGCCGCCGCCGAGCTCGGCGGCCATGTCGCCGCCCCGCCGCCCTACTGGCGCGCCCCGCCGCACGAGCACAAGGAGCTTTTCGGCGCGACGACGTTCGGGGCGAGGTGAGGCCAGATGCGAGTGGCGGACTTTCAGACGCGGCGCGGGAGCGGGTTTCGCGCAGCGGGAAAAAGAACTAAGCTCGCGCGATGAAGGTCGGGGCCTGCCATGCGAACCAGTGTCAGACGATTTGCCCATGTGCTCGAGCGCGTCGGGCTCGCAATGGCCGGCGCGGCCTGCGGCCTGTTCGTGTCCGCCCATGTCGGATCGAGCATCGGCTTTCTGACCACGCAGGGCTTCCTGCTCATCATGATGATCGTCGGCGCGGTCGGATTCTATCTCGGCATCGATACGCCGCCGCTGCCGTTTCATGAGGAGGGGACGGCGGAGCCCAAGATCGACGCGGCGGAATTCCTGAGTGCAGTCGGCACCTTTCTCGCCACCCTCACCGCCTTCTTTTCGGTGGGCATCATCGTGCTGCGCGAGGAGCCGCACATCGCCTGGACCATCCTGATCATGGCGGGCTGGACGGTCGGTGTGCTCATGCAGATCGTCGCCGGCACCATCGCCCGCGCGCGGGAGCCATCCGGCAACAGGCGCGCCGGATAACCGCTGTTCCCGGTCGCGCTCGCGGGGATGTGTTGCGAGCGGGCGGGGGTGGAGCGAAGGAGCCATCATTCCGCCGCAACCGGGGCGGGTACT
Organism: uncultured Bradyrhizobium sp.; assembly: GCA_964454955.1. Lineage (GTDB taxonomy): Bacteria > Pseudomonadota > Alphaproteobacteria > Rhizobiales > Xanthobacteraceae > Bradyrhizobium. The sequence goes on along the minus strand of CAYVVB010000100.1, from coordinate 1,243 downwards.
CCTCGTCCTTAAAGCGGGCGCATCACGCACGGAACGATGCGCAGCAAAAAAACAAATGGATGAGGAAACCCCATGGAACTCGGATATTTTGCCATGCCCTCGCATCCGCCGGAGTGCGGGCTGAAGGAGGGCCACGACTGGGACTTGCAGGTGCTGCGCTGGCTCGATGATCTCGGCTATCAGGAAGCCTGGATCGGCGAGCATCACACCGCGCCCTGGGAGCCGCATCCCGCGCCCGACCTGCTGGTCGTGGAAGGATTTCGCCAGACCCGGAATCTGCGCATCGGCCCCGGCGGTTTTCTGTTGCCCTATCATCATCCCGCCGAACTCGCCAACCGCGTCGCCATGCTCGATCACCTCTCGGCCGGCCGGCTGAATTTCGGCGTCGCGGCCTCGGGGCTGCCGAGCGACTGGGCGATGTTCAACGTCGACGGCATGAGCGGGCAGAATCGCGACATGACGCGCGAGGCGCTGGAAATCATCCTGCGGCTGTGGAGCGAGCCCGCGCCCTTCACCCACAAGGGCAAATACTGGACGGTGACCAAGCCCGAGCCGATGTTCGATTTTCTCAAACCGCACATCAAGCCGCTGCAGGAGCCGCATCCGCCGATCGGCGTCGCCGGCCTGTCGAAGAACTCCGACACGCTCAAGCTTGCCGGCGAGCGCGGCTTCATTCCGATGAGCCTCAATCTCAACCCGGCCTATGTCGGCAGCCACTGGGATTCGGTGGAGGCGGGCGCGGCGAAGACCGGGCGCAAGCCGAGCCGGCGCGACTGGCGGCTGGTGCGCGAGGTGTTCGTCGCCGACACCGACGACGAGGCGTGGAAGCTGTCGGTCGGCGACATGATGGGCCGCATGATGGGCGAGTATTTCCTGCCGCTGCTCGGTCATTTCGGCTTCAAGGATTATCTGAAAGCCGCGCCCGACGTGCCCGATACCGACGTCAACGTCGACTACTGCGCGCGGCACAACTGGATCATCGGCTCGCCCGCGACCGTCACCGACAAGATCGAAAAGATCTGGCACGAGGTCGGCGGCTTCGGCGTGCTGCTGGTGTTCGGCTTCGACTACAGGCACAAGGGCGAAGCTTGGCACAACTCGCTGCGCCTGTTGAAGCACGAGGTGTTGCCGCGGCTGAAGCATCTGGACGCAGGGCTCGGCAGGGCGGCGTGACGGGGGGAAGGCAGGGGACGCGAGGCGGCGTACGGAGCGCCGCCTCGCGGCGTTTTTGCGCCTTCGCTCT
>CAYVVB010000099.1:0-2406 GCA_964454955.1 uncultured Bradyrhizobium sp. | reverse complement strand
ATGCAAGGGATCGCATTCCGCAGAGCTCGCCTGGGCGTTTGTACGTCAGCCCAGAGGGGCCGGGGCGCTCTTGTCCAGGCCGTGGAGATTCCCGCGCGCGAGCGAAGCCGAGTATCGCAGAAGCGTGCAGAGATTCCAACGGCACCCCGTTACACGGCGCCGTGCGGGTGCATTCCTCACTTTGCGAATGGGCACGGATGTTTTATGGTCTGGTCTGGGAATTTTCGGCAGGGGGGTTATCAGTGGGCGAGCCACGGAGGGATGGGCCATGGAAGGCCGTTTAGAAGCGCGGATGAAGGAGATGGTGACGCAATTGGCGCGGGAGCATCAGCAGGAGCTAGCAGCCGCCGGCACGCTGCTCGATCTGGAAGAGCTGACGAGCCAGATCGGCGATGAATTCACCCGCCTGTTGACCGAGAAGGAACTGGTCCGGCGGGGCGAGGAGCACCGACAGCAAGCGGCCGACTGTCCCGATTGCGGGCGTTCCTGCCTGCCGCAGCATGAGCCCGAACCGGTGACGCTGATCGGTTTGCGGGGCGAACTGGAGTACCGGCAACCGAAGCACTTTTGCGACCGCTGCCGGCGGTCTTTTTTTCCCGCTGGCGGCGCGACTGGGGATTCCCTCGCGGAGCCGCGTCACGCCGCGGGTGTTGCAGAAGGCGGTCTGGGCCGGCGCGAACAACGGCAGCTACGCGTTGGCCGCCGCGGCGCTCGATGAGCTGGCCGACGTCTGCTTGTCGGTGAAGCAGATTCGGCGGATGGTTGTTGAAGTCGGCAACGTTCGACTTGCCGAACGCGACGACGCGGTCGAACGCCTACAAACGATCTCTCTTCGCAAGCGCCGCGCGGGGAGTCGTGCCGTGCCTCCCCCCGAGCTGGCGGTGATCTCGATGGATGGCGGTCGCTACCAGCGACGCGATCACTTTGGCGCCGCGGCAACGCGCGACACGGCTGCCACGCATTGGCGTGAAACGAAGGTGGGCTGTCTGCTGTCGATGTCGAGCGAGACGCACGCCAGTGATCCCGCGCCGACGTTCCCGGCCTGGTTGGCGTCGAGCGCTGCGGTGGCCGAATTGGCGAAAATCTCCGAGAAAACGAGCGCTTCTACGCCCGCCTCCGCCCTGGCCGAAGCCGACGCGAGCGCCGGAGAGGAACTCGGCTACAAACCGCCCCGGCTGCTGGCGCGAGAAGTCGTCGCCACCAGTCACGAAGCCGAACGGTTCGGATGGGAACTCGAAGCGCGGGCCTGGCAGCTAGGCTTTCCCGCCGCGCGGCGGCAGGCCTTCGTCGCCGACGGTCTGCCGGTCAACTGGACGATCGCCGAGCGTCACTTCCCCTTCGCCACGCGCATCCTCGATCTGATGCACGCCCTGTCGTACGCCTACGCGGCGGCCGTCGCGGTGAATGACGCGGCTGTCTATCGCACTTGGGCCGAATGGATCTGGCAAGGCAACGTGTCACGGGTCAGCGCCGCGCTTGACGAACACCAACAACGCCTCGGCCAACCCCCTCCCGACGCCGAACCGAGCGATCCGCGCTGGCGGGTTCACCGCGCGTTGACCTATTACACCAACAACCGCGCGCGGATGAACTACCCCGCGTATCGGCGGCAGGGGCTGCCCATCACCAGTAGCCACATCGAATCGACCATCAAGCAGATCAACGCGAGGATCAAAGGAACCGAAAAATTCTGGCAGCGAAATCCGGGAGACGCCGTGCTGCAACTCCGCGCCGACACGCTCAGCGACGGCAGACCCTTGGACGCCTTCTGGAACCGATGGCAAGCCCAGCAAACCGGCGCTAACCGCTACCACAGCTACCAACAAGCCGCCTGAACTCCACAATCCAGGGAATGCACCCCGGTGCACAGCGGACCCTTGTTCGCGGGTCGACCAGGGCTTATCTTTGCGCCCCAGGGGCTCGGCCAAGGCTTTATCTGGTCGAGCCAGGATAAGTGCGGAGGAGGCAATCATGCCCAACGACACGAATGACTTGCGCGAAACGCTGGCGCGCTTACATCAGCAATTGGGCTCGTCGCCGGACCTCAACGCTGGCAAGCAGGCGCAATTGCAGGCCATCTTGCAGGATATTCAGGCGCTCCTCGCCGAAGCGAACTTGCCCCAGTCATCGAGCGCTTCCCAAACCGCCGCGAGCGGTTCAGCGCCACCCTCTGGCCGAAGTCGAGAATCCTTGGTGGGCCGTCTGGCCAGCGCCGAACGTGAATTCCAGGCCACCCATCCCAGTCTAGCCGCGCTTGTCGGCAGCGTGATTGACGCCCTGGGAGAGATGGGGATTTAGGGCGATTTTCCGACAGCGGAGCTGACGTCAACGTCGAGCCCGAGTCTAGTCGGGTACGCTGTTCGCGCCAGCTGGCGAGGTTAGGATTTTTTTCCCAGGCTGAGGACG
>CAYVVB010000098.1:0-6886 GCA_964454955.1 uncultured Bradyrhizobium sp. | reverse complement strand
GACGAGCCGACCACGGCGCTCGACGTCACCACGCAAAAGCAGATCCTGGCGCTGATCCGCGACCTGCAGCGCGATCACGGCACCGCGGTCCTCTTCATCACCCACGATATGGGCGTGGTCGCCGAGATCGCCGACCGCGTCGCGGTGATGCGCCAGGGACGCCTGGTCGAAACGGGACCTCTCGATGCGATCCTGCGCACGCCCGCGATGGAATATACCCGCAACCTGCTCGCCTCCGTGCCGAGTCTCGTCCCGCGCGCCCCGCGCGAGGACAGCCAGGAGCCGGTGGTGCTGGAAGCGAACGACCTCGGCAAGGTCTATCGCGAGCGCTCGTTTCTCGGCAAGGCGCGAGAGGTCGCCGCCGCCGAGAACGTCAGCCTCGCCTTGCGCAAGGGCCGCACGCTCGGCATCGTCGGCGAGAGCGGCTCGGGCAAGTCGACGGTGGCGCGCTGCATCGTCCGCCTGATCGATCCCACCTCCGGCGGCATCCGCCTGGTAGGCCACGAAATCTCCGAGCTGTCGCGCCAGCTGCTGCGGCCGCACCGCCGCCGTATCCAGATCATCTTCCAGGACCCTTATCGTTCGCTCAATCCGCGCATCACTGCCGGTGAAAGCATTGCGGAGGGACCGATCAACTACGGCGTGCCGCGCGCGGAGGCGCTTGCGAAGGCGCGCGAGCTGCTCGAGCTGGTCGATCTGCCGGCCGACGCCGCCTCGCGCTATCCGCATCAGTTTTCGGGCGGCCAGCGCCAGCGCATCGCGATTGCCCGCGCGCTGGCGCTCGACCCGGACGTGCTGGTGGCAGACGAAGCCGTTTCCGCGCTGGACGTTTCCGTGCAGGCGCAGGTTCTGGATCTGCTCGACGAAATCCAGCAGCGGCTCGGCGTTGCGCTGCTCTTCATCACACACGATCTGCGGGTTGCCGCGCAAATCTGCGATGACGTCGTGGTGATGCAGAACGGCCGCGTCGTCGAACAGGGGCCGGCCGCACAGGTGCTCACCAACCCGCAACAGGCCTACACCCGCGCCCTCCTCGACGCCGCCCCCGGCCGCGGCTGGGATTTTGCCAATTTCCGCCCCGTGGCGGAGAGCGCAGTAGCGACGGCGTAACTTGCTCTTACCGTCATTCCGGGTTCGCCTCTTCGAGACGTCCCGGAATGACGGAGTTGAATTACATTCCGTTCGTCTTGATCGCGACACAGTTCATTGCATGCGCTGCAGCGCGCGGCTGCGCGGCATGCAAAAGTCGAATTGCTTCACGCCTTGCGCTTGATGCAATCGCAGGGCTAACGTCGCAGCCCAACCTGAACCGAGACCCCTTGATGACCCGCATCGCCGTCGGCGGCTTTCTGCACGAGACCAATACTTTCGCGCCGACCAAGGCGACCTATGATGACTTTGTGCATGGCGGCGGCTGGCCCGCGATGGCGGTCGGGCCCGATGTGCTGAAAGTGATGCGCGGCATCAATGTCGGTCTCGCCGGTTTCAATGAGACCGCCGAGACTTACGGTTGGGACCTGGTGCCAACCATCTCCTGCGGCGCAAGCCCGTCGGCGCACGTCACGCGGGACGCGTTCGAGCGCATCGTCAAGGTGATGGTCGACGGCATCGCTGCAGCCGGCTCCCTCGATGCGGTCTATCTCGACCTGCACGGCGCCATGGTGACCGAGCACCTCGATGACGGCGAAGGCGAGATTCTCGCGCGCGTGCGGCGCGTGATCGGCAACGACCTGCCGCTGGTGGTCAGCCTCGACCTCCACGCCAATGTCACGGCAGAGATGGTCGCGCATGCGGACGCGCTGATCGCCTATCGCACCTATCCGCATGTCGATATGGCCGATACGGGGCGCGCCTGCGCAAGGCACCTTGCGCTGATGCTGGATACGAAGCAGCGCTTCGCCAAGGCGTTCCGTCAATTGCCGTTCCTGATCCCGATCAGCTGGCAATGCACCAATGATTCTCCGACCAAAGGCATTTACGAACAACTCGGCAGCCTTCAGGGCCAGGCGGTGCCGACGCTCTCCTTTGCGCCAGGCTTTCCGGCCGCCGATTTTGCCGATTGCGGCCCCAGCGTCTTCGCCTATGGCCGGACGCAGGCGGATGCCGATGCGGCAGCGGATGCGATCGCGCGCCTCGTCGAAAGCCATGAAGACGATTTCGATGGCCGTATCTATTCGCCCGACGACGGCGTGCGCCACGCGATGGAACTGGCCAGAAGTGCAAGAAAGCCGATCATCATCGCCGATACCCAGGATAATCCCGGCGCGGGCGGCGATTCCGACACCACGGGCATGCTGCGTGCGCTGGTGCGCAACAAAGCAGCGCGCGCAGCGATCGGCGTGATCTTCGATCCGGATTCGGCCAGGGCCGCGCATGAGGCCGGCGTCGGCGCGACCGTCACGCTTTCGCTCGGCGGCAAGTCAGGCATTCCAGGCGATGCGCCCTACCAGGAGACGTTCGTCGTCGAGAACCTGTCGGACGGAAACTTCGTTGCCCCGGGCCCCTATTACGGCGGCCGCAACATGGAGATGGGGCCTTCGGCGGCCTTGCGCATCGGCGATGTCCGCGTCGTGGTGTCCTCGCACAAGGCGCAACTCGCCGATCAGGCGATGTACCGCTATGTCGGCATCGAGCCGACCGAGCAGGCGATCCTGGTCAACAAGAGCTCCGTGCATTTCCGCGCCGATTTCGAGCCGATCGCCGAGAAACTCCTGATCTGCGCCGCACCCGGCGCAATGCCGGCCGATCCTGCGACCCTGCCGTGGACGCGACTGCGCGCGGGCGTCCGCCTGAAGCCGAACGGGGCTGCCTTCGCGCCTCAAGCCAAATCTCGTTCAACCGGATAAGAGAGAAAATGCCGACCATCGACCGTATCCAGGGCTATGCCGACGAACTGACGGCAATCCGCCGCGACCTCCACGCCCATCCCGAGATCGGCTTCGAGGAGGTGCGAACCTCGGGGATCGTCGCCGAAAAGCTCAAGCAATGGGGCATCGAGGTGCATCGCGGCCTCGGCGGCACAGGCGTTGTCGGCGTGCTCAAGGGCAAGGGCGATGGCAATGGCGGAAAACGCATCGGCCTGCGCGCCGACATGGACGCCCTGCCGATGGAGGAAAACACCAATCTGCAATGGCGCTCCACCATTCCCGGCCGCTTCCACGGCTGCGGCCATGACGGCCACACCACCGTGCTGCTCGGCGCCGCGCGCTACCTAGCCGAGACGCGCAATTTCGACGGTACCGTGCATTTCATTTTCCAACCCGCGGAGGAAGGCCTGGGCGGCGCCCGCGCCATGATCAAGGACGGATTGTTCGAGAAATTCCCCTGCGACGAGATCTATGGCCTGCACAACGCGCCGGACCTGAACCATGGCGAGATCGCGGTCCTGCCGGGGCCCGCGATGGCCGGAGCCGATTTCTTCGACATCAAGATTCGCGGCTATGGAGCGCATGGCGCGATGCCCGAGCGCTCCAAGGATGCCGTGGTCATCGCGATGACGCTGGGCCAGGCGCTGCAGACCATCGTCAGCCGCAACGTATCTCCAACGGAGGCGGCTGTGCTGTCGATCACCCAGATCCATGCCGGCTCGGCCTATAACGTGATTCCCGCCGAGGCCTGGCTGTGCGGCACCGTGCGCGCCTTCACCGACGCGACACGCGCACTGATCCGCGAGCGCATGCGCGCGATCTGCGCCGGCATCGCGACCGCCTATCAGGTCGAGATCGATGTCGACATCCGCGACATTTTCACCGTGCTGGTCAATCAGGAAGAGCAAACCCGCGTGGTCGAGGACGTGGCGCGAACCGTGGTCGATCCCGCCAAGGTCCTGCGGCGCCCGGTCCTCAAGATGGGCAGCGAGGATTTCGCCGACATGCTGCAGGCCGTCCCCGGCGCCTATTTCTGGCTCGGCCATGACGGCTCGGTGCCGGTGCACAATCCGGGCTACGTGCTCGACGACAAAATTCTGCCTGTTGGCGCCAGCATGTTTGCCCGCATCATCGAAACCAGACTTCCGGCAGGTGCCCATGCATAACCCGGGACCGGACGAAAGCATCACCTCACTGCACGATCTCTCCGCCGTCGACGTGATCGCGGGATATCGCGCGCGGCAGTTTTCTCCCAGCGAAGTGCTGGAGGAGGTGCTGGCGCATGTCGATGCCTGGGAGCCGCATATCAAGGCGCTGTACGCGTTCGATCCCGACGGGGCGCGTGCGGCGGCGAAGGTCTCGACCGCACGCTGGCAGAACGGCGAACCGACTGGTGCGCTCGACGGCGTGCCGGTGACGATCAAGGAGAACATCGCGACCAAGGGCGTGCCGGTGCCGCTCGGCGCCGCCAGCACCAAGCTGGTGCCCGCGACGGCGGATGCGCCGCCGGCGGCGCGCCTGCGCGAAGCGGGCGCGATCATTTTCTCCAAGACCACCATGCCCGATTACGGCATGCTCTCGTCCGGCCTCTCCAGCTTCCATCCGCTGACCCGCAATCCCTGGGATCTGTCCAAGAATCCCGGCGGCTCCAGCGCGGGCGCAGCCGCCGCAGCGGCGGCCGGCTACGGCCCGCTGCATCTCGGTACCGATATCGGGGGCTCGGTGCGGCTGCCGGCGTGCTGGTGCGGCCTGGTGGGCCTGAAGCCTTCCCTCGGGCGCGTTCCGGTCGATCCGCCCTATGTCGGCCGCGTCGCCGGACCCATCACGCGCATCGTCGATGATGCCGCGCTGATGATGAGCGTGGTGTCGAAACCCGACCGCCGCGACGGCATGAGCCTGCCGCCCAATGACATCAACTGGAAGGCGCTGGAAAAGTCGCCGCGCAAATTGCGTCTCGGGTTGATGCTCGATCCCGGCGTCGGACAGAAGCTGGAAAATCCGGTGCGCGAGGTCGCGGTGAAGGCGGCGAAAGCCTTCGAATCCGCGGGCGCTGTCGTCCATGAGGTCAATGGCATCCTGACGCGGGAGATGATGGAGGGCCTCGACAATTTCTGGCGCGCACGGATGTGGGACGATTTCGAGAAGCTCTCCGCAGCCGAGCGCCGCAAGGTCCTGCCCTACATCCATCAATGGGGCGAACGCGGCGCAAAGCTGTCGGGTGTCGAGGTGATCAGGGGCTTCAACGCCACAATGGCGATCCGCGCCGCGGCCGCAAAGCTCTTTTCGGAGCTCGACTACGTGATCTCGCCGGTCGCGCCGGTGGTCAACTTCCCCGCCGAGTACGCCTCTCCGATCAACGATCCGGAGAGACCGTTCGAGCACATCTGCTACACCGTGCCGTGGAACATGTCGGAGAATCCGGCCGTCTCGATCAATGGCGGTTATGACGAACACGGCTTTCCGATCGGCGTGCAGATCGTCGGCCGCCGCTTCGACGATCTCGGCGTCCTCGCGCTCGCCAAGACATTCGAGGGCCTGCGCGGCCGGCAGCGGCCGTGGCCGAGCCCGCCGAAGAAGTAGCCAAAATAACTCGTCATTCCGGGGCGCCTCGAAGAGGCGAACCCGGAATCTCGAGATTCTCAGGTGCGCAATTGCGCGCCATAGTTCGATGCTTCGCATCGCCCCGGAATGACGGTCAAAAAAAGACAGGGGAAGGAAACACACGATGGCCTATGAGACCATCAAATACGAGGTCTCCGACCAGATCCTCACCATCACGTTGAACCGGCCGGAAAAGCTCAACGCCTTCAACGCCACGATGCAGCAGGAATTGATCGACGCCTTCGATCGCGCCGACAGAGACGACGACGTCCGCGCCATCATCGTGACGGGCGAAGGCCGCGCGTTCTGCGCGGGCGCCGATCTCTCCTCCGGGGCCGACACGTTCGACCGCGACGCGCGGCGCGGGCCGGTGAAGCGCCTGGCGGACGGCGCGGTTGATTACAGCGATCCCAATGTGCGCGACGGCGGTGGCCAGGTCACCTTGCGCATCTTCAAATGCCTCAAGCCCGTGATCGCGGCGGTGAACGGCGCGGCGGTCGGCATCGGCGTCACCATGCAGCTCGCGATGGACATTCGCATCGCCAGCGAGGCCGCCCGCTTCGGCTTCGTGTTCTCCCAGCGCGGCATCGTGCCCGAAGCCGCATCGAGCTGGTTCCTACCGAGGATCGTCGGCATCGCGCAGGCGCTGGAGTGGTGCTACACGGGCAGGGTCTTTCCGGCGCAGGAGGCGCTTGCGGGCGGCCTCGTCAGCAAGGTGGTGCCGCCGGAGGAGCTCTTGCCGACAGCCTGCGCGCTGGCGCGCGAGATCGCGGACAAGACCGCGCCGGTCTCGGTGGCCCTGATCCGCCAGATGATGTGGCGCATGCTTGGCGCGGACGATCCCATGGAAGCGCACAAGATCGACAGCCGCGGCATCTATGCGCGAGGCCGCTCGGCCGACGTGAAGGAAGGCGTCATGGCCTTCCTCGAGAAACGGCCCGCGGTGTTCAAGGACAAGGTCTCCACCGATATGCCGGATTATTTTCCGTGGTGGGACGAGCGCGGGTATCGGTGACCGCAGGATTGCCGTCGCGCGCTAAGGCAATTGCATGTGCCGCGGTTTGATTGTTGCGCTGACGTTTCCGCATCGTCGTGGCCGGGCTTGACCCGGCCATCCACGCCTTTCTTCATGCGAAACCAAGACGTGGATGACGGCACAAGGCCGGGGATGACGAGCTTGTGGGCGAACCGACTGGACGAGGCGCACCGAATTTGCACATCCGCCTATGCGATAGCCTTTGCGTCGCCCGTCGCGGCGCTCACGCGGCCTTGATGTTGCGGATGAAGTCGTCGACGTACTGGCGCATGTTTTCCGATTGACGCGACAGCTCTTCGGACGCGCCGAGCACGTGGCTCGCGGCAGCGCCCGACTCGCCGGCGATGCCCCGAACCCCCGAAATCTTATTCGAGATCTCGCT
>CAYVVB010000097.1:0-6792 GCA_964454955.1 uncultured Bradyrhizobium sp. | reverse complement strand
GCGCCCGACGTCGGCGGCGGTTTCGGCTCCAAGATTTTCATCTATCCGGAGGAGATGGTCTGCCTGTGGGCGTCGAAGAAAGTCGGCCGTCCGATCAAATGGACCGCCGACCGCTCCGAATCCTTCCTGACCGACGCGCATGGCCGCGACCATTTGACGAAGGCGGAGATGGCCTTCGACAAGGACCACAAGATCCTGGGATTCAGGGTCACGACCCACGCCAATTTCGGCGCCTACATGTCGCTGTTCTCTTCCTCGGTGCCGACCTATCTCTACGCGACCTTGCTGTCGGGCCAGTACGCGATCCCCGCGATCCATGCCGAGGTGATCGGCGTCTACACCAACACCACGCCGGTTGATGCCTATCGGGGCGCGGGCCGGCCCGAGGCGAGCTACCTGGTCGAACGGATGATGGAAACCGCGGCGCGGCAGCTCAAGGTCGACCCGGCCGAGCTGCGCCACAAGAACTTCATCCGGCAATTCCCCCATCAGACGCCGGTCATCATGGCCTATGACACCGGCGATTTCGTCGCCTCGCTGGATGCTGCGAAAAAGGCGATCGACTATGCCGGCTTCCCCGCGCGGAAGGAGCAGGCGAAGAAGAACGGCAAGCTGCGCGGCCTCGGCGTCTCCTGCTACATCGAAGCCTGCGGCATTGCGCCGTCGAAGGCGGTCGGCAGCCTCGGCGCCGGCGTCGGCTTGTGGGAATCGGCCGAGGTACGCGTCAACCCGGTCGGCACCATCGAGATCCTCACCGGCTCGCACAGCCATGGCCAGGGCCACGAGACGACTTTCTGCCAGCTCGTCGCCGAGCGCCTGGGCGTCCCGATCAACCAGGTCTCGATCGTCCATGGCGACACCGACAAGGTGCAGTTCGGCATGGGCACCTACGGCTCGCGCTCGGCGGCCGTGGGGCTCACCGCGATCCTGAAGGCGATGGAGAAAGTCGAGGCCAAGGCGAAGAAGATTGCGGCCCATGCGCTCGAGGCATCCGAAGGCGACATCGTCATCGAGAACGGCGAGTTCAAGGTCGCCGGCACCGACAAGAAGATCGCGCTGCCGATGGTCGCGCTCGCGGCCTATACCGCGCACAATCTGCCCGACGGCATGGAGCCGGGCTTGAAGGAGACGGCGTTCTACGATCCGACCAACTTCACCTTCCCGGCCGGCGCCTATATCTGCGAGCTCGAGGTCGATGAGGCGACCGGCAAGACCAGCTTCATCAACTTCGTCGCCGTCGACGATTTCGGGCGGATGATCAACCCGATGATCGTCGAAGGCCAGGTCCATGGCGGGCTCGCGCAAGGCATCGGCCAGGCGCTGCTGGAAGGCGCGGTCTATGACGACAATGGCCAGCTCGTGACCGCCTCGTTCATGGACTACACGATGCCGCGCGCCGACGACCTGCCGTCGTTCCAGGTCAACCACACCACCACGCTCTGCCCGGGCAATCCGCTCGGCATCAAGGGCTGCGGCGAAGCGGGCGCGATCGGCGCGTCCGCTGCCGTGATCAACGCGATCACGGACGCGATCGGCCACAACAGGCTCGAAATGCCGGCGACGCCCGACCGCGTCTGGCACGCGATCCACGGCACGGCGGCCTGACCCGATCGAGGTCATTCCGGGGCGACGCGAAGCGTCGAACCCGGAATCTGGAGATTCTTACGTCGAGATTCCGGGTCTGGCGCTGACTTGCCCTCCCGGAATGACAGAGAGAAAAATTTCAGGGAGCATCCCATGTATCAAACGACTTATCACCGCGCCTCCTCGATCGACGAAGCCGCCGGCCTCTTTTCCAAGGGCGACGAGTCGAAATATCTGGCCGGCGGCCAGACGCTGCTTCCCGTGATGAAGCAGCGGCTGGCCTCGCCCTCCGACGTCATCGATCTCGCCAGGATCAAGGAGCTGGTTGGTATCGATGTGTCGGCCGATGCCGTGACGATCAGGGCCGCGACCACGCATTACGACGTGGCGACCAGCGACGCCGTGCAAAAGGCGATTCCGGCGCTGGCGCATCTCGCCTCCATGATAGGCGACCCTGCCGTGCGTCATCGCGGCACGATCGGCGGCTCGCTCGCCAACAACGATCCGGCGGCCGATTACCCGGCCGCGGTGCTGGCGCTGGGCGCGAGCCTGCGGACCAACAAGCGCTCGATCGCGGCCGACGATTTCTTCAAGGGCCTCTTTTCGACAGCGCTGGAGGACGGCGAGATCATCACGGCCGTGTCGTTCCCGATTCCGGCCAAGGCGGGTTATGCAAAATTTCCGCATCCCGCCTCGCGCTTCGCGCTGACCGGCGTGTTCGTGGCGAAGACCAAGGCGGGCGACGTCCGCGTGGCCGTGACCGGCGCGTCGCAGAGCGGCGTGATGCGCGCGAGCGCGATCGAATCCGCCCTGCAGGCCAATTGGTCGGCAAGCGCGCTCGATGCGGTGACCATCTCCGCCGGCGGCCTGATCAGCGACATCCATGGTGCGGCGGATTACCGCGCGAACCTGATCAAGGTGATGGCGCGCCGCGCGGTGACCGCCGCAGGCTGATGGCAACCAGGCGCAAGTTTGTGCGGCGCGCATACCCATGCGCGCCGCATTGCATTGAAGAGGCATTGCGGCCAAAAGGCCCTTGCGGCGTGCCGGTCAAGACGAGACAATCGGCGGACGCCAGAAAGAATTCTTCAGGACGGAAAACGCAACGTGCTCGACAAATCAGCCCCGCAAGCCGCGATCCGCGCCGCCGGCCCCCTGGCGGGCATCCGCATCGTTGAATTCGCCGGGATCGGCCCGGGCCCCTTCGCCTGCATGATGCTCGCCGACATGGGTGCGGAGGTCGTGACGCTGGATCGCGTCGGCGCGAAAAAGAACTTGAAATCGGTCTCGGGGCGCGGCCGCAAGGTGATCGAGCTCGACCTGAAGGACCCCAAAGCCATCGCCCAGGTGCTCGACCTGCTCGCGGGGGCCGACGCGCTGATCGAAGGTTTCCGACCGGGCGTGATGGAGCGGCTCGGACTGGGGCCCGAGATCGTGCTCGCGCGCAATCCCAAACTCGTATACGGCCGCATGACCGGCTGGGGCCAGGACGGGCCGCTCGCGCAGGCCGCCGGCCACGACATCAATTACATCGCGCTGACCGGAGCGCTCGCTGCGATCGGCACCGCGGAAAAGCCGGTCCCGCCGCTCAACCTGGTCGGCGATTTCGGCGGCGGCGCGCTCTATCTCGTGGTCGGCGTGCTGGCTGCGCTCTTGGAGGCGTCGAAGTCCGGCAAGGGCCAGGTGGTGGATACCGCAATGGTTGACGGCGCGGCCTCGCTGATGTCGATGTTCTTCGACATGACGGCGATGGGTCGCTGGGTCGAAGGCCGCGAGCGGAATTTTCTCGACGGCGGCGCACATTTCTACGGCGTCTATGAATGCGCCTGCGGCAATTTCATCTCGATCGGCTCGATCGAGCCGCAGTTTTATGCATTGTTGCGCCAGCATGCGGGGCTGTCCGACACCGCGTTCGACGCGCAGATGGACCGCAACGCCTGGCCTGCGCTGAAAGACAAACTCGAGCAGGTCTTCAAGGCAAAGACGCGGGACGAGTGGTGCAGGATCATGGAAGGCACCGACATCTGCTTCGCGCCGGTGCTGACCATGGCGGAAGCGCCGAAGCATCCGCACATGGCGGCCCGAAAGATCTTCATCGACCGCCATGGCGTCACCCAGCCCGCCCCCGCCCCGCGCTTCTCGCGCACGCCATCCGCCGTCCGCGAGGCGGAAGCGGTCGATATCGGCGAACAGGTCGACGCGTGGAAACGATGAGGTCATTCCGGGGCGCACGTGAAATACCCGGCCCCGGAATGACGGAGCCTACGCCGCCCGTTCGACCTTCAGCACGCCGCGGCGGATCTGGTCTTCCTCGATGGATTCGAACAGGGCCTTGAAGTTGCCCTCGCCGAAACCATCATCTCCCTTGCGCTGGATGAACTCGAAGAAGATCGGGCCGATCGCATTCGCCGAGAAGATTTGCAACAGCACCTTGGTTCGCCCGCCGTCGACCACGCCTTCACCGTCGATCAGGATGCCGTTTCTTTGCAGCCGCGCGAGGTCTTCGCCGTGCCCGGGCAGCCGGCCGTCGACCTTCTCGAAATAGGTGTCGGGCGGCGACGGCATGAACGGCAGGCCGGCGGCGCGCAGGATTTCGATCGTCTGGTGGATGTCGCGGCAGCCGCAGGCGATGTGCTGGATGCCCTCGCCGCGATAGTCTTTGAGATATTCCTCGATCTGGCCGGAATCGCCGGCGTCCTCGTTGATGGGAATTCGGATCTTGCCGTCGGGGCTGGTCAGCGCGCGCGAGAACAGGCCGGAGGCGCGTCCCTCGATGTCGAAGAAACGGATCTGGCGGAAGTTGAACAGCTTTTCGTAGAACCCGGCCCAGACATCCATCCGCCCGCGCTGCACATTGTGCGTCAGGTGATCGATGTAATAGAGCCCGACGCCCGCCGGCGTGGGGTCGCGCCCGGCGAGCCATTCGAACTCGGCATCATAGGCCGAGCCCTTCGAGCCATAGCGGTCGACCAGATACAACAGGCTGCCGCCGATGCCCTTGATCGCCGGGACGTCGAGCGTCTTCTGCGCAGGCGATACGTCCGCAGGTTCGGCACCGAGCGCAATCGCGCGGTCATAGGCCTTTTTCGCGTCGACCACGCGGAACGCCATCGACGGCGCACAGGGCCCGTGCGCTGCGACGAAATTGAAGCCGTGACTGCCGGGCTCCTCGTTGACGAGGTGATTGATGTCGCCCTGGCGGTAGACGGTGATCTTCCTGGTGCGGTGACGGGCGACCAGCGCAAACCCCATCAGCGTGAACAGCGCGTGCAGCGACTGCGGATCGGGATGTGCGTATTCGACGAATTCGAAACCGTCGGTCCCCATCGGATTATCGGCGCTGATGGCGGCAGGCGGTGCGTCGTGCGGAAATGGACCCATGGCGATTCTCCCTTGCTCTGGGAGCAATGGTCGCTCACCCGAGCCGCAATGGGCGTGCAAATTGGTTGCAATTGCGCTACATCATGCACGATTTGCGCATATTTTCCGGATTCCATGCATGATTTCGCTCGACGCCTTCGATCTCAAGATCCTCACGGCATTGCAGGACGACGGCCGGCTGACCAACCAGCAGCTCGCCGAACTTGCGGGCCTGTCCGCCTCGCAATGCTCGCGGAGGCGGATGCGGCTCGAGGAGGAAAGGGTGATTTCAGGCTATCGCGCCGAGCTGGCCTCCGAGGCGCTCGGGTTCGGCGTCATCGCCTTCATCCAGATCACGCTCGCGACCCACTCGCCCGACAACGCCAAGAAATTCCGCATGCTGATCAACCGGGTCGACGACATCCAGGAAGCCTACTCGCTCACCGGCGATGCCGATTATGTGCTGAAAGCCGTGCTGCGCGACCTGAAGAGCCTGTCCGACATCGTCAACAACGTGCTGATGCCGCATCCGAGCGTCGCGCATGTGCGCTCCTCGATCGTGCTCGACCGGCTGAAGGAGAGCTTTCGTCTGCCGCTGAAGCAAGCCTGAACTGGACGGAATCGCCGCATTCCAATCGCCCCTTCGGCCTGCAATCATCCCTCCGCCGGCAGGATCGTCCCCTCGACCTCGCCAAAGCCGACGCGGTAGCCGTCACCCTGGCAATGGCCGCGCATGACGAGCGAATCGCCGTCCTCCAGGAACGACCGCTTGATGCCGCCGGGCAATTCCACCGGCTCCGCGCCGTTCCAGCTGATTTCGAGCAGGCTGCCGCGCTGATGCTTGTCCGGCCCCGAAATGGTGCCGGATCCCAGCAGATCGCCGACATTCATGGCGCAGCCGCTTGAAGCATGATGCATCAATTGCTGCACCGAGGACCAGTACATGTACTTGAAATTGGTGCGGCAGATGTCTTGCGCATCATTCATCGCGCCGGCACGCAGGGCGACATCGAGTTCGAGATCGTAATTGTTGGGCCTCATCTGGCGCAGATACGGCAAGGGAGCGGGATTTTGCTCCGGACCCTGCAGGCGGAACGGCTCCAGCGCCTCGCGCGTCACCACCCAGGGGCTGATCGAGGTGGCGAACGCCTTGGCCTGGAACGGCCCCAGCGGCACATATTCCCATTGCTGGATGTCGCGGGCGCTCCAGTCGTTGAGCAGAACAAAGCCGAAGATCATTTCTTCCGCTCGCCTCTCGTCGATCATTTCGCCCATCGTCGAGGGCTGGCCGATCACCACGCCCATTTCGAGCTCGAAATCGAGCCGCTTGCACGGGCCGAAGGTCGGAGCATCGGCGTTTGGCGGCTTCAATTGACCGCGCGGGCGGCGGATCCTGGTGCCGGAAACAACGATGGTCGAGGCGCGGCCGTTATAGCCGATCGGCATGTGCAGCCAGTTCGGCTGCAGTGCGTTGTCCTTGCCGCGGAACATCACGCCGACATTGGTGGCGTGCTCCTTCGATGAATAGAAGTCGGTATAGCCCGCAACGGTGAACGGAAGATGCAGCTTCGCGTCGGCCATCGGCACCAGCGCGCGGGCGCGCAGCTTCTCGTTGTCGCGCAGCTCCGGATTGTCGGCGCGGAGCAACTCGCTGATCCGCGCGCGCGTCTTCGACCAGACCTCCGGCCCCCGCGCCATGAACGGATTGAGCGAGTGGTTGGCGAACACGCCGAGCGGACCGACATCGAGACGGCAATTCTGCTCCAGCTCCCACAGATCGAGCACGTAGTCGCCGATCGCGACGCCGACGCGCGGCGCGAGGCCGTCGCGAGCCGAGAACACGCCGTA
>CAYVVB010000096.1:0-21076 GCA_964454955.1 uncultured Bradyrhizobium sp. | reverse complement strand
GGCGAGGCCGCGACCCGCGGCTCGGCCGGATCAATTTCCCTGGCAACGGCAATCTTCATAAAGCCTCCGGCGCAAGGCATGCGCACGCGATCAGACTAGCGTCATTTCCGCTGGAATGGATACAGGTTTTGCAACCGGGTTTATCGCGACTTTTCTGTCGCGCCGCGCCGTTGCGTGCAGAGAGGGAACGGATCAGGTGAGGAAGATCGCCATCAGGATCAGGATGAGGACGACAGCCCCCGTCCCATATTTCACGAGCTTGATGAAGCCCTCATAGGTCGCCTCATGCGCCGCGTAATCGTTGCCGTCCGCGGTGGTGTAGGCCAGTTCGCCATGGTCTGCCATCGGGGTCCCCCGGTTTATTCAAGCGTTTCCGCCCGAGCAATTAGCGCAATCCTGATTGCGGGGCAACGGCGGCCGACCGCTTGTGCACGAAGCAGCGCAGGCTCAGCCCGGCCAATTGTCCCGGATCCAGCGGGTGAGGCCTTCCTCGCTGACCTCGCCGGCGGCAAGCGAGAGAACAATTTTCGTCGCGTGCGCGGGATCGGGGGCAAACGGAACGCCGTTCTTGATCAGGAAGACCATCATCGCCATGAAGGCGATGCGCTTGTTTCCATCGACGAAGGCGTGATTCCTGGCAAGACCGAAGGCATAGGCCGCCGCAAGCTCTGCGAGCGGTGCCTGGTCATAGCGCCACTTGTTGATTGGGCGCTCGATCGCCGAACGCAGCAAACCTTCGTCGCGCAGACCCGCTGCCCCGCCGAAGCGGCGCAACTGCCGCGCGTGGAGCGCGATAGCCTGCTCGTAATTGATCCAAAGCGGCTCCTTCGGCTCGCTCATTTGGCAAGGGCCGCGAGCGTGTCGCGGTACTTGTCCATGACCTCGTCGGCGATCTCCATCGTCCGTTCGAAATCGGGATCGTAGGGCAGCGCCTGAAAGCCCCCGCCCGGGAGTTCGGTGATGTGCAACTGCTGGCCGCGCTTCAAGTCGAGCCGCTGCATCAATTCCTTCGGCAGCAGCAATCCATCGGAGTTTCCGATCTTCTTGATTTCGACTTTCATGGCCATCTCCGAAAATGCCAAGGGCGCGTTATACAGATGTATAACACGCCCAACCGGCCCGTTCAACAGGTGCGCTAACGGTCCCTACCCCATCGCCTCCAGCTCATCGATCATGCCGGCGACGACCGACAGCCCGCCGTCCCAGAACTTCGGGTCCTTAGCGTCCAGCCCGAAGGGCTTCAGCAGTTCGGAATAATGCTTGGTACCGCCGGCCGCGAGCATGTCCAGATAGCGCTCGGCAAAGCCTTCGGAGGCATGTTCGTAGACCGCATAGAGGGAGTTCACCAGACAATCGCCGAACGCGTAAGCGTAGACGTAGAACGGTGAATGGATGAAGTGCGGGATATACATCCAGAAATTTTCGTAACCTGGCTTGATCTCGATCGCGGGACCCAGGCTCTCGCCCTGCACCGACAGCCAGATCTCGCCGATGCGCTCGGCGGTCAGCTCGCCGTTCTTCCGCTCGGTGTGGACTGCGCGTTCGAAGGAATAGAACGCAATCTGCCGCACCACGGTGTTGATCATGTCCTCGACCTTGCCGGCGAGCAGTGCCTGACGCTGCTTTGCGCTCCTGGTCTGCGACAACAATCGCTTGAACGTCAGCATTTCGCCGAACACGCTCGCGGTTTCCGCAAGCGTCAGCGGCGTCGGCGCCATCAGCGCTCCATTCTTTGCCGCGAGCACCTGATGCACGCCATGTCCGAGTTCATGCGCAAGCGTCATCACGTCGCGCGGCTTGCCCTGGTAGTTCATCAGCACATAAGGGTGCGCCGACGGTGTGGTGGGGTGCGAGAACGCGCCAGGTGCCTTGCCCGGCCGCACCGGAGCGTCGATCCAGCGATCGGTAAAGAAGCGCTCGGCGATGTCGGCCATCTTGGGCGAGAAACCGCCATAGGCCGACAGCACCATGTTCCTGGCTTCCGGCCAGGCGATGGTACCCGTCGGCGCAAAGGGCAGCGGCGCATTGCGATCCCAATGCGGCAGCTTCTTCTTTTTGAACCAGCCCGCCTTCAGCCGATAGTAGCGGTGCGACAGTTTCGGGTAGGCCGCACGCACCGAGGAGACCAGCGCATCGACCACTTCGCGCTCGACCCGGTTGCTCAGGTGGCGCGAGTCGGCGACGTCCTGAAAGCCGCGCCAGCGGTCGGAAATGTCCTTGTCCTTGGCGAGCGTGTTGGTGACCAGCGCAAAGGTCCGCTCGTTGGCCTTGAAAGACCTGGCGAGTGCTTCCGCCGCCATCTTGCGGTTTTTGCCGTCGCGGTCCTGCAGCAGGTTCAGCGTGGGCTCGATGGCGAGATCCTTGCCGGCGACCTTGAAGCGCAGGCCGGAGATGGTCTGGTCGAACAGTCGATTCCAGGCTGTAAAGCCGCTCTGGGATTTCTCGTGAAACAACTGCTCGATACGGTCCTCGAGCTGGTACGGCTTGTCCTTGCGCAGATCCTCGATCCAGGGACGGTAATGCGCGAGCGCAGGCGTCTGCATCGCACGTTCGAGCAGGGCATCGTCGATGCGGTTGAGCTCGAGCGTGAAGAACAGCAAATGCGTGGACGCGGCCGTCAGCCGCTCCGACACGTCGCCGTAGAATTTGGAAATGGCGGGATCGACGCTGTCGCCGGCATGGACGAGGCCCGCATAGGAACCGAGCCGTCCGGCAACATCATCGATCGCCTCATAGCGTTTCACGGCCGCGGCAAGCCACTCCCCGCCATCTTCGCGCGCGGTTTGTTCCGCGAGCTTGCCTCTGTAGTCGGTCTCAAACGCGACGCAATCGGCGTCCATCTTCGCAAGATCGCGCGCCACTTCGGGCGCGTCGATCCCGTCATAGAGATCGGACAGGTTCCATTCCGGCAGCTTGCCGGTCTTTGCTTCGGTTTTCTTGACGGCAGTCTTCTTTGCCGTGGCCTTGGGATTCTTCGCCTTGGCAGCGGTCTTGCCAGAGGCCGGTTTGCGGAGAGCGGACGTGGAGCGCGAGGTCATCTTGTTCGAAACCTGTGTTCAACCGGAGCGGACAGCAAGCCTTAAGACTGCGTTAAGCGGCATCGGCCAGATTGCCCCGATTCGAGACAGATAATCGTAACGCGTGGGGAAAGCCATGGCCGCCAGCATTTTGATCGCCGATGATGACGCCGTACAGCGTCGCCTGGTTGAGGCCATGGTCCAGAAATGCGGCTATGAGACGGTAGTCGCCGATTCTGGCGACGCCGTGATGGCCATTCTGACCAGCCCCGAGGCACCCGCCGTCGACGCCGTCGTACTTGATCTCGTCATGCCCGGCCTCGACGGCATGGGGGTCCTGGCCAGGATGCGCGAGGCCGGCCTCACCGTCCCCGTGATCGTGCAGACAGCTCATGGCGGCATCGACAACGTCGTATCGGCGATGCGCGCCGGCGCCCAGGATTTTGTGGTCAAGCCGGTTGGCCTCGAGCGGCTACAGGTCTCCTTGCGCAATGCGCTCAACACCAGCGCGCTCAAGAGCGAACTGCAACGCATCCGCCACAGCCGCGAGGGCCGCCTGACCTTCGCCGACATCATCACCCGGGCCGAAGCCATGGCGGGCGTGCTGCGCATCGCGCAGAAGGCCGCCACTTCCTCCATTCCCGTGTTGATCGAGGGCGAATCCGGCGTCGGCAAGGAATTGTTCGCCCGCGCCATTCATGGCAGCAGCGAGCGCAAGGCCAAGCCGTTCGTCGCAGTCAATTGCGGCGCGATCCCCGACAACCTCGTGGAATCGATCCTGTTCGGCCACGAGAAAGGCGCGTTCACCGGCGCTACCGAGCGCCATACCGGCAAATTCGTCGAAGCTCATGGCGGCACGCTGTTTCTCGACGAGGTGAGCGAACTGCCTCTGACCGCGCAGGTCAAGCTGTTGCGCGCATTGCAGGAAGGCGCGGTGGAGGCCGTGGGCGGCCGCAAGCCGGCGAAAGTCGACGTCCGCATCATTTCCGCGACCAACCGCAAACTGCTCGACTGCGTCAAAGGCGGCCATTTCCGCGAGGACTTGTTCTATCGACTGCATGTGCTGCCGCTGACCATTCCGCCCTTGCGCGAGCGGCGCGAGGACATTCCGCACCTGTTGCGGCATTTCCTGGCGCGTTTCGCGGCGGAGGAAAATCGAGCCATCACCGGAATCAGCGGCGAAGCCATGGCCTATCTGTCGCAGCTCGATTGGCCCGGCAACATCCGCCAGCTCGAGAACGCAGTCTACCGCGCCGTCGTGCTCAGCGATTCCGAGCAGCTTGGGATAGCGGACTTCCCGGTCATCAATGCGCAGTCGCCGGTGGTGCCGGAGATGTATAGCGAGCCGCTGGTCGTGTCGCCCGTGTCGGCCCCGGAAATCTCTGGTAGTGAAATACCCATTGCGCCGCTGCCGACCCATAGCACGCTCACGCTGCTCAATGCCGCCGGCGAGGTACGGCCGCTGGAGGAAATGGAGAACGACATCATCCGCTTTGCGATCGCGCATTACCGCGGGCAAATGTCCGAAGTCGCGCGGAGGTTGAAGATCGGAAGATCCACACTTTACCGGAAGATGGACGATATCAGCGCTCACGAGCCCGCGCCCGGCGACGGGCCAGCCTGACGAGGCCTCGCAGGTGATTGCGGCAGCTCCATGTCGTATGGCGGAAATGGCTGCAAGTGCCGGTCATTACAGGAAGTTTGAACCGTTGCCCGCAGGTGACAGACTAACAAAAAGCGCAGGGCAAGCGCGCGCAATCCGTTGCAAAAGGGGTCACCTTGAAGTCAGTTTGTCGTGAATGGCTCCGCGCGGTCTTGGCGCTCGATGCGGGCCCTGTGTATCGTCTGCGTATGAATCGTTGCGTGCAGGCGTGCGAAGTCTCACCGCCGGCGCTTTAGCAGAAGCTGACGGACGATAACCGGAACTGTCCGATGCCGGGGCAGTCCACCCAAAGGGATGTGACAATGCGAGACTGTCTGAACAACCGTGGCGGATTTGACCGCGTATTGATGGCTGTCGCGGCAAGCTTCCTCGCGGTGTCCGCAACTTCGGCGGTGGCGCAGGACGGTCCGGCGCACGGCAGCGCCGCGGAGTTGGCGATCGAAGCGGCGATCCCGCGCCCCGAACCCGCCAACATTCCGCCTCCGACCGTCGGCGACTTCAAGATGGATACGACGGCCTCGGTCCCCGACCAGGCCACGACCCAAGCTAAGACGGAAGCCAAGACAGAAGCCGCAAAACCGGCCACGGAGACCGCTAATCCTACAGAGCAGGCTTCACCCGCGCCGGCCGCTGTCGCAACCACGCCGACGACCGAGCCCAAGGACGACGCGGCCAAAGCCGACACCGCCGCCGCTTCAAGCACGTCCGCTCCGGCGGCTGCGACAGTGGCGCCGGCGACGGAGCCGGCCAAGGATGTCGCCAAGGAGCCGGCGCAAGAGCCCGCCAAGGCGGCGAGCAATGTGCCGGCGGCCGATCAACCGGTCGCCGACAGACTGAAAGATATGCTTTCCGGCAAGTCGCTGCGCTATTTCGATCGCAAGGCCGAACACGCGGCGGTCGAGAAGTTCTATGGTGCGCGCGACTACGCGCCGCTCTGGACACAAGCAGGCAACCTGACGGACGCCGCCAAGGGTGTGATCGCACGCCTGAAGGATGCCGCTGCCGACGGGTTGACGCCGAGCGACTATCCGGTGCCGGATTTCGCCGCCGCCACGACGCCGGACGCGCTTGCCGAAGCGGACTTGAAGCTGACCGCCAGCATGCTCGATTATGCGCGTCAGGCGCAGAGCGGCCGGATGCATTGGTCGCAGCTCAGCGGCGACATTGCCTATCCCGAGCACCCGACCGACCCGAACGAGGTGCTGACCCACATCAGCACCGCAAAGGACACCTCGGCGGCACTCGAGAGCTATAACCCGCAGCACAAGCTCTACAAGGAGCTGAAAGCCAAGCTCGCCGAGTTGCGCGGCCAGGGTCCGGGACCTGCGATCGAGATTGCCGACGGGCCGGCGCTGAAATACACGCCCGCCCGCGGCAAGAAGCAGCCCGAAATCGTGATGGATGACCCGCGCGTGCCGGAGCTGCGCGCCAAGCTCGGCGTCGAAAATCCCGACGATACGCATTACGACGCCAAGGTCGCCCAAGCCGTGCGCAAATTCCAGGAGAGCGCGGATCTGAGGGAGACCGGCATTCTCGATGCCGCGACCGTGAAGGCGCTGAACAGCCCGAAGCACGACAGGCAGATCGACACCGTCATCGTCAACATGGAGCGCTGGCGCTGGCTGCCGCGTGACCTCGGCGCGCCGTCGCTGGGCGATGCCTATGTCATCCTCAACATCCCCGATTACACGCTGAAGGTGATGCAAAACGGCAAGCAGGTCTGGACCACCCGGGTGGTGACGGGCAAGCCGGGCATCCACGCCACGCCGCTTCTGACCGAGACGATGAAGTACATCACGGTCAACCCGACCTGGAACGTGCCGCCATCGATCGTCTACAACGAATATCTGCCGGCGCTGCAGCAGGATCCGACCGTGCTGGAGCGTATGGGACTAAGGCTGGAGCACGAACGCGACGGCTCGATCCACATCTCGCAGCCGCCTGGTGATCGCAACGCGCTCGGCCGCATCCGCTTCAACTTCCCGAACAAGTTCCTGGTCTATCAGCACGACACGCCCGACAAGTATCTGTTCGAGAAGACCGAGCGCGCCTACAGCCATGGCTGCATGCGCGTACAATACC
The DNA here is from genome assembly GCA_964454955.1 of uncultured Bradyrhizobium sp. Taxonomy (GTDB): domain Bacteria; phylum Pseudomonadota; class Alphaproteobacteria; order Rhizobiales; family Xanthobacteraceae; genus Bradyrhizobium. The sequence goes on along the minus strand of CAYVVB010000096.1, from coordinate 14,314 downwards.
CGGACCAGTACGCCTCGGTCCTGCTCAACATCACCGAGCCGAAGGACCACTACACGCCGGAGAAGATCCGCGCGATGTACGGGCAGAGCGAGATCGACCTGAAATTCCCGACGCCGATCCCGGTCAACATCACCTATCAGACCGCTTTTGTGGACGACGCCGGCAAACTGCAATTCCGCAAGGACATCTACGGCCGCGACGCCACCATGATCGCGATGCTCAAGAATGCGCACGGCAAGGACCTGGAGGCCATGGTGGCACACTCGCAGCCGAGCTATAGCCGCCCCCCCGGCAGCGTCCTCCCGCCCAGCGTCAATTTTGCCAGCGACAACAACTGGTCGTCAGGGCCGTCCTTCTTCGAGCGGCTGTTCGGCGGGCCGCCGACGCCGCCGGCCCCGGTCGGCCGCCGGCCCATGGTCCAGCAGCGGGGCTTCTTCACCCGCTGAGTTTGCTGCTACGGAGGATGATGGCCGCCCGGATGGGATGGCCATCCCGCTCGGATCGACTGTCCCAAACAGCGCCCTCGCCTCGGGGGCGGGCGTGCCTGGAGTTAACCATCCCCGACTTCATCCTGTAGCGGCACTTTTTCGCCATACTGAATGGGTTAGGTTAAAGCTCAATTTGGGGGCGGGATGGTAGAGATCGCTTAACCATCCCGCTTTAGGAAAGCGTTCATTCTCTTTCGCAAACGGGGGTTCGCGGAGGAGTCCCCGGAACGCCGATCGACTGGGTGGGCTCATACGTGCCGATTGGTCTCGCACGCCAATTCAATTTGCTGTCCCTGCAGAAGGCCGGGCTCCAGGCGGGCATGGCCTCGCTGATGCTCCTGCTCGGAGCCGGATCGGTTCATGACGCCACGGCGTTGAATGAAACGCGCACCCTCTCCTTTCACCACACTCATTCCGGCGAAGACCTGACCGTCACCTTCAAGCGGGACGGCCGCTACGACGAAGAGGCGTTGAAACGCCTCAACCATTTCCTGCGCGACTGGCGCACCCAGGACGAAATCGGGATGGATCGCCATCTCTTCGACATCGTCTGGGAAGTCTACCGCGATGTCGACGCCAAGGAGCCGATCCAGATCGTCTCCGCCTATCGCACTCCCGCAACCAACGCCATGCTCCGCCGCCGCTCGGCACACACGGGCGTGGCGCGCTTTTCCCAGCATATGCTGGGGCACGCGATGGACTTCTACATTCCAGGCGTGCCGCTTGAGCAGATCCGCTTTGCGGGACTTCGACTGCAGCGCGGCGGCGTCGGCTTCTACCCGACCTCGGGATCACCTTTCGTTCATCTCGACACCGGCAACATTCGCCACTGGCCACGGATGACCCGCGAGCAGCTGGTCAAGGTGTTCCCGGATGGCCGCACCGTGCACATTCCAACCGACGGCGTACCCTTGAAGGGCTACGAGCTCGCCAAGGCCGACATCGAACGGCGCGGCAATGGCGACGACGCCGCGACCATCGGCAAGTCCTCATTCTTCGCCAAATTGTTCGGGACCAGGTCGAACGAAGAGGATGAGGAGGCTGCCGGTGCGCCCGTCGTGAATGACAGACTGGCTGCGGCAAAACCCGCCGACACGAAATCGGCGGGCACCGTGCCGGTCCAGCGTGTCAAATCGCAACTGATCGCCCGGCTCCAGTTCGCCGCCGCCGACGCGCAGAACGCACAGCCGGCCAAGCCGAAGCAGCCGGCATCGGCTTCAAGCGACGCGCCTTCGAACGGCAAGGTTTCGAACGACAGCCCGCAGACCCCGGCGGACATCATCAATGCACGCGGCTTCTGGGGCGACGACGCAGCTCCGGATCAGGCGGCATCGGCGCAGATGGTCGCGGCGATCAGCGCCCGCAAGGCGCTCGATTCCGCCGATCCACAATCAACCGCGACCATTCCCGCCGCCTATCGGGCACTCGCCTATGCTCCGGCCCCCGCTTTGCCTGCCGACCACGCCAATATCGTCGCGGCGTCTGCGCCCGTTCCGCATGGCACCCGTCCGCCACAGCAGACACGCAACGCGGCCGCCACCGACATCAACACCGTCGCAACCAAGGGTGCTCAGGGCGAGAGCGGCCCGATCACCAACTCCGCACGGATCGCCGCGGCCAACGTCAATGATCCCTGGCTGCGCATCGTCATGCTGGCACCCAGCGTCGGCACCTCGATGTCGGTCACCATGCTCGGCGACGCTGACCTCACCTTGATGCGGGCATTCTTCGTGAAGCCGCAGGCGACCGTCAACATGGGCTTCACCGACGATCCGATGATGGGAATGGCGGCCGATCACTTCTCGGGAACGGCCACCGCAAGGCTCGATACCACCGCGTTCATGATGCACACCGCGGCGATACGCTAAGCGCGTAGTCCCCTCACCGCTTGCACATCTTCAATGTCGTCCCCGCGGCGAGCGCAGGGGCGAGGACGTGTCACAGCATTCCCAAGGCCTGCATATAGGTTTCCAGGATGGTCTCCTGCTCCTGGCGCTCGTTGGGATCCTGCTTGCGTAGGCGCACGATGGCGCGCAGCGCCTTGACGTCGAAGCCGTTGCCCTTGCCTTCGGCATAGACGTCGCGGATGTCGTCCGAGATCGCCTTCTTCTCCTCTTCCAGCCGCTCGATGCGCTCGATGATGGCCTTCAGCTGGTCTTTGGCAAATCGTGTCGCGGGCGCTTCGTCATTGACGGCAGCGGAGGTGGCCATCTGCTACTCCTGAATGGAACTGGCACTGATTGTTGCGCGGCTGCGCTGTCGCCGCACGCGCGTTTCGCGGACGACACTTGAATTTCGAGGCGCTTGGGTCAAGGCGACATCGCGCTCATCCACAGCGCGCCCACACCTTGTTTCCGGGGGTGATTGTTGCATTGGCAGAAAATTGATCTGCCGATTTGGGCAACAGCCGATTCGCCGCCTTGATCAAGCGAGAGTTCTGGCGGGGCGAAGCGATACGGCCGGCACGTCAATGATGGCCCGGGTGGACCTTCTTCATCGCCTCGAGCTGCTCGGGCGTTGCCGGGCGCTGATATTTTTCTTTCCAGGTCTCATAGGGCATGCCGTAGACGGACTCGCGGCTCTCGTCCTTGCTCATCGCGACCCCCGTCGCGTCGGCCGCGTCCTTCAGCCAATTGGACAGGCAGTTGCGGCAGAAGCCTGCGAGGTTCATCAGGTCGATGTTCTGGACATCGGTCCGCTCGCGCAGATGCGCGACAAGGCGCCGGAAGACGGCGGCTTCGAGTTCCGTTCTGGTTTTGTCGTCGATGGCCATGGTCGTTATCCCGCCGTTGCAAATTCTTGGCATAATGTGGACCTTGTCACAGTTTCCGCCATATCGCATTGCAAATAAGATGTTAATGGCGTTGCCCTTGGTGACTGGCCGCAAAAACGCGGTTGACAGCAGCCTCCCGGCCACGCGAAATCCCTCGAAAGAACTATCCTCGCTTCCCGCAATGATTCCGGAAGGTTCTCTGTCGCTCCGTCTGACCTCATACCGCTACGGCCTAGGCTTCGCCTTGGTGGTTGCTGTTGCGTGCCTGTGGAACGGGAAGGCGGCGGCCGACTTTCGTCTTTGCAACAACACCGCCAGCCGGGTCGGGATCGCACTCGGCTACAAGGACGCGGAAGGGTGGACCACTGAAGGCTGGTGGAACATTTCTTCCCGCGCCTGCGAAACCTTGCTGAAGGGAGCATTGGTGGCGCGGTACTACTACATCTACGCACTCGACTACGACCGCGGCGGCGAGTGGTCGGGGCAGGCCTTCATGTGCTCGCGTGACAAGGAGTTCACCATCAAGGGCACCGAGAATTGCCTGGCTCGCGGCTTCGACCGCACCGGCTTTTTCGAGGTCGATACCGGAGAACAGCGCGCCTGGACCGTGCAGTTGACCGATGCCAATGAGCAGCCGGCACAGCAGCGCGTACCCGGTCTTCCGGGAACGGTGGGACCCGGCGGCAATGTTCCCGGCCTTCCCAATTCGCAAGGTGCGGCGCCTGCTCCTGCTCCGGGCGCGTCTGGCCTGCCGCCAGCCGCAACGCCCGGAAGCAAGCCATGAGACGGCTCCGCCGTATCAAGATCCTCGCCACCTTGGGACCCGCGTCTTCGGACAGCGCGATGATCCGTCGCCTGTTCGAGGCCGGCGCCGACATTTTCCGCATCAACATGAGCCACACGCCGCATGACAAGATGCGCGAGCTGGTGGCGACCATCCGCAATGTCGAATCAAGCTATGGCCGGCCGATCGGCATCCTAGTCGACTTGCAGGGACCGAAACTGCGACTCGGCTCGTTTGCCGAGGGCTCCGTCCAGCTGCACAACGGACAGCCCTTCGTGCTGGATTCCGACAAGACGCCCGGCGACAGCAGCCGCGTCTATCTCCCGCACCCGGAAATTCTGGCGGCACTGCGTCCCGGCCACGCGCTGCTGCTCGATGACGGCAAGGTGCGCCTGATCGCCGAAGAGACTTCGCCCGAGCGAGCGGTCACGCGCGTCGTGATCGGCGGCAAGATGTCGGACCGCAAGGGCGTCAGCCTGCCGGACACCGATCTGCCGGTATCGGCGATGACGCCGAAGGACCGCGCCGATCTCGATGCCGCCCTGACCACGGGGATCGACTGGATCGCGCTGTCCTTCGTGCAGCGCGCCGACGACGTGATCGAAGCCAAGAAGATGATCCGTGGCCGCGCCGCCGTCATGGCGAAGATCGAAAAGCCGCAGGCAATCGATCGCCTCGCCGAGATCATCGAGGCGTCCGATGCGCTGATGGTGGCGCGTGGCGACCTCGGCGTGGAATTGCCGCTGGAGCGGGTGCCGAGCCTGCAGAAGCAGATGACGCGCATGGCGCGGCGCGCCGGCAAGCCCGTGGTCATCGCGACCCAGATGCTGGAATCCATGATCCAGTCCCCGGTGCCGACGCGCGCCGAAGTTTCGGACGTCGCCACCGCCGTCTATGAAGGCGCCGACGCCATCATGCTGTCGGCGGAATCGGCCGCCGGAAAGTTTCCGGTCGAAGCCGTCTCGACGATGAACCGGATCGGCGAGGAAGTGGAGCGCGACCCGACCTACCGCTCGGTGGTGACGGCGCAGCGGCCGGAGCCGGAGGCGACCGCAGGCGATGCCATTGCGGACGCCGCGCGGGTGATCGCCGAGACGCTCGACCTGCCCGCGCTGATCTGCTGGACGTCGTCCGGTTCGACCGCGGTCCGCGTCGCCCGCGAAAGGCCCAAGCCGCCGATCGTCGCGATCACGCCGAACATCGGGACGGGGCGCAAACTGTCCGTCGTCTGGGGCGTGCATTGCGTGGTCGCGGAGGATGCGCGCGACCAGGACGACATGTTCGACCGCGCCGGCTCGATTGCCTTCCGTGACGGCTTTGTCCGCGCCGGCCAGCGCGTGATCATCGTCGCCGGCGTGCCGCTGGGCATCCCCGGGACCACCAACATGGTGCGCATCGCCTCCGTCGGCCCGAACGGTGACGCGGAGATGTGAGCGCACCGCCGCGCAGCTATGCGCCGACCAGCGCCTTGGCCGGCAACACCGCCTGCACCACGAGCCCGCGGGCGCGGGCATCCATCACCCCGACGGCGCGCAGGGCCAGCAGCGTGATGCTTTGCACTACCTCGCGCAGCTTGGCAGGATCGTCGAGATTGTCCGGCGCCAGCGGTCCCACCAGCGCCTCATGCACTGCGCCCAGCAGAGCCGTCGCGGTCAGCTGGCTATCCTGCGCCGGCAGGTGTCCGGCGCGCACCGCGGCGTCGATCCGGCTTGCGATCTCGCCCACGATCTCGCGGCGGCTGGCAAGCCGGGACACCGTGACATCGACGTCGACCGGCTCGGCCAAGATGCCCCAGGCCAGCTTGCGTTGCGAAACCACGTGGAGAGCGATGGTGGAAATGGCCGCGGCCAGCGCCGACGATGGTCCGGGCGCGCCGTCGGCCGCGCGGCGCACGGCGGCAAGTTCATCGCGCGAGACGTCGGCAATCAGCTCGGAAATCAGATCGGCCTTGGAGGGAAAATAACGATAGACAGTGCCGGCTGCGACATTGGCGCGAACTGCCACGGGCGCGATCTGCACCCCGGCCATTCCGGATTCGGCCGCCGTCTCCCGCGCCGCCGCCAGGATAGCGCTGCGGCGTGCGGCGAGCCGTTTGACCACTTGATGGGTTCGCCGATAGACCATAGCGCGTTTCCCGTACCCTCTATGCAGACCCGCCAGTTGGCCGATCGAATGCATCTTCACTGCTTTGGGCGATTTCGGACCCAAATCGCCACGAAGAACTGAACAACTATTCAGACCTGCTGGCAAGACTGTTTTTGTGGCCGTTGAGCCCAACCGGCTCACGATTTCGCAATTCGAGCGACGCCTTTGCCGTGATCTGTGCCATGCCTGTCGCCGATGTGTTCGGTCTGCACAATCAGAGATTGATCCGCGTCAGCACGTCGTTGATCCTGAACGACGACGCCGCATCGGAATGGCAACTTCCCTGCCGCTCGAAGATGCAGACCCGCGCGCCGCCGACAACGTCACAACTGCGGGCCGTGAAATTGGCAGGCAGCTCTTTTTCGATCGAACGATGGGCGAGGATGCGGTTGAAGGCGGGCGATGCGTCGCGCGCAATCGCGCCCACATGACCGCCCGTCAACGGATCCGTTGAATAAAGGGCGAACAAGGGCGCATCGCCCGCGAGACGCTCACGGCCGGGCAGCAGGAAGAAGGGCACGTCATAAAGCGCGAGGCCGCACATCGCCTGATCGGCTTTGAGCTGCCACGCAAGTTTTCCGGCGCCGATCCCCCGCATCCACAATTCCGGCATTGGGCCGGTTGCGGACAGCGCAATCGAAGCAGCGGTCCAGCCGCCGGCGATCAGCGGGCCGGCCCATCGCCGCCAGGCTGGCCGGCTCGCCAGCAGAATCCAGTCGGCGGAGCCGAGCGCCGCGACCATGACCAGCAGCGCGATCGAGAGAAAGACGAAGCGATATTCCTTGTGACCGATCAGGCTGTGAAAGGCGATATTGGCCAGGGCGACCCAGACGAGGAGCGGTGCGTGCCGATAGCCGCGAAAAATCGCGAATGACAGCGGCACGAGCGCGATCGACCACGCGGTCCACAGCCAAAAGATATAGCTGCCGACAGGCGCCGTACCGAATTCCGCGGCGCGATTGCGAAACAGGTTTTGCTCGATGTTTGCGACGAGCCAGCCGAACGGCAAGGCGCCGTGCGCCGCATCGACGACGGCGCTGACGGCAAGGATGGTTACGGCGCCCAGCGTCAACGGCAGAAGACGCTGCCACTGGCGCCAGCACGCGCCCAGCACGAGCACCGCGATCGCCGGCGCATACTGGAAGCGGAAGAGCACAGCGAGCGCCAGCAAGACTCCGCCTCCGATCAGATCGCCTCTCGAGGGAGCATTGCGGGTCAGCAACAGGGCAGCAGGCAAGATCGCCGCAGTCGCCAGCGGCTCACTCAACGTATGCGGCGCGAAATAAACCAGCTCGAACCAGATGGCCGTAACCAGCCCGGCGAGTATCGCGTGGGTCCGGGATACACGCGCACCGAGGGCCCAGGCCGAGACCACGATCGACAGCGACAGGGTTGCGGCGAGGAGACGTGGCACAATGAACGCACCGGTGCCGTCGGGAGCAATCCAGTCGCCGATCGCAACCGGGCCAGCCATGATCGTTGGCAACAGCCAGCCGCGGATGCCGTAGCGCCATTCCCACGAGACGATGCTGTCATGGCCCAGCATGCGCCAGGCTGGCTCCAGATATTGGAATATCTCGTCCGGATGATGAAAATTCGGCCAGAAGGCAAGCGACAGACGCGACGCCGCGGCGACCAAGAGGATGACGATCAGAGCTTTTCCGGCTTTGATTGAATCAAATCCAAGCTCTGGATTCCTGGTCTCGTCGTATTTTTCCGGAAAATGCTCCAGCGAATAAAGACGTGCCCTCGGTGCAATCTCACGGGTGTCGCAGGCAGAGTGAGAGCTGGCCATGACCGTCCTTCGGCGCAGCCGTGAGGCGCGCAGCCTCCCAGCAATAGGCCTTGCGCAATTGAAGAAATCTTAACGTTTGCGCCGCTCATGCCACCGGTTCAGGCCGTTTCCTGAACTTTGCGCCGCTGCGTAATCTCTTCCGACAGCTCACGCTCGTCGGACGCAACCAGGGTTGGCACGGGCTCCCGCCGCCATCGGGGGCGGGCGCGACGGAGCACGAGAGCTCCCACGATCAAGGTCGCGGCAAGGCCGACCGGCAGTTGCAAGACCAGGAAGACCAGGATCAGCGCTGCCGCGACGCCGAGCGCCGGCAGCTCGTAAGCGCGGAAACCGTGCGCAAGTCCGAGCCGAACGAGCCAGGCGACCGGGATCGCCAGCACCATCATGTCATACATGAAAAGATAAGGCGTCGTGAGCAGCGTGCCGGTTGCGAGAGCGGCCGCCTTCAATGAATAGCGCACCGAACTGCGCCAGATGCCGACCAGCGTGAGCACAACCGACCCGGTCAGCATCCAGTGGAAAATCCAACCGAGCTGCTCGCTGCCGCCGAGATAACGCACGAGCGCGTACAAGCTTTGCAGCTTCCACCACGTAGCTTTGCCCTCCGTGAGGAAGGCCTGGGAAAAGACGGGGATCCAGTGGAAGAAGGCCTGCCAGCTTTCGGTGCCGAAGGCGAGCCAGGAGGCGAAAGCCACCGCAACCGCCGTGATCGCGGCGCTGAAGAACACCGTCCACTGCGCGCTTGCGATCAGCACGATCGGAAACAGGAATCCGTATTGCGGCTTGTAGGTGAGGAAGCCCAAGAGAACGCCAGAGAGGATCGGGCGCGTCGGTAGGAAGTAGAGCGTGCCGCCGATCAGCGCAGCGGTGAAAAAGCCGTTCTGACCAACCAGTCCGTTGCCAATCACCGTGGGAAAACCGGCCGCGAGCACGAAGCCAAAGGCGCGGCCCACGATCGCGCGCATCACGGCGAGGTAGGGCAGGAAACTCACTGACACCCAACCGATGAAGGCCACCGCATAAGGCAGTTGCGCCAAACACGCCGCGACAAGCAGAAAAGGCGGCGGATAGTGCCAGGCAAAATAGCTGCTGAAATGCTGCTTCAGCAGTGCAAGCTCGACCTGCTTGTGGACGTCCCAATCATAGGCCAGTGCGGGATGACCCTCGAGCGCCAGCCTTCCCGCCGCCCAGACGTTGACGAAATCGGTCGGGATCCCGAGCCCGTTGGAATCGTAAATCCAGGTGTGCAGAAAATACGCTGCCGGGAAGATCGTGGCGTTGACTACGAACAGCACAAAGCAGGTATTGAAGAGCAACGCCGGAGCGGCGCTCTTCGGGGACGCCATGCTGGGCCCAGAGATGCTTTCGGCCATGCGGCCCCTCTTCGCAGCGCCTTCGCGGCGGATGGCCGCGCCATAACCAATACGTCGAACAGGCTTGCGGAAAGCTTAAGCTCGTGGGCATAGGCCCTTCCGTCGGCTTGCCTCTGCTGTTGCAGTGCAGGTGCTTGGCAGGATTCGGCGATACGGCGTAGTCTGTCGCTGCGTCGTTGCCTCTCGCACCGATTCCTCTTCACGTACGCATGATGTGGACGCTTCAGGTTTCTCGACATTCGTTGCTTTCTCTCACCCTGCTGGTCGCGGCGCTTGCCTGTTCGCGCCCGTCAGCAACGCTGGCGGCCGGTGGCGGAGCTTTCCTGGAAAAGCTGTCACTCGATTCTGCACCCTCCACGATGCTCGTGGTTTGTCACGGCTTTGGCTGCGCCTATCGCAATCAGTTCGCGCTGACGCCTTCCCGGATCGCTTATCTGCGCACCAGACTCTCGGCTGCCCATTCCGCGAGGGAGGAACGAAAAATCCTGGGCGGCGTGGTCGCCTGGTTCGACCGCGAGGGCGGGCGCGCCGCGGGCACCGTGGGACGAATAGCGCGCGCCGGCGCCGGCACCAGGAGCGGGCCTTCGCAGATGGACTGCGTCGACCTCTCGGCGAACATCACCGAGCTTCTCCTGGTCCTCGATCGCAAGAAATTCCTGAAATTCCACCATGTCGGCGAACCGGTTTCGCGCGGCCTACTGATCGACGGCAAGCAGCCGCATACGACACCGGTCATCGTCGAGACCGCCAGCGGCACGCAGTGGTCGGTGGATTCCTGGACCAAGGCCTATGGCGAAAAGCCCGACATCATCACCATCAGTGAATGGAAGAACCGGGATTAGAGCATGATCCGGAAAAGTGTGCAGCGGTTTTCCGAAAAGATCATCCTCAAACAAAGATCTAAAGCGCGATGGTGATTCAACCCAATCCCATCGCGCTTTAGAGCACGATCCTGGCACGGCTATCTCGCCAAGGGCCGGTTGGCAGTCTCCGGCGCCATAGCGATAAATGGCAGCCCCACAATATAGACCAGCGACAGCAGCGATATCGCGAGCGGATAGCTTCCACTTGCCGCCGCAAGGGCGCCGATCAAGGTCGGACCGGCGGCACCGAGCACCCGCCCCAGGCTGAAAGCAAAGCCTGAGCCGGCGCCGCGCAGCGCTGAGGGGAACATTTCCGGCAGCCAGATCGTGAACAGGCCAAAGACGCCGTTGGTGAAGAATCCCAGGATCGGCAGCAGGATCAGGAAGAATGTAAGACTGTCCATGCGCTCGATGGCGAACTCATAACTCACCACCACCGACGCGAGCGAGCCCAGGAAGAACAACACCGCGGTCCAGCGCCGGCTGCCGAGCATGCCGGTGATCCAGGGGATCAGCAGACATCCTGCCAGTGTACCGACATTGGTAATCAGGCCTGCGATCGCTCCCATCTGTTGGGCGTGCACGGGTGTCGCGCCGGCTGCCGTGAGTTTGGTGATGATGACAGTCGGCGCCCAGAAATTCGACGACCATAGCCCGAAGATGATGCAGGCCATCATCAGCGCCGCCGCCCAGGTTGTGCGCCCCTGGGGCCTGGAAAACAGCGCCCGGAATACTGGCTTCTCGGTCTGGGCAGAGCGGGCGCGCGACGGCTCCGGAATGTTGGTCCGCAAGTAGAGCGTCAAGAGCGCGGGCACGATGCCCAGAAAGAACATGCCCCGCCAGCCGAGAACGCCTCCAGCGATCAGCGTGACGAAGGCCGCCAGAAACAATCCAGTGGGGGTTGCCGTGTGCAGCCAGCCCGCGAGGCGTACCCGACGATCCTCCGGCACGGATTCGTGCAGCAGCGGCGTCCCTGCCGCCCATTCGCCGCCGATGCCGAAGCCGGCAATGAAGCGGAAAATGCCGAACATGACGATGCCAGTCGACAGGCCACACAATGCAGTGAAGACTGAATAGACGAGCACCGTACAGCACATCATGCGGACGCGCCCGTAACGATCTGCCGCCCAGCCCCAGACCATCGAGCAGGCCCAGCCCAGCATGAAGATCGAAAACAGCAGGCCGCCATAGATGCCGATATTGGCGCGGCTCGCCTCGATACCGCTTGCGGGCAGCAGTTCGCTCAAGGCACCGACGAGGATGTAGCCGTAGATGGAGGAGTCGAAGCCGTCGAGCATCCACCCGAGCCAGGTGGCCCAGAATACTTTTCCGGGCGAGACGGTTCGCCCCTCCGCGACGCGTACGTCGACGCCGGCTACGACCTCAGTCATGGTTCCTCCTTGAGACTTCTTGTGTTTGGGAGGAACTATGACAGCTATCGTGCAAGGCGACACCTCCACCAACCGCATGGAGGCATCCCCTCGCGGAATATCGGCGCAGCATTGGTGGCGCACGCCAAAAGCTTGCTTTGCAGGGAAGAGAGGCTGGAGCAGGAGGCCGAGATGACTGCGTTTCGATTTCTTCTTTTCGTGATCGCACTGTTTGTGGTCGGAGCACCGGTGCGTTCGGCGCCGCAATGGCTGACCCTGCCGCCGACGCCGACACTGCCCAAGGCGATCAAGAGCGGCCTTGCGCCCGTCAACGGCATCAAAATCTGGTACGCGGTGTTCGGCCGCGGCGAGCCGATCGTGCTGCTTCACGGCGGTCTTGCCAACGCCGACTACTGGGGTCATCAGGTTCGAGCTCTTCAAAGTCGCTATCAGGTCATCGTGATGGACAGCCGCGGGCACGGACGCAGCAGCCGTGACGCGCAGCCTTATGGTTATGACCTGATGGCCTCTGACGTGCTCGCCGTGATGGACCATCTCAGGATCAAGCAGGCGGCGATCGTGGGCTGGAGCGACGGCGCCATCATCGGGCTGGACATCGCCATGCATCACCCGGAACGCGTCTCCAAATTGTTCGCTTTTGCGGCGAACTCCGATCCGTCAGGCGTCGCCGATATCGCCAAGAGCGACGTGTTCAATGCTTTCATTGCGAGGGCCGGAGAGGAGTACAAGCGATTGTCGCCGACGCCGACCGAGTACAAGGCATTCGTCGAGCAGATCACCAAGATGTGGGAGAGCCAGCCGCATTGGACGGAGACCGATCTGGCGAAAATCAACGTACCGACATGGATCGTGGATGCGGATCATGACGAGGCGATCAAGCGCGACAACACCGAGTTCATGGCAGCCCATATCCGCGGCGCGGGCCTCCTCCTGGAGCCGGAGGTGAGTCACTTCTCGTTCCTGCAGGACCCGCAGCAGTTCAACGACGATGTGCTGCATTTCCTCGAGCACGTGCCGCGCCGCTGAACTGACGGCCCATCGCGCGAAGCAAGGGGGCCGGTGGGTGGGTTTTTGACGGCCGCAAGTTCGCGCGAGGATCAGCGAGATGCGTTCCTGCGGGGCAGCGTGCTGGAAGCGTCCCAATCGCTCCAGCTGACACTTGCGAGACTCTGCCGATCGGTGGAGAGAGGACGCTTGGTCCGCCGCTCATGGTCGGCGATACATCGCTCGGACTCCGCAATCTTGCGTTTGAGCTCGGCGAGTTTCGCGCGCGTGGAACCGGCTGCCTTCGCGCTCATATCGCCCGTGACAAATCTCGCCGTCTCCAGCGCCTTCACAGCTTGACGATTTTTCCGGAGCTGAGCCCGGTGCCAGGCGATCCTGCTGTCGCTGTCCGCTACCATATTGGACCTCTCCTGATTCGCTTGCCAGCATATCACCATCGGTTGGAGTGGCCGACGAGAGCGCAGGCGTGTCGAGGAGCGTCTCGATCAAATTTCTTCGCAGCGATTTGACCGAATTTCACCACATTCTCTCTCGTCCTGCGGCGATGAAAAAAGCCCGGCTCGCATACCGGGCTTTTTTGAACAGCGATTTGCCGGAACAACCGGCTGCGTCGGAGAGGAGCTTACGCCTGCGGCTGAGGCTCCAGGCCTGGATCCGGATCGGGCCGCGGCCGCGGCTTACCCGCGGGCGGCACGGCCGAGGTGCGCGGGGCCGTCGGCTCCAGAACCGACTCGCGGTTCGGCTTCTTGCCCTTGAGCAGATCCTGAATTTCCTCGCCGGTGAGCGTCTCGAACTCGAGCAGCCCCTTGGCCAGCGCTTCGAGATCGCCGCGCTTCTCGGTGAGGATGCGCGTGGCTTCGTGGTAGCCCTCCTCGACCAGACGCTTGATCTCGGAGTCTATCTTCTGGACGGTTGCTTCGGAGGCGTTCTGGGTACGCGACACCGACATGCCCAGGAAAACCTCGTCCTGGTTCTCGCCGTATGAGACGGTGCCAAGTTCTTCCGACAGGCCCCAGCGCGTCACCATCATGCGTGCAAGCCGCGTCGCCTGCTCGATGTCGGAGGCTGCGCCCGAGGTAACCTTGTCGCGGCCGAACACCAGCTCTTCCGCAACACGACCACCCATCATGATGGCGAGCCGGGACGTCATCTGCTCGAGCGACATCGAAAGCTTGTCGCGCTCGGGGAGCTGCATCACCATGCCCAGCGCACGGCCGCGCGGAATGATGGTCGCCTTGTGGATCGGATCGGTGGCGACGACGTTGAGGCCGACGATAGCGTGGCCGCCCTCATGATAGGCCGTCAGGAGCTTTTCCTCCTCGGTCATCACGAGCGACTTGCGCTCGGCACCCATCATCACCTTGTCCTTCGCCTCCTCGAACTCGGCCTGCGTCACCATGCGCTTGTTGCGACGCGCCGCGGTGAGTGCAGCCTCGTTGACCAGATTCATCAGGTCGGCGCCGGAGAAGCCGGGGGTGCCGCGGGCAATGGTCTTCAAGTTGATATCGTGCGCCAGCGGGACCTTCCGCACATGCACCTTCAGGATCTGCTCCCGCCCGACGACATCGGGATTGGGCACCACCACCTGGCGGTCGAAACGGCCGGGACGGAGCAGCGCCGGATCGAGGACGTCGGGCCTGTTGGTGGCAGCGATCAGGATCACGCCTTCGTTGGCCTCGAAGCCGTCCATCTCGACG
>CAYVVB010000095.1:0-26849 GCA_964454955.1 uncultured Bradyrhizobium sp. | reverse complement strand
AAGCGTCAATTCCATGGCGTCCAACCTGACCGCGCAGGTCCGCAACATCGCCGAAGTCACGACCGCCGTCGCAAATGGAGACCTGTCCAAGAAGATCACGGTCGACGTGCGAGGTGAAATCCTGGAGCTGAAGGACACTATCAACACGATGGTCGACCAGCTCAATGCGTTTGCCGGCGAAGTGACGCGTGTCGCGCGCGAAGTCGGCACCGAGGGCAAGCTCGGCGGCCAGGCCAACGTGCCCGGCGTCGCCGGCACCTGGAAGGACCTGACCGACAGCGTCAACTCGATGGCGGGCAATCTGACCGCCCAGGTCCGCAACATCGCTGAAGTCGCGACCGCCGTGGCCGAGGGCGATCTGTCCAAGAAGATCACGGTGAACGTCTCCGGCGAGATCCTTCAATTGAAGGAAACGCTGAACACCATGGTGGACCAGCTCAACGCGTTTGCCGGCGAAGTGACGCGCGTCGCGCGCGAGGTCGGCACCGACGGCAAGCTCGGAGGACAGGCCGAAGTTCCCGGCGTGGCGGGCACCTGGAAGGACCTGACCGACAGCGTCAATTCGATGGCGGGCAACCTCACCGCCCAGGTCCGAAACATCGCGGAGGTCGCGACAGCAATTGCCAATGGCGACTTGTCGAGCAAGATCACCGTCGACGTGCGAGGCGAAATCCTGCAGCTCAAGGAAACGCTGAACACCATGGTCGACCAGCTCAATCGCTTCGCAGGTGAAGTGACGCGCGTGGCGCGGGAGGTCGGCACCGAAGGCCGCCTCGGCGGTCAAGCCAACGTGCCCGGCGTTGCCGGCACGTGGAAGGATCTGACGGACAGCGTCAATTCGATGGCCGGCAACCTGACGGCCCAGGTCCGCAACATTGCGGAAGTCACGACCGCCGTCGCCCGCGGTGATCTCTCGCGCAAAATCACCGTCGACGTGAAGGGCGAACTGTTCGAACTGAAGGACACCATCAATACGATGGTCGACCAACTTAACGCGTTTGCGTCAGAAGTGACGCGCGTGGCGCGCGAAGTCGGTACCGAGGGCAAGCTTGGTGGACAAGCCGAGGTGCCCGAAGTCGCAGGCACCTGGAAGGACCTGACAGACAACGTCAATTTCATGGCGTCGAACCTGACAGCTCAGGTGCGCAACATCGCCGAGGTCGCAACCGCCATCGCCGGCGGCGACCTGTCGAAGAAGATCACCGTCGACGTTCGCGGCGAGATCCTTCTGCTCAAGGAAACCCTGAATACGATGGTCGAGCAGCTTCGCTCGTTCGCCGCCGAAGTCACACGTGTTGCCCGCGAAGTCGGAACGGAAGGACGCCTCGGCGGTCAGGCCGTGGTGCCCGGCGTCGGAGGCACCTGGAAGGATCTCACCGACAACGTCAACCTGCTCGCCGCGAATTTGACCACACAGGTGCGCAACATTGCGGAGGTGACCACTGCCGTCGCCCGCGGCGATCTCTCACGCAAGATCACCGTCGACGTGAAGGGCGAAATCCTCGAGCTGAAGAACACCATCAATACCATGGTGGACCAGCTCAACGCATTTGCCGGTGAAGTCACGCGCGTGGCGCGCGAAGTCGGCACTGAAGGCAAGTTGGGCGGCCAGGCACAGGTGCCGGGGGTTGCCGGCACCTGGAAAGATCTGACCGACACCGTTAACTTCATGGCCGCCAATCTGACCGAGCAGGTCCGTGGCATCGTCAAGGTCGTCACGGCGGTTGCCAACGGAGATCTCAAGCAGAACCTGACCGTGAAGTCGAAGGGCGAGGTCGCCGCACTCGCCGACACCATCAACAACATGACCGAGACGCTCGCGACGTTCGCCGACCAGGTCTCCAGCGTTGCGCGCGAGGTCGGCGTGGAAGGCCGCCTCGGCGGCCAGGCAAACGTGCCCGGCGCCGCCGGCACGTGGAAGGATCTGACCGGCAACGTCAACCTGCTTGCCGCACACCTGACCTCGCAGGTGCGTGCGATCGCCGAAGTGGCGACCGCCGTGACAAAGGGCGACCTTACCCGATCGATTCAGGTCGATGCGCGCGGCGAGGTCTCCGAGCTCAAAGACAACATCAATACGATGATCACCAATCTCCGCCTCACGACGGAGCTCAACACCGAGCAGGACTGGCTGAAGACGAACCTCGCCAAGTTCACCAACATGCTGCAGGGCCAGCGTGACCTCCCCACCGTGGGCCGGCTCCTGTTAACCGAACTCACTCCGCTCGTGAACGCCCATATGAGCGCGATCTATCAGGTCGAAACCGAAGAAAGTCGGCAGCTTCGGCTGCTCGCCACCTACGCCAGCGACGGCACCTATCCCCACCGGCACATTCTGCAATTCGGCGAGGGCCTCGTGGGTCAGTGCGCAATCGACAAGCGGCAGCGACTTGTCTCCGAAATCCCTTCCGATGCCGCGCCGGTCAATTCAGCATTGTTGCGCGTCGTCCCAAAGAACCTCGTCGTACTGCCGATCCTCTTTGAGAACCAGGTCAAGGCCGTCATCGAGCTGGCATCCCTGAGTGCATTCACTACGTCGCAGATGACCTTCCTCGAACAGCTGACCGATTCGATCGGCATCGTGCTCAACTCGATCGAAGCCAGCATGCGGACAGATGGCTTGCTGAAGCAGTCACAGCAGCTCGCCGGCGAATTGCAAGCCCAGCAGAGGGAGTTGCAGCAGACCAACGAGCAGCTCGAGCAAAAAGCCCAGCAACTTGCTGAACGCAACGTGGACGTCGAGCGCAAGAACCAGGAAATCGAACAGGCGCGCCGGGCTCTGGAGGAGAAGGCGACGGAACTTGCACTGACGTCGAAGTACAAGTCGGAGTTCCTCGCCAATATGTCGCACGAGCTGCGCACGCCGTTGAACAGCATCCTCGTCCTTGGACAGCAGCTCACTGAGAACGCCGACGGCAACCTGACGCACAAGCAGGTCGAGTTCGCGCGAACGATCCACGGCGCCGGCACCGATCTGCTCAATCTGATCAGCGATATTCTCGATCTCTCGAAGATCGAATCGGGCACCGTGACAGTCGATGCCCAGGAAATCCTGACTCTCAACCTGCTGGAATCCGTCGGACGTCCATTCCGTCACGAAGCCGAAAACCGGCACCTGTCGTTCGCTATCGATGTCGATCCGAATCTCGCGCGAAGTATCGTCACGGACTCCAAGCGTCTGCAGCAGGTGCTGAAGAACCTGCTGTCCAATGCCTTCAAGTTCACCGCCGAAGGCGGCGTGCGCCTCACGGTTTCGGGGGCCGTCGGCGGCTGGAGCGCGGATCATCCCATCCTGAACAACGCGCCGGCCGTGATCGCCTTCGAAGTTTCCGATACCGGAATCGGAATTCCGCTCGAGAAGCAGAAGCTGATCTTCGAGGCGTTTCAGCAGGCAGATGCCGGCACCAGCCGCAAATATGGCGGAACCGGCCTGGGGCTGGCGATCAGCCGCGAGCTCGCGAACCTGCTCGGCGGCGAAATTCACCTGCGTAGCGCTCCAGGTGAGGGCAGCATTTTCACACTCTATCTGCCTCTGAAATATGCCGGACCAACGGTTCCGCTGCGTCCCCCTGCTCTTCCCGCATACGATGTCGCACCACCGTCGCAGGAGCCGACCCAGGAGCGCGTCATCGAGCAACTACCGGATGACAGGCTCGATCTAAGGCCGGGCGATACGATCCTTCTGATCGTCGAGGACGACCCGCACTACGCACGCGTGCTGGTCGATCTTGCTCGTGAACAGGGTTTCAAGGTCCTGGTCACCGCACTGGGTGCGGAGGCGCTCGCGCTTGCCAAGCAGTATCAGCCCGCCGCGGTCTCCCTCGACGTCTCCCTGCCCGACATGCTTGGCTGGACCGTGCTGAGCCAACTCAAGCGGAATCCCCTGACGCGCCACATCCCTGTCCAGATCGCCACGCTGGATGAGGATCGCCAGCACGCCTTGGCGCGCGGCGCCTTCTCGTTCGTCAGCAAGCCGACGACGACGGAAGGCGTCAGCGCGGCACTGGCGCAAATCAGGGAATATGCGAAAGCGCGCCGCAAGCGCCTGCTCATCGTCGAGGACGATGCCGCCCAACAATTCTCGCTCCGCCATCTTCTGGAGCACGACGACATCGAGATCGTCGCAACCGGCACCGGCGCAGAGGCGCTGTCTATCTTGCGGGAGACGCCGTGCGATTGCGTCGTGCTCGACCTGCGCCTTCCGGACATGCGCGGCTTCGAGGTGCTCGACCGAATCCGCGACGACCCTGCTCTCTCGAACGTACCGGTCGTCGTCTTCACCGGCCGCAAACTCTCGTTGCAGGAAGAGGCGGAACTTCAGGCCATGGCGCGGAGCATCGTGGTCAAGGGCGTTGAGTCACCGGAACGTCTGCTCGACGAAACATCGCTGTTCCTGCACCGAGTCGTCACGGAATTGCCGGTCGAAAAGCAAAGGATGCTGGAGCGGCTGAACAACTCCGATGAGGACCTGCTCGGCAAGACTGCGTTGCTGGTGGACGATGATGCCCGCAATATCTTTGCACTGAGCAGCGTGCTGGAGCGACGGGGCATGAAGGTGCTCACCGCGACCACGGGTTCCGAAGCCATCGCGCTGGTCAACTCGAATCCCGAAATCGCGATCGTGTTGATGGACATCATGATGCCCCAAATGGACGGTTACCAGACAATCGGGGTTATCCGACGAAACCCATCCTTTGCGCGTCTTCCCATCATTGCGCTGACCGCCAAAGCGATGAAGGGAGATCGGGAAAAATGCCTTGAAGCAGGCGCGTCAGATTACCTCGCCAAGCCCGTCAATACAGAGCAACTTTTGCATGCCATCCGCATGTGGCTGCATCGTTGACGGATATTCGATGATGGACCACGAAGCAGTCAACATACTCCTGGTCGACGACCAACCGGCAAAGCTCCTTGCCTACGAAGCCATCCTGAAGGACCTCGGCGAAAACCTGATCGTCGCGTCCTCCGGTCGCAAGGCGCTGGAGGTCCTGCTGAAGCAGGAAATCGCCGTCGTTCTTATCGACGTCTGCATGCCCGAACTCGACGGCTTCGAGCTCGCTGCGATGATCCGCGAGCATCCCCGTTTCAAGAAGACAGCGATCATTTTCGTTTCGGCCGTTCAGGTGAGCGATTTCGACCGGCTCCGGGGTTATGAAATGGGAGCCGTCGATTATGTTCCGGTTCCGGTCGTGCCCGAGGTCTTGCGCGCAAAGATCAGGGTCTTCTCGGAGCTCTTCCACAAGACCCGCCAGCTCGAACGGCTCAATGCCGAATTGGAAGATCGTGTGCGCGCCAGAACCGCCGAGCTCGAACGTTCGACGACCCGCCTTGTCGAAAGTGAAGAGCGCCGCAACATGGCGCTTGCTGCCGGAAAGATGGGGTCGTGGGATTGGGATTGGGTTAACGGCGACTGGATGTGGGATGAAGGGCAATATCGAATATTCGGTGTTGACCCGCAGCATTTTCAGGTCACTTCGACGAACATCAAGAGCCTAGTCCACCCCGACGACGTCCAGAAGCTGCGCAAATTGATCTCCGAATTTGCCAGGGGCGCGCGAACTTACGAAGCGGAGTTCCGGATCAATCGACCGGATGGCGAACAGTGCTGGTGCGTCGGCACGGCAGCGGCCACGGTGGACAGGAGAGGACGCGTGATCCGTGTCAGCGGCGTCACCGTCGACATCACCGAACGCAAGCGCGCCGAAGAACGTCAGAACCTGCTGGCGCGGGAGGTCGATCATCGCGCCAAGAATGCGCTGGCGCTGGCCCAGTCGATCGTCCGGCTATCGCGCGCCGAAAGCGTGAAGGAATATGCCACGACAGTGGAAGGTCGCATCAACGCGCTTGCCCGCGTTCATACGATCCTGTCGCTGTCGAGCTGGCGCGGCGCGGAAATCGGCAAGCTGGTCAGCGACGAAATGGCACCGTACTCGTCCGGCGGCCAGGTTCGAACCTGCGGACCGGAGGTCCGCCTGCAGCCCGCGACAGCACAAACGCTGGCGCTGGCCCTGCACGAACTCCTCACGAACTCGGCCAAGTACGGAGCGCTCTCCACCTTGTCGGGATATCTTTCGATCACATGGCAGACCGGCGACAACATGCTCGTGTTGACGTGGGAAGAGACCGGCGGCCCGCTGGTGAGCGAGCCGACGAGCCGAGGCTTCGGGACACGCGGCCTCATGGCCAGCATCGAGTCACAGCTTGGCGGCAAGGCCCAGTTCGATTGGCGGACAGAAGGCCTGGTGTGCCGGCTATTCGTTCCGATCGTTGCGGCGTCGACCCAGGATGACGATGACGAATATGCGATCCCGGGTCCGGAAAGCGCGCGCCGGACCGCGGCGAATTAGGGTAAGATGCGGCCTGCGTTTTCCGCATGCGCCGACGCTTCAATAGACGTCCTGCTGGAACCGCCCCTTCTTCTTGAGGTCCGCGATGAATGCCACGGCCTCATCCGTCGACCGCGCCCCGAACTGTGCAACGATATCGACAAGCGCGCGCTCGACGTCCTTGGCCATGCGCTTTGCATCACCGCACACATAGAGGTGTGCGCCTTCGGCCAGCCAGGTCCACAACTCGCGTCCCACTTCGCGCATCCGGTCCTGCACGTAGAATTTCTTCGCGCCGTCACGCGACCACGCCAGTGACAGCCGCGTCAGCAGTCCCGCCGTCTTCATGGCGTTGAGCTCGTCGGAGTAGAAGAAGTCATAGTCGCTGCGCTGGTGGCCGAAGAACAGCCAGTTCTTTCCCGTCGCGCCGGTAGCCTTGCGGTCGAGCAGGAAGGCGCGAAACGGCGCAATGCCGGTGCCCGGCCCGATCATGATGATCGGCGTCTTCGGGTCCTGCGGCAGGCCGAAGCCGTGTGCTTTCTGCACATAAACCTTGAGCGTCTCGCCCGGATTGATCCGTTCGGCGAGAAACGTAGAGGCGAGGCCCAGCCGCCGGCGTTTGCCGATGACATAGCGCACGCAGTCGACGGTCAGCGACAGCTTTCCGGGTGTTGCATTGTGCGACGATGAGATCGAATAGAGCCGCGGTTGCAGCGGCTCCAGGGCCTCGACGAAGGCCTCTGGATGCGGACGGACGCCGGAGAATTTCTGCAAAGCAGCCATGACATCGAGCGTGGCCGCATCACCGTCGGGGTCTTCGCCTTGCGCCAGCGCCCGGGCCTTTTCGCGCTGCGCGCCGCCGGTGATGAAGGAGATCAGTTCGAACAGCTTGTCCGGCGCGGGCGACAGCGACACGTCGGCGGTCAAGGCTTCGCGCAACGTCTTGCCGTTGACCTTGGTCGTGTGGGACGCCCCCAGCAGCGCGATGACCTGATCGACGAGGCCCAGATCGTTTTGGGCGAAGACGCCGAAGGAATCGCCGACGACGTAGTCGAGACCAGACGCCGAAAGGTCGAAGTCGATGTGATAGGTTTCCTTCTCCGAGCCCTTCTTGTTGAGCAGACGTCGCCCGACGAAGCTTGCGTCCGCCGGATTGTCGCGCGAACGGCCCGGCCCCGTGACCATCACAAGAGAGGCCGCCGACGCAGTGTCCGCAGCCGGCTTTGCCGCGGCGGGCACCTTGTCGAGTTCCTCATAAAGCGTCTTCAGCATCCGCGCGGTTTCCTTGCCGCCGGGTACGCACAGGTTGAGCCGCGCCTCGCTCTTGTCGGCGATTGCGTTGGAATAGTCGCGGCAATTGTAACCGCACTGGCCGCAATCCTGCTGCGCCATCGCCGCCATCATCCGCCGCCGCAGCGGACGGCCTTCGGCCATCTTCATGCGTTCGGCGATCGGCAAGGTCTGGTCGTGCCAGGGCGCCTCGTCATCATCCTCGACTGCGGCCGGCCCTGCCATGACGGCCGCGCCCTGCTCCGGCGACAGCGGCGCTGCAGCGTCATTGGAGAGAAGGCCGGCGAAGAAGCCGTTCAGCCAGGAGCGCTGCGCTTCTGAGAACGGCGCGTTCGGTGGAATGATCTCGATTTTCGGCGGCGGCACGATCTGGTTCATGACGACAACTCCGCGTCCGCGAGCTTGCGCAAGGTTTCACCGTCATGACGGCGGGCAAAGTCGCGGAAGGTTTCTTCGGGTGAAGTGCGGTGCGCGAGATAGGCTTTCAGAAGTCTCTCGACGGTTTGCGGGGCGTCCTCTGCCTTGACGTCGCGATAGACTTCCCGGCCGATCTCGGCGTTCGGTCCGAAACCGCCGCCGGCAAAGAGATGATAGCCTTCCACAGTGTCGTCGCCTTCGCTGCCGGTCGGCACTTTGGCAGCGATCAGGCCGATATCGCTGATGTAATGCTGCGCGCAGGAATGATGACAGCCGGTGAGATGGATGTTGAGCGGGGTATCGATATTGACCCGGCTCTCGCACCAGTCCCCGATATCGGCCGCATGGCCCTTGGTATCGGAGGCTGCGAACTTGCATCCCTTGTTGCCGGTGCAGGCGATCAGTCCGGCGCGGATTTGCGAGGTCTTTATCCCAAGGCCGAGCTTTTCGATGGCGGCAGTGGCAAGCGCCACGTTCTCATCACGCACGCCGGAGAGCAGAAGGTTCTGCCAGACCGTCAGGCGGATCTCACCATCGCCCAGGTCCTGCGCAATTTTCGCAAGCTCGCGCATCTGATCGCAGGTCAGTTTGCCGAGCGGCAGCACCACGCCGATCCAGTTCAGGCCTTGCTGCTTCTGCTGGTGCACTCCGATATGGGCCATACGGTCGAAAGCCGGACGCCGCGCGATCGCCTCCGAAGGCACCCGCACGAGCTTGCGGCCAAGCTTCTCTTCGACGCCGGCCATGAACTGGTCGACGCCGATGCTGTCGAGCACATATTTCAGGCGCGCCTTCAGGCGGTTGGTACGGTCGCCGGTCTCGATGAACAGCCGCACGATGGCGTCGGCGACCTGCGTCGCCTCTTCAGGCTTGACGACAATTCCGGTTTCCCTGGCGAAGTCCTTGTGCCCGGTGATGCCGCCGAGGCCCAGGCGAAAGCAGACGCCCGGCTCGACGCCAAAACCGTCCTTTACCTCCACCGCGGCGAAGGCGATGTCGTTGGTGTCTTCGAGTACGGCGATGCGGCCAGCGCCGTCGAAGGCGACGTTGAACTTGCGCGGCAGCCCGTAAAGCGAGCGGTCGTTCAAGATATGGAAATGCCATTCGCGGGCATAGGGCCGGGTATCGATCAGCTCCTGGGGATCGATGCCGGCGGTTGGCGTGCCCGTGACGTTGCGGATGTTATCGGCACCCGAGCCGCGCGAGCATAGTCCCAGATCCTGAATGCCCTCGATCAAGGCCACGCTGTTCTTCGGGACGATTTCCCTGATCTGGATGTTCGCGCGCGTGGTGACGTGGCTGTACCCGCCGCCATAACTCTCGGCGAGATCGGCAAGCCCGGACAATTGCCAATGCTTGAGAATGCCATTCGGCATCCGCAGCCGGCACATGTAGGAGTCCTGCGCGGGCGCGACATAGAACAGCCCGTAATAGCGCCAGCGGAAATTGTCGGCGCCTGACGGCGGCGTGTTGTTGCTGGCCTGCTCCTTCAATCGCTCATAGGCATCGAAGGGATGCAGTTCGCGCTTGAACTTCTCCTGGTCCGCAAGCTTCTTGCCGCTTGCCGTGACCTTGTCCTGCGCCGTAATGTGGATCGCGTCGGGTCCGGTCGGCTCGGAATTCGCCTTGCCCGCGGCGCCCCCGAGCCCGCGGCCGACCCTGCTGATCTGTAACCCCGTGGCAAAGCCTTCGAGGTAGCGCTTCTGCTCGTCGGTGAAGTCGAGGGAGACTGTTTCGAGTTTCATGATGCTGACCGAGGCGTGAATGCGAGGCTTGCGGTGACAAGCTCAAGATCAAGCAGAACGACCATCACGTCGGAGGGTTTTGGGTAATCCATACCGAAGCTCCAGCAGCCACGCCTCGGGCGTGGTTACAGCGGGTGAAAGGGTGTGGGATCGCTCAGGGAGTTCGACGCGAAGGCCAACGCGCTATCGGGACTTGCGGAGCGAACCGATCAGCTTCGTTGCTGCGGAAATCCGTCTTGGACTTGGGCCAGCGGGCATCTCAGGCAGCCAGCTCACAAACTCCAATTCAAATAGTGTGCCAATGCAGCATGGAAGAGAAAGCGCAGCCAGATCAGGCTCTTGCGCATTTCGCGGCACATCAAGTGAGTGACGATTCATGCCCTTTTGAACGGCACAAGCCCAAAAGGGATGCAAAAGATCGCGCCGCCCAATTGTTGATCAGGCTAGTTTCGGCGGAAGATCTTGAACGAGGCGAGATAGCCGCCGATTTCGTTCGGGTTGAACTCCGGGCCGTCGAAAGCGCCAAGAGGACGGTTGGCCTCCCTTGCGCCGTGAAGGCCCAGCGCGGCATCGTAGAGGTCCGGCCTGAACACGGCCATTGCGGTCTTCAGCCCTTCTGCGCTCGCCTTCGTCTGCCCCCAGCGCGCCATCTGCGCGTAGAGCCAGGCGGCCTGCACGGGATCGGGCCGCCCGGCCCCTTCCCGCCCGACCAGCAGATAGCGGCGGCTCTCGCGGATGGTGCCATCCGGAGAGATTCTCAGGCGCCCTTCCAGCGTCCGCAGGATGACGTCCGCATCGACCCCGATTCGTTCAGGCTGCGCCAGGATCCGTGCGGCTTCTGCGCGATTTCCCGGCTGCTCGATGAATTCGGCGGCGCGCGAAGCGGCGCGGACCAGACCTGCCACGATCTCAGGTCTTTTTTCCGCCCAGCCTTGCCTGACGGCGAGCACTTTTTCCGCCGCGTGCACCAGAATGTCCGAGACGTAATGCAGGATGTGACCAACGCCGTGATCCACCGCGATCGAATTCCAGGGCGCGCCGACGCAGAATCCGTCGACATGCCCGCTCTCGAGACTCTCCACCATGAACGGCGGCGGCAACACCACCAGCCGCACGTCTTCGTCCGGATCGACCCCGCCGGCCGCCATCCAGAACCGCAGCTGATAATTATGGGTCGAGAACGGAAAGGTCATGGCGAAGGTCAGTGGCTCAGCGCCGCTCCTGCGCCTCGCGGCCACCACCCGCGCCAGGGCCCGAGCGGTCGTCATCGGATCGAAGCGGTCGCCATCGATCTCGCCCATGATGGCGGTGTGCAGCGCCGCCGAGACGGTAATCGCATTGCCGTTGATGCCGAGATTGAACGGCGCCGCGATGGGAACCTTGACATGGCCGACCCCGAGGCTCGAGGCGATTGCGACCGGCGCCAGCAGATGCGCCGCGTCGAACAAGCCGATGTTGAGCTTGTCCCGGACATTCGACCACGACACTTCCCGCACCAGGTTGACATCGAGCCCTTCGGCCGCTGTGAACCCGTTGTCGACGGCAATGATGAGGGCTGCGGCGTCGACCAGCGGAATGAAGCCGATTTGAAGCGCTGTGGTCATTTCAAGAGCTCCGACGCGGTCAGGATCGATTGCGCGATCTCGCCGATCTTTTTCTTCTCACGCATCGCGGTAGACCGCATTAAGACATAGGCCTCGTCTTCGCTGAGGCCCTTCAATTTCATCAGGATACCCTTGGCGCGGTCGATCACCTTGCGTTCTTCGAGCGCCGATTTGGTACGGTCGAGCTCGTCCTGAAGCTTGGCAAAGGCGTTGAAGCGGGAGACGCAGAGGTCGAGGATCGGTTTGATCCGCTCCTTCTTCAGCCCGTCCACGATATAGGCCGACACCCCGGCATCGACAGAGGCCTGGATGGAGGCCGAGTCGCTTTGGTCGACGAACATGGCGATCGGCCGGCGTACCGCCCCGCTGACCTGGAACATCTGCTCCAGAATGTCGCGGCTGGGGTTTTCCAGATCGATAACGATGATGTCGGGGTCGAGCGCATAGATGCGGGCGAGCAGGCTGTGCATCTCGCTGATCCGCACGACGCTGCAATAGCCCGAATCACGCAGCCCCTCCTCCAGGATCGCGGCGCGGATCGGGCTTTCGTCCACGATTACGATTTTGGGCGACGGCTCGGCTTTTGAGGGCTGCTCAGCGGTCATTGATCACTCGTTTTTCCGGCTCGCCATGCATAGCATGGCATATTCCGGCTTGAAGCCTTGTCTTTAGGAGCAATTAGCACTAGCTCACGGCCATCAATCAGGCAGATTTGGATCATGGAGCAGGCGTCCGCGCCCAAAGTCAGCTTTGTTTCCCTTGGGTGCCCAAAGGCGCTGGTCGATTCCGAGCGGATCATCACGCGCCTGCGCGCGGAAGGCTATGAGCTCGCCCGCAAGCATAACGGCGCCGACATCGTGATCGTCAACACCTGCGGGTTCCTTGACAGCGCCAAGCAGGAATCATTGTCCGCCATTGGCGAGGCCATGGCCGAGAACGGCAAGGTCATCGTCACCGGCTGGTTGGGCGCGGAACCGGAAGCCATCGAAAAGACCTACCCAGGCGTGCTCTCGATCACAGGGCCGCAAGCATATGAGAGCGTGCTCGAGGCGGTGCACCGGGCGCTGCCCCCGCTCCACAATCCGCACCTTGATCTGGTGCCGCCGCAGGGCATCAAGTTGACGCCGCGGCACTATGCCTATCTGAAGATTTCCGAAGGCTGCAACAACCGCTGCAGCTTCTGCATCATCCCCAGGCTGCGCGGCGATCTGGTTTCACGCCCGGCCAATGACGTACTTGGCGAGGCGGAGCGCCTGGTCAGGGCCGGCGTGAAGGAACTCCTGGTCATCTCGCAGGACACCTCCGCCTACGGCGTCGATCTGCGCTATGCAGCGAGCCCCTGGAAGGATCGCGAGGTCCGCGCCAAATTCGTCGATCTCGCGAAAGAGCTCGGCGAGCTCGGCGCCTGGGTGCGGCTGCAGTATGTCTACCCCTATCCGCACGTCGATGACGTCATCGGCCTGATGGCCGACGGCAAGGTCCTGCCCTATCTCGACATCCCGTTTCAGCATGCAAGCCCCGACATCCTCAAGGCGATGCGGCGCCCCGCGGCACAGGACAAGACGCTGGCGCGGATTGGCGATTGGCGGGCGCAATGTCCCGAGCTCACGTTGCGCTCGACCTTCATCGTCGGCTTTCCAGGGGAGTCCGAGGCCGATTTCGCCTATCTGCTCGACTGGCTCGACGAGGCACAGCTCGACCGCGTCGGCTGCTTCAAATACGAACCGGTCGCGGGTGCGACATCGAACGCGCTCCCCAATGCCGTGCCTGAGGAGATCAAGCAGGAGCGCTGGAACGCGCTGATGGCGCACCAGCAAAAAATTTCCGCACGAAAACTCAAGCGCAAGGTCGGCACGCGGCAGCAGGTGATCGTCGACGAGGTCGGCCCCACGGTTGCGAAAGGCCGCTCGAAGGCGGATGCGCCGGAGATCGACGGCGCGGTCTATCTCTCGAGCCGCCGCCCCTTGCGCGTTGGCGAAATCGTCACGGCCAGGATCGAGCGGTCGGACGAGTACGACCTGCACGGCAGCGTGGCAGGATTCTAAGTCGCCAGCCTTGGGCGCGACGCTGATTTTGGTCTGGGGGATCTTGGAGCGAACGAAATGCCGAAGCCTCTGAAGGTCAAGATTTTCATGGATGTCAGCGCCAGCGTGGTCGAGGAACAGATCAACGCGTGGCTGGCCAAGCTCGGCTCAGTGGCCATCATCAAGACGGAAACCGTGGCCACGGCCGTTGCCAGAAAGGGAAGCGAGGGCACCTCGCCCTGCATCATCGTAACCGTCTGGTACGAGCCGCAGGACTAGGCGGCTGCCACTTGCGAGCTGCTTGACACCGTCTGCCCTTCGGCTGTATGGGCAGCCACGATGAAACTCACTCGGACCCAGCGCCGCGCAGCTTTCCGTCGTCACCGCCGTGACGATGACGGGTTGCGCCATGTCCGACGCGAGCGCTGATCAGACCATCAGCCCGAGCTTTCGAGAAGGCCGCAACCGAGAAAGTTGCGGCCTTCTTTGCGTTTCCGCGAGCTTTTCATCCAGCGCTTTTAAGGAGAAGTCCAACATGACCAACGCCACCCATCCGTTCGATGCGCTGATGGACATCACCGCGCGCCCGAAGAAGGTGTTCGTGCGGGGCGAAGGCTCCTGGCTGTGGGACGACACCGGCAAGCGCTACCTTGATTTCGTCCAGGGCTGGGCGGTGAATTGTCTCGGGCATTCGCCTTCTTGCGTGGCGGACGCAATCGCATCCCAGGCGAAAACCCTGATCACCGCGAGCCCCGCCTATTATAACGCGGCGAGCCTGAAACTCGCAAAGACGCTGGTCGATCACAGCTGCTTCGATCAGGTGTTCTTCGCCAATTCCGGCGCCGAAGCCAATGAAGGCGCGATCAAGCTCGCGCGCAAGTATGGCGCACTGCACAGGCACGGCGCGTTTGAAATCATTACTTTCGAGGGCGGCTTCCATGGCCGCACGCTCGCGACCATGTCGGCATCGGGAAAGAAGGCGTTCGAGCCGCTGTTCGAACCGAAGGTCAGGGGTTTTGCCAAGGCACGGCTCAACGATCTCGCCTCTGTCCGTGAGCAGATCAACAGGAACACGGTTGCGGTGATGCTGGAGCCGATCCAGGGCGAAGCCGGCGTTTGGCCGGCAACCGAGCAATTCCTCAAGGCATTGCGCGCGCTCACCCGGGAGCACGGCCTGCTTCTGATAGTCGACGAGATTCAGACCGGAATGGGCCGGACCGGCAAACTCTTCGCCTACGAGCATGCCGAGATCGCGCCTGACGTCATGACGCTCGGCAAGGGTATCGGCGGCGGCGCGCCGCTTGCAGCCCTGCTCGCAAGCGAGCAGGCCTCCTGCTTCGAGCACGGCGACCAGGGCGGCACGTTCAACGGCAACTCGCTGATGTGCGCCGCGGGGCTTGCAGTGATCGAGGAGATCGGCAGACCGGCATTCCTGAAATCGGTTGCGGATACTGGCCTGTTTCTGGAAAGCGAGCTGCAGCGCCTGTCCGCCCGGCATGGCCTCGGCGAAGTGCGCGGCCGGGGCTTGCTGCTCGCACTCGATCTGAAATTGCCGATCGGTGCCGCAATCGTCGCGCAGGCGCTCGAGGCGGGTCTGTTACTCAATGCGCCGCAACCGGACGCCCTGCGCTTCATGCCGGCGCTGAACGTCACTCGGGAGGAGATTTTGCAGATGATCGACCAGCTCGACGCCATCCTGACCAAGGCCGGCGCAGCAAGGCGGGTAGCCTAAGCGAGGCCGGTCGCGTCATTCCGGGCTGGTCCACAACACCAGACCCGGAATCTCGACATTTCTCAGGCGCAATTGCGCACCACAGTTCGGCCCTGCAGGCCGCCTCGAGACGATGCGCTACGGCTTCAGAATCGAAGCCCCGGTGGTGGCGCGGCTTTCGAGATCCATATGCGCTTTCGCGGCGTCCTTGAGCGCATAGGCATGGTTGATGGGGACGTGCACTGTGCCGTTGATGACGGCCGCGAAGACCGTGTCCGCGCCCTCGAGGAGCTCCTTGCGCGTGCCGATATAGTCGTTGAGCTTCGGGCGCGTCGCAAACAGCGAGCCGTGACTGTTCAACTCCGCAATCGCAAACGGCGGCACTGGACCCGAGGCATTTCCGAAACTGACGAACAGGCCGCGCGGCTTCAGGCAGGACAGCGAGCCCGGAAAGGTCGCCTTGCCGACGCCGTCATAGACCACGTCGCACAGCTCGTTGCGGCTGATCTGCTTTACGCGGGTAACGAAATCCTCCTCATTGTAGAGGATGACGTGATCGCAGCCGTTGGCGAGCGCGAGCTCGGCCTTCAGCCTCGAACCGACCGTGCCAATCACATGCGCACCCATTGCTCGCGCCCATTGGCAGGCAAGCAGGCCGATGCCGCCGGCGGCGGCATGGATCAGCACCCGGTGATGCGGCTCGACCTTGAATGTCTTGTGCAACAGATACCAGACCGTGAGCCCCTTGAGCATCAATACGGCGGCCTGTTCGTAGGTGATGTGGTCGGGCAGCTTGACGAGCCTGTCCCAGGCAATGTTGCGCTCGCTCGCATAGGCGCCGAGGTCGGCGTAATAGGCGACGCGATCTCCGGGGTGAAAGTGCGTCACCCCGGGACCGACCGCGACCACTTCGCCGGCCGCCTCGTTGCCGGCGATGAAGGGCAGACCGGGCGCCTTGTAGAGCCCGGAGCGATAATAGACGTCGATGAAATTCAGTCCGACCGCGTGCTGGCGGATGCGCACTTCGCCCGGTCCCGGCGCCGCCACGTCGATGGACTCGTAGACCAGCGCTTCCGGCCCGCCCACCTTGTGCACGCGCACGGCCTTACTCATCGCTTGTCTCCCCTGGTGATTGGTTCAAGGCGAAGCGAAAGCCATCACGCCCGTGTTGTCAACTCGACGGCCCGAAAATGCCCGTTAACCGCCCGCTCCTCGGTTGCGCCTGGCGAGCACATTGAAGAATTCGACGGCGACCGAGAAGGCGATCGCGAAGTAGATATAGCCGCGCGGGATATGGAAATGGAATCCGTCCGCGACCAGCGCGACCCCGATCAGAACCAGAAACGCGAGGGCGAGCATTTTGGTCGTCGGATGGGTCGCGACGAAACGCGCGACCGGACCGGAGGAGACGTACATGATGAAACAGGCGATCACGACCGCCGCGATCATGATGGCCAGTTCCTGGGCCATGCCGATTGCCGTGATGATGGAGTCGAACGAGAATACGATATCGATGACGGTGATCTCCGCGATCACCCACAGCATCGCGCTGGTGCCGTGCCTCTTGCCGCTCGTCTCCGTGTCTCCCTCGACCTCGCCATGGATCTCGAAGGTCGCCTTGCCGATCAGGAACAGGCCGCCGCCGATCAAGATGATATCGCGCCACGAAAACGCGATACCTCGCACGGTCAGCACGGCGTGCGTCAGGCCGATCAACCACACCAGGAGGCTCAGCAGCAGAATGCGGAAGAGCAGCGCGAGCGCAAGCCCGACCTGCCGCGCCCGCCTCGCCTGCGGCTCCGGGATGCGCGAGACGACTACGGAGATGAAGATGACGTTGTCGATGCCGAGCACGATCTCAAGCGCCGTCAACGTGAGCAAAGCCGCCCAGGATTCCGGGCTGGTCAACAATTCGATCATGTCTTGAACGATCTCAGAAAACGAATCGCCGCATCACAGGCCACGACATAGGCGGCGATCGCGCAGAGCAGGATGGCGACCGGCGCGCCAACGTCGAAATCCTCGAGGAGCGTGTAGAGGGCGAGCATGCTCCAGAGCATGATCAGCGCCAGCGTCAGCCGGCGCAGCCGTACCGTGCGCACCGGATGCAGCACCTGGAACGGCAGAAACGTCGCCACGATCAGCGCAAGCATGGCAGCGCTCGACAGCGCCGGCGGCCACTGCAGCAGAAAGAGGTAGAAGGCGGCGAAATTCCATAGGCCCGGAAAGCCGCGAAAATGATTATCCGCCCCCTTCATGCGGCGGTCGGCGAAATACAGCGCGCCGGAAACCGCGATCCCGGCGCCCAGGAGCGGCGCGGCTAGCGGCAACAGCAGCCCGCTTGCGGTGATGGCATAGGCGGGCACGAATACGTAGGTGACGAAATCGACCACGAGGTCGAGCACCTCGCCCGACCAGTTCGGCTGCAGACGCGCGACATCCAACCGGCGCGCCAGCGGACCGTCGACCCCGTCGATGATGAGCGCGAGCCCAAGCCAGAAGAACATCCCGGCCCAATGCTCGCGCACGGCTTCCAGCAGCGCGAGCAAGGCAACGCCCGCCCCGAGCGCCGTGAACACATGCACGGAAAACGCGGCGATGCGCGCTGCCGGTGTCGCGCGCGGTATCTCCTGCTTGCTGGTGATCGGCTCCATCATGGACGCGGCACTGCTATCAGGAATCGCGGCGCATTGTACATCTGCCGTTGCGGCGTTCCGCCGCGCCACGCCTGGGAACGATAACGAGCCTTTATGTCATCTTGAAAATGTCGCCGGGATTGTCAATTGTCCTGCCATGAGTGACGCTAGATCCTTTGATGTCGCCGTCATCGGCGGCGGGCCCGCCGGCCTCTCTGCAGCGATCGCGCTGGCACAAGCCGGCAGCAACACGGCGCTGATCGCGCGCCGCGCACCTTATGGCGACAATCGCACCACCGCCCTGCTCGGCGGCTCCATCGACTTTCTGCAAGGCCTGGGGGTCTGGGGGCGCTGCGGCGACCAGGCGGCGCCGCTTTCGACGATGCGGCTGGTCGACGACACCGGCCGCCTGATCCGGTCGCCGGAGGTGCGTTTTTGCTCCGACGAAATCGGCCTCGCTGCGTTCGGCTACAACATTGAGAACCGCATTTTGGTTGCCGCGCTGGAGGCGCGGGCGGCGGAAATCCCGGGCCTGACGCGGCTGGATGATGAGGCCGAGACCGTCGTCCCGAATGACGATGAGGTCACGATCGCGACCGCGAGCGGCGCATTGGTGCGCACGCGTCTTGTCGTCGGCGCCGATGGCCGGCATTCGCTCTGCCGTGAGGCAGCCGGAATCGCGGTCGTCAAACGCGACCTCAATCAGGCCGCGCTGACGTTCAATGTCAGCCATTCGCGGCCGCACCACAACGCCTCGACGGAGTTTCACACACCAGACGGGCCCTGCGTTTTCGTCCCCCTGCCGGGCAATCGCTGCAGCGTGGTGTGGGTTACCTCGCCGAAAGAGGCGGAGCGGCTGCTCGCGCTCAGCGACGATGAACTATCCGCAGCGGCGGAGAAACAGTCGCACTCCATCTTGGGGCGACTCCGCGTGGAGGCGGGACGATATGTGTTTCCGCTGGCCATCGAGAGGCCCAGACAGTTCGCACAGAGACGTGTTGTGCTGGTCGGCGAGGCCGCGCATGTCGTTCCCCCGATCGGCGCGCAAGGGCTCAATCTCGGTTTACGGGACGCCTCGGATATCGCCGATCTCGTGCGCGACGCGATCGCCGCCGGCCAGGACCCGGGCGCTGCGCGCCTGCTGCAGCGCTATGATTTTGCGCGCCGTGCGGACGTCCTGAGCCGCACATTCGTCATCGACGTCGCGAACCGTTCGCTCCTGAGCGATTTCCTGCCGATGCAGTCGCTGCGTGCGGCAGGCATGCGCCTGATCGGCTCGATCGGCCCGCTGCGGCGCCTTGCCATGCGTGAAGGCCTGGCGCCGTCCTGGCGGGCGAGGCCGTCGAATCCGCAAGCCCTCAGGGAAACGTCAACCGGCCGGTCTGGATCAGCCACATCGCGCTCGTGAGCGTGACGACGGACGCAAAGGTTCCGATCAAGACGGCGACGGAGGCCTGCTCGACCCAGGCCTCGTTCTGCCGGGCGATCACGAACACGTTCAGCGCGGGCGGCAGCGAGGCCATCAGCACGGCGACCGCGGCCCAGGGCTGGGCGAAGGGGCCGAACAGCAGCATCAGGGCAAACGCCGCGAGCGGATGGATCAGGAGCTTGATGGCGATGACGCCGGGCACCTCCCAGGGCACGCGCTTGAACGAACGCAGCGCGACGGTCACGCCAAGCACGAACAAGGCGGTCGGCGCGGCGGCGTTCTGCAGGAACAGCAGCGTATTGTCGACCGCGACCGGCAGCCGGATGTGGAAAGCCGCCGCCAGCGCACCGGCGGCCGCGGACACGATCAGCGGGTTCAGCGCGATCTGCTTGCTCACCACCGTCACCGCGTGCAGCACCGAGGGGTGATCGCGATCGGTCAATTCGATCAGAAGCGGCACGATGCTGAAGAGGAAGATGCTGTCGCAGCAGAAAATCAGCGCGGTCGGCGCGGCAGCTTTCGTGCCGAGAACGGCCAGCGCCAGCCCCGGGCCCATATAGCCGATATTGCCGTAGCCTCCCGAAAGCCCGGCGAGCGTTGCCTCGCGCAACGACAAGCCTCCCGCGAACCGCCCGACCAGCATTGCGAGGACGAAGGCCGTCATGGTGCCGAGGGTGGTTGCGATCAGAAACGGCGGATTGTTCAGTTCCTCGAATGGCGTTCTGGACGTGATGACAAACAGCAGTGCGGGCAGCGACACGTATAGCAGGAAGAAATTCATCCAGGCGAGGCCCGCCTCGGGAAGCCCCTTGGCCTTGCCGCAGGCAAAGCCGATGAAGATCAGGCCGAAATAGGGAACGGCCAAGTTGAGAATCTCGATCATTTACGGAGGAGTTTTCGGGAAAATTGGCCCGCCTGGGCCGCCTTACGACTGGGTTAATTCGTAGCCGAGGGCACTAGCATCGCCCTCCGTCATGGTCTATCGACGAAGGCATGATCAAAGCACGGACCGCCAAGTTCCAGATCGGCCAGATCGTGCGCCACCGGATCTTTTCCTTCCGGGGCGTGATTTTCGACATCGACCCGGAATTCAACAACACCGAGGAGTGGTGGCTGTCGATCCCCGAGGACGAGCGTCCGCGCAAAGATCAGCCATTTTACCATCTGTTGGCCGAGAATTCGGAAACCGAATACGTAGCCTACGTTTCCGAGCAGAATCTGGTCCCCGACGATTCCGGCGAGCCGATCCGGCATTCGCAAGTCGCCGAGATCTTCGTGAAGGACAAGTCCGGCGGGTACCGCCCGCGCAATCCTTCTCTGAATTAATCCGTCACGTCAATGAATCCATGATAAGCATTTGATAGACAAATAAAAAAGGCGCTCATCCGAGCGCCTTTTTGCTGGGAGCTTGCCGAGCCGCCGTTACCGCTGCACCGGAGTGCTGGCGGGCTGGCCCTGGGTGGCCTCGAGCTTCTTGCGCGTCTCCTCGGCGCGCTTCTGCAGCTCTTCCTGAAGCTTCTTCTGGGTCTCCTCGAACACCTTCGGATCCGTCGGAGGGCCGTCATAGGCCTTGGCGAACTCGGCCAAGGGCAGCGGCAGCGTCAGCGGGGCGCCGTTGGCATTGATCGCCTGAACCACCAGGTTCTGGCCCTTCTTCATGTTGTTGATCAGGTCGGGCGTGGCCTCATAGTCGGACATGCAGCCATTGGCGAAGCAGATCACGTAGGGGCTCTGCAGCGGCTGATTGTTGTCGACGATGATGCGGGTTCCGTGCACGAGCTGCATGCCGAGGGGCAGCGTCACGCGCAGAATCTTCTTGGGCTCGCCTTCGGGCTCGATGATGACGGCGGCGATTACCGGCTGGCCGGACTCGATGCGGCCGTCCTTGCCCGTGAAACAGACCTGCTTGGCGTTGGCGTCCTGGCCCTTGAGGCAGAACTTCGTCCAGGGCGCGTAGATAAGTTGAAGCTGCTGGTCGCCCGGCGGCTGACCACCCGGAGCGGGCTGCTGCTGGGCCTGGGCACCCGGGGCGGCCTGAGGCGCCTGGGCGGCGGGCCCGGGTGCCTTCGGCGCAGCCTTGGGCGCGGCCTTGGCCTTGGGCGCGGCGGGCGGCGTTTGAGCCTGGGCGCCAGGCACAAAAGGAACAGCCAGCGCGGTTGCCGCCAACAAGGCGAAAACCCGCGCACGCGGTCCGACCGACGCGGCCAAATAGCGGAAATTCATTGCGGAAAACCCTTTCTGAACGGGAGCGCCCGAAACCGCCGCAGGCGTCGGCACCTCGCCATCTCTCGCGGCTGTCTCCTAGTCAATTGAGGCGGATACGTGACACTTCAGCAGCCGGCCCCAATCGCCCGCCTTCATACAGGGGCGCGCGGAAAGATCAATGGCGACAAGCGTCTTAACGGCTCCAATCCACCTCGCGCGATACGCTATGATAGAAGGTCGCGGTGAACCGCATCGAATCAAATGCCTGCGTTCCCGCGTCACCTTTCAGGCGTTCATACCGGCGCGCAATCCTTGCTCTTGCGGTCGGCATATTTGGGTTCGCGGCCCATCCAGCGCCGGTATCGGCGGCGGAAAGCTACGCGATCGCCATGCACGGCGCGCCTGCCCTGCCGCCCGACTTCACCCACATGCCCTACGCCAATCCCGACGCGCCCAAGGGCGGCCGGCTCACCTTCGGCCTGCCCGGGACTTTCGACAGCCTCAATCCGCTGATCGTCAAGGGGCTCGCCGTCCAGCAGATCAGGGGCTACGTCGTCGAAAGCCTGATGGCGCGCGGCTATGACGAACCTTTCACACTTTACGGCCTGCTGGCGAAAACCGTGGAGACGGATGACGCGCGGGATTACGTCACGTTCCATCTCGATCCGCGCGCACGTTTCTCCGATGGCCAGCCGGTGACCGCGGACGACGTGCTGTTCTCCTGGGCCCTGCTCCGCGACCACGGCCGTCCCAATCTCCGCCAGTATTACGCCAAGGTCACCAGGGCCGAAGCGCCCGACCCGCTCACGGTGCGCTTTGACCTTGCCGGCGCCAACGACCGCGAACTGCCGCTGATCCTCGGCCTGATGCCGATCCTGCCGCGCCATGCGACCGACGCCGCAAGTTTCGAGGAAACCACGATGACGGGGTCGATCGGCTCCGGCCCCTACCGCGTGACCGACGTGAGGCCGGGCGTTTCGGTGACGCTGACCCGCAATCCCGACTATTGGGGCCGTGATCTGCCGGTCAATCGCGGACTCTACAATTTCGACGAGATCAGGCTCGACTTCTATCGCGAGGCCAACGGCCAGTTCGAAGCCTTCAAGCGCGGCCTCTACGACTTCCGGGTCGAGACCGAGCCGCTGCGCTGGCACGATGGCTACGATTTTCCGGCCGCGCGGAACGGTGCGGTGATCCGCGACAGCATCAGAAGCGACCTCCCGAATCCTTCGGAATTCCTCGTGTTCAACACCC
Source organism: uncultured Bradyrhizobium sp. (assembly GCA_964454955.1). GTDB lineage: Bacteria > Pseudomonadota > Alphaproteobacteria > Rhizobiales > Xanthobacteraceae > Bradyrhizobium. The sequence goes on along the minus strand of CAYVVB010000095.1, from coordinate 4,208 downwards.
GACGCCCGGTGTTTTCCGACGTCAGGGTGCGGAAGGCGCTGACGCTGCTGTTCGATTTCGAGTGGATCAACCGCAACTATTTTTTCGGTCTCTATGCGCGCAAGGCCGGTTTCTTCCCCGGCTCCGAACTTTCGGCTTATGAGCGCCCCGCTGACGCGCGCGAGCGCGAGCTCCTCAAACCATTCGCCTCCCGGATTGCGCCCGATATTCTCGACGGCAGTTACCGCCTCCCCGTGACAGATGGCTCGGGACGGGACCGCCAGACCCTGCGCAATGCGCTGAAACTCCTGTCGGAGGCCGGCTACGACCTCGATGGCACCATCTTGAGACAGCGCACGACCCGAGCGCCGCTGACGTTCGAAATTCTGGTGACGACCCGCGACCAGGAGCGCATTGCGCTCGCCTTCGCCGGCAATGTGAAGCGCGCCGGCATCGAGGCCAAGGTGCGCCTGGTCGATCCCGTGCAGTTCGACCAGCGAAGGCTCGACTTCGACTTCGACATGATCCAGAATCGCTGGGACCAGTCGCTGTCGCCCGGCAACGAGCAGTCCTTCTATTGGGGCAGCCAGGCTGCCGACATCAAGGGGACGCGCAACTACATGGGCGCCAGGGATCCGGCCATCGACGCCATGATCGCGGCGTTGTTGGCGGCGCGCGGGCACGATGACTTCGTCTCGGCGGTTCGCGCACTGGACCGGGCCCTGATGTCGGGCTTCTACGCAATTCCCGTGCTTAACGCCCCTGAGCAATGGATTGCGCGCTGGAATCGGATAGAACGACCAACGACCACCGCGTTGTCCGGCTCCCTGCCGGAGAGCTGGTGGCAGAGCAGAGGCCCGAACGCGCAAGCGAAATGATCGGCCCGCCAAGGTCAGCCAAGTGGGCAGATCGGGTGGGTCAGATCGAGTGAGTGAGATCAAGTGACCGAGATCCACGTCTCGCCGACCCTCGACGTCCTGTTCCAGCGCATCCTGGCGCGCAAGCCGGACGCACTGGCGCTGATCGATCCCCCCAACAAGCAACGCATCACGGGCCTGCCCCCGAGGCAGTTGACCTACGCCCAGGCCGATCGCGCGATCTCGGCGCTCGCGGCGCATTTCGTCGAGGCCGGATTGCCGAGTCATTCGGTGATCGCGGTTCAACTGCCGAACACCGTCGAATTCGCCCTGACCGTGCTCGCGGCCCATCGCGCCGGCCTCGTGGTCGCGCTCCTCCCGCAATTGTGGCGGCAGGCGGAGGTGGTGGCTGCGCTCAATCGGACCAGCGCGCGTGCGATCGTGGCGGCAAGCAAGATCGACGGCGTGCTGCACTCCGACCTTGCCATGAACGCCGCGGTCGAAGCCTTTTCGATCCGCCATGTCTGCGGCTTCGGCAGTGATCTGCCCGAAGGAATGGCCTCGCTCGACGAGGCGATCGCAATCGGTGCCGTGCCGACCCGGAGCGCCGTCCAGGATGGGCGGAAAGCGGCGATCATTTCCTTCGATGTGACATCGGAAGGATTTCGCGCCGTCCCGCGGCCGCATTTCGGAGTGATCGCCGGCGGGCTTGCGATCTCGCTGGAAAGCGACCTGCCACAGGGCGCAATCATCCTGTCGGCCTTTGCACCCGGCTCCTTTGCCGGACTGGCGGCGTCGCTGGTCACCTGGCTCGTGTCGGGCGGCACGCTCGCGCTGCACCATCCCTTCGATGCCGATATCCTGGAGCAGCAGATCAACGATCATCGCTGCGACACCCTGATCGCGCCCGCACCCTTGGCCCTGCGGCTGGACGAACTCGGCCTGTCGGACCGCCTTCCGAGCTTGCGCCGTGTGATCGGCCTGTGGCGCGCGCCCGAGCAGGTGGCAGCGAGCCCATCCTGGACGGCGCGGACGGCGTCGATGACGGATATCTATCTGTTCGGTGAGGCAGGGCTGCTCGGCGTGCGCCGCAGCGAGGATGGTTCGCCCGCGCTGCTCAAGCCGGGTGCACAAGGCCCGCTGCCGGGCTCGTCCATCGCCGGCGAGGTTTTGCTGACGCCGAAGGGAACGCTCGGTTTGCGCGGCCCGATGATATCGGTCGCGGCCTATGCGCCGCCTCCGCCGCCCAGCGACTCCCTGATACCGCAGGCGCCGATCGACTATGTCGATACCGGATATGGCACGCGGCTCGACCGTCAGACCGGCGCGATCTCCATCACCGCGCCGCCTTCCGGCATCATGGCGGTCGGCGGCTACCGCTTCCTGTCGCAAGACCTGCAGGAATGGTCCAAGCGGCTCGGGCAAGGCGCACTTCTGACCGCGCTGCCGGACCGCCTGAGCGGACACCGCCTCGCAGGCCGCGCCCAGGACAATGCCCGCGCCCGCGAGGCGCTGACTGAACTCGGCCTCAACCCGTTGATGGTGGAAGCGTTTCGGGACCGCTCGCCGTGACGGCGCAAGAAACTCACGACGATTCACTACTCGCCATCGTTGACACTGCATTAAGGCCCGCCCACTAGATTTCCGCGCACCAGTGCGCAGCAATCTCCGGGTTTGCCGATGTCCCAGCAAGGTCCGATCCTCATCGTCTCCGATGCAGGACGCCCCTCCTTCGCCCGCGCACTGGGCGATGCGCAGCTGTTTCCGCTGATCGATGCGAGACTTGCGGAGGCCTCCCGCGCGGTCGCGCAAGTCCAGCCGGCGGCCGTGCTGGTCGCGATGGGTGGCCTGCCGCAACGCGATTTCGATTTGCTCGCAAGGCAGATCGGCGCACGAAAGCCCTACCTCCCGCTGATCGCGGTCGATCCCACGACACGGCTTGCGGAGAACGCGCTGCCGCTCTGGCGCAGCGAGACCAATTCCGACCGCCTGCTGGCGCGCCTGCGCGCGGCGCTGCGGGTGCGGGCCCTGCACGCCACCGTGCTCCGCAGGCTCAGCGACGACGCGGCGCAAGGCCTTCCCGACATCGATCCCGCGCGCGATGCGACCGCGCTCTTGATCGGCCGCGGCGGCAACTATCCCGCGCTGTCCGTCGCGCTCGGCGAGCGCATGGGCGTGGTCGGCGCACTCAGCATCGAGGCGGCGGCGAACCATCTCAACAACCGCGATATCGATGGTATCGTGCTCGCCGAGGGTTTCACGCCGCGCGTCGTCGACGCCTTCCTCACCGTGCTGTCGGAGGATTCGCGCTTCCGCAGCCTGCCCATCACGGTCGGCTCGGGCCCATTGGCGCGCGCCTACGACCTCGCCAATCTCGAAACGGTGTCCGGCGAGCCCGCCGATATCGCCGCCTGCGCCCTGCCCCTGATCCGCCAGCATGCTTTCGAAGCCCAGCTCAACCGCACGCTCAACGCCATCGACGCCGGCGGCCTGCTCGATCCGCAGACGGGACTTCTGACCAGCGTCGCCTTCGCCCGCGATTTCACGAGGGCCGTGGAGCAGACGCTGTCCGACGGCGGCGCTCTGTCGGTAGCGCGATTTGCCTTCGATCGGACGACGACGCGCGCGCAATTCGATGGCGCCCGCATCATCAGCCGCCTGAAGCGGCGGACCGATTTCGGCGCCGCGCATCACGACGGCTCGGTGCTGGTGGTGTTCAGCGGCACAGATCTGCGCGACGCGCATGCGATTGCGCGACGGCTCTCCAGCGTGATGCGCCACACTTCGCACGGCCGACGCGCCCGCTCGGACGCAGTCGTGACCGTTGCGACGCTGTTGCCCCACGACACGCCCAAATCGCTGTTGGCGCGGCTCTACGAAGGATCGCACTGCAAGGCCGTGTGAGGCTTGGCACGACTTTGATTCCAGATTCAAACAGCTTGCTCCATCATTGCGACAAGCAAACGCGATCCATAGCCGCACGACCCTTCTGCCCATTCGTCATGGCCGGGCTTGTCCCGGCCATCCACGAATTCTTTCGGACAAGTGACGTGGATGCCCAGGACAAGCCCGGGCATGACGAGCAAGGTGCGACGCCCTCGCGCGTAACGTCCATATTCCACTTTCAACGGCCGAGCATGCGACTCCACATTCCCGCGGCGCATTTGCGTCCGAGTCTTGCATCTCGATGTCCCTCTCAAAACACAGAGGGCGCAGGGAAGACCGGGTGCTGGCCTGCACCCATGGGCCCTCGCGCGAAAAACGACGCGCAAGAGCGCGAAGACCACAGGTGGAGGCGGAAACACTCCGGCCTTCCCTGCGCAGTGGTTTACGGCTTACTTCGCGCTCTTCCCGGTGAACCAGCGTTTGCCA